>JADGHX010000001.1 GCA_019683695.1 Steroidobacteraceae bacterium
TCGTGGGCTCGGAGATGGTTATAAGAGTCTGGGATCGGCTTGTGCACGTGGAGGAGTCGTGTCGCGTGGTGGCGTGGCACTTGGGGTCGCGGGGGCGGAAGCATGAGGCGGGGACGGCGTTGTTTGATGAAGACGGCGAGCTGTGTGGACGGGCTCGCGCGATTTGGATTGAGCCTGCGGGAGGCGGGTGACTGGTGTCGTGTTCTGAACGTCGATCGGGCGTTGGTGCCAGTCGCTGTGAGAAGTAATACGTGATTGGCGCTCGTGTGAGGTGCGGCGCGATGGGCTGTGCCGGCCAGCGGAGGGGCGTGCAAGAGGATTTCCGCGGCGTGCTCGGGCGCGCTTTGAAAACTCCCTGAAGAAGAATGTTTGGCGTGGGCTGGCGCGAACGGCCGTGCCGGCGAGCGGAGGCGCGTGCAAGAGGGTCCCTCGGCGGCCTACTCGGGCGCGCTTCGAAAATCGCCGGAGACGGCGATTTTCGGCGGTCCCGCATTCCCCGCTACGCCGCGCTACATGCGCGCGTCCCAAGAGTCGGTGCAGAGGTGCGCGGCGCTTAACGCGGGGAACGCGGCGCCCGAGACGGCCGCCGAGGGACCCTCTTGCACGCACCTTGCGCTCGCTGATGGGCTTCTGCGGCGCGAACGCGTGCTGAGTACACCCCTTTGCGCGTTGATGCGTCTGTGGCGAGGACGCGTGGCGAGCACACCCCTTCGTTCGCTGACGCGCCTGCGCGGCACTTCATGCCGCCACGCGGGCTCGTGTGGGGACACGCGTGTGAAGAGAGAGGGCGAGGGCCAGCGGCGCGCTGGGGTTTGCGCGCGCGACTGGCCGGGGGTCGTGTCAGTGTTGGGTGTGCAGGCCGCCGGGGCGGGCGATGCCCTGGAGGGCTTCGCCGGCCTGCTGTGGGCCGTGCTGACGGGCGATGTCGGCGAGGGAAATGATGCCGACGAGTCGCTTGTCGCGATTGACGACGGGTAGCCGCCGGATCTGCTGCTCCGACATGTTCTCTGCCACTTCGATGACGTCGTCATCCTCGAAGCAGTAGCGCACCTCGGAGCTCATGACGTCCCGCACGCGGCATTGCGTCGGACTCTTGCCCTCCGCCACCGCTCGCACGGCGATGTCACGGTCCGTGATCATGCCGACGAGGCGATCGTTCTCGCCCACGGGCAGCACGCCCGCGTCGATCTTCGCCATCGTCCGCGCCGCCTGCTGAATGGTGTCGTTGGGGCTGCAGATCTCGACCTGTCGCGTCATGAGTTCGTTGATTTTCACGCTGCTCTCCTTCTCTCGTGCCTCTCGTGCCAACTCGAGCCCCGCGCAGGAACGTCGAAACACTCGGCGCGTCGTGCGCGATGAAGCACACGCGACAGAGCAATTATCGTGCGGCGTGAAACGGGGCCGGCGGCTGGGCCGCGTGGGCAACGACGCTCGGGTGCAAAGCCCCTGGCCCGGAGCTTGATCCTGCTGATCAGGAGGGTGCGCCCGGCTCATCACGCGCACGATGCGCATCGCCGAGAACGCTGGCGCATGAGTGAGCGCGCGCGGCGTACGCGCGAGCGTCAGCGTGTCAGTCAGTGGCGGGGACGGAGGTGTTTCGCTGCGGCAGCGGATGGATCTGCAATGAGCGCCAGCCGCCAAACCGGTAGTACAGGGCCGCAAGCACGACCGCGACCGACGACGAGATCGGGAAGCTCCACCAGATGGCGTCCGCGCCCCAGGCATCCACAAGGGACAGCGCAAGCGGGAAACGCACCCCGAGAAGCGACACGGCCAGAATCGCAAGCGGCGCCATCACCGCGCCCGTGGCGCGCACGACGCCGAACAGCACCATCGAGACGCCCAGCAGGATGAAGGACCACGCCGCGATCTGGTTCAGATGCTCGGCTGTGCGCAAGGCGACCGAGCCCGCCGGCACGAAGATGCCAAGCGCCTTGGTGCTGAACAGCTCGATGAGCAGCACGATGGTGCCGGTGAGCAGCACGCTGAACAGCACGCCCGCGCGCGCCACAGCGCTCACCCGATCCCACTTCTGCGCGCCGACGTTCTGTGCGGCCATGGACGACACAGCCATGCCGATGGCGAATGCGGGCATCTGCACGTATTGCCACACCTGGAATGCCGCGCCATAGGCGGCCGTGGTGTCGGTGCCGAACCGGTTCACCAGCGTGATCATCAGCACGCCGCTCAGCGAGATGACCACGAGCTGCAGGCCCATCGGCACGCCCTTGACCACGAGCGTGCGCACGACCGCGAAATCGAGCTTCAGCCGGTCGAGCTCGTGCGCGCCCAGCCGCAGCGGATGCTTCACGCGATACAGGTGCCACACGAGCGCGAAGAAGGTGACCGACTGCGCAAATGCCGTCGCCCATGCCGAGCCCGCGATGCCGAGTCGCGGGAACGGACCGAGGCCGAAGATGAGCACCGGATTGAGCACCACGTCGAGGACGACGGACATCAGCAGGAAGAGGAAGGGCGTCTTCGAGTCCCCCGCGCCGCGCAGCACGGACATGACGAACACGTACATGAAGCTGAGCGGCAACGCCACGAACATCACGCGCAGGTACGCCACGGCGAGTGGCAATGACGCGGCAGGTGTCTTCATCAAGACGAGAATGGGCTCGCACAGCACCGCGCCGAGCACGGCTGTTGCGAGCGAGAGCAGGACGAAGAACGTGGTGCTCGTCCCCACGGCGTGCTTCGCGTCCTCCACGCGCTTTCCGCCGAGATACACGCCCACGAGAATCGTGGACGCCATCGATAGCCCGTAGATGCCCGCCCAGATCAGGAACACCACGCTGTTCGCGTTCGACGCGGCTGCGAGCGCCGCCTCGCCGAGGAAGCGCCCGATCCAGAACGCGTTCACTGAAGTGTTCAGCGATTGAAGAACGTTGCCGTAGAGAATCGGCAACGCGAACAGCAGGAGTCCACGGCTGATGGACCCCTCGGTGAGAGAGTGATGTCGTCGCATGGAGAGCGCGGCAGGCTAACAGTGGCGTACGAGCGCGTCCACAAGACCGGCGCCCACGTCAGCGCATCACCGCCGCCACGTGGTCACGAGCCAGCCGGCACCGATTGCGGAAATCACCCATCCCGCCCACACGGGCGGACGGGAGGCGATCAACCAGAAGAGACCGCCAAGCAGGATCACCGCGCCAATCGTGATCGCGTCACGCCGCCTGTTGGATGCGCGGAGTGCCGCCCTCAGCTCATCGATCTGCGGTGACTCGATTTGGACACGCAGGCCGCCGTGCTGTGCGCGCTGGATCGTGCGCGCCACGAGCGCGGGCAGAACGCGTGCCGCTTCGAACAGCTCCGGCATTTCCTTCCCCAGCGCGGAGAACACCTGCCGTACGCTCATGCGCTCGCGCATCCAGTCCCGCAGGATGGGGCTCGCCGTGTTCCAGATATCCAGGTCCGGGTAGAGGTCGCGCCCGAGCCCTTCGATGTTGAGCAGTGTCTTCTGCAGCAGGATGAGCTGCGGCTGCACTTCCATGTTGAAGCGCCGCGAGATCTCGAACAGCCGCAGCAGAATGGTGCCGAACGAGATGTCCTTCAGCGGCTTGTCGAAGATCGGCTCGCACACCGTGCGCACGGCGGATTCCATTTCGTCCACGCGCGTGCCCGGCGGCACCCAGCCGGATTCCACGTGCAGCTGCGCGACGCGCCGGTAGTCGCGGTCGAACACGGCGAGGAAATTCTCGGCGAGATAGTGCTGATCGCGCGGGTCCAGCGTGCCCACGATGCCGAAGTCCACAGCGGCATAGCGAGGGTTCGCCGGGTCGTCCACCAGAACGAAGATGTTCCCGGGGTGCATGTCCGCGTGGAAGAAATTGTGGCGGAACACCTGCGTGAAGAAGATCTCCACACCGTTGCGCGCGAGCTTCGCGATGTCCGTTCCCGCGGCACGCAGCGCCGCCATGTCGCTGATCGGCACGCCGCGGATCCGCTCCATCACCATCACGTCGATGCGGCAGTAATCCCAGTACACCTCGGGCACGTACAGCAGCGGCGAGCCGGCGAAGTTGCGTCTGAGCTGCGCGGCATTGGCCGCTTCGCGCATGAGGTCCAGCTCATCGAGAATGGTCTTCTCGTACTCCGCCACGACCTCGATGGCGCGCAGGCGGCGCGCGTCCGGCCAGTACCGGTGCGCGAGCTCGGCGAGCGCATACAGCACTTCGAGATCGCGCGCGATCACCTCGCGCATGCCCGGGCGCAGCACCTTCACCACCACTTCCTGCCCGGTGCGCAGCTTTGCGACGTGCACCTGCGCGATCGAGGCTGCGGCGAGCGGCACTTCGTCGAACTCGGAGAACACCTCGCTGACGGGGCGTCCGTACGCGCGCTCGATGGCCGCCTGCGCCAGACTTCCCGGGAACGGCGGCACGCGGTCCTGCAGCTTCGCGAGCTCATCGGCAATGTCGCTCGGCAACAGGTCGCGCCGCGTCGACACCGCCTGGCCGAACTTCACGAAGATCGGGCCGAGCTCCTCGAGCGCGAGGCGCAGGCGCTCGCCGCGGGTGGCGCCACGCCGCCGGGACAGCCACAACCCCGGTGAGAGATAGAAAACGAAACGCAGCGGCCGATAAAGATGTGTGGCACGCACGAGGTCGTCCAGCCCGTGGCGGAGCAGGACGCGCTGGATTTCAATCAGACGCGCAAGGACGCGCAGCTTCATCTAAGGCCGATCCCCATGGTGCGCGCGGTGCGCCTACTTTCGTTCCGGATTCGAGTTGTTCTGTGAGCCGCGCTCGCTCAGCGTGCGCGCGAGCAGCTCGACGCGGGCTTCCATGCGGTCCACATCTTCCCGGATGGCGTCGACGCCCTTCAGAAACTGCTCACCTTCCGCGCGCGGCACGAGGTGCTGCCGCTCGTGCGCGAAATATTCCGCCACGTTGCGCACCGTGGTGGAGGCGGCTTTGCTCGTCCAGCTGAACGCGGCGCGTGCGAACCGGCCAAGCTGATGCGCGGGAACATCGCCGATCAGCTGCGCAAGCTCCTCTTCGAGGTCGGGCCGCAGGAGCAATGCGAGCTCGCGAAACTTGCGTGCGAGCTCGGCGTCGCCGCGCACATCCACCTCGCCGCGCTGAATGACCTCTTCGGGCGCGGACCCGACAAGCGCCAGCAGACTGAACGGGCCGCCCACCAGCTCGGCTTCGGCCGGCGCGCTGGCATCGCGCGTGATGCGCAAGGACTCGCCCGTGGATTCCATGACCCAGCGGGTGAAGCCTGTGACGTCCACCCCAACCCGGCGGCCCTGCAATTCGCGGCAGAGCTCGCGCGCACGAGGCGAGCGCGGCAGGCCGCGGTTGAGCACGTTTTCGAAGGTGGACGTCAGCATCGGCGTGCGCGGATCAGTATCGATACCCCCGGTGAACGGCCACGATGCCGCCGGTGAGATTGTGATAGCGGCAGCCCTCGAGCCCGGCGTCCCGCATCATGCCGAGCAGCGTTTCCTGGTCCGGATGCATGCGGATGGATTCCGCGAGGTAGCGATAGCTCGCTTCGTCGCCGGCGACGAGCTTGCCGAGCAGCGGCAGCACGCGGAACGAGTACGCATCGTAGAGCGGCCGGAGCGCGGCCGAGGTCGGATGCGAGAACTCGAGGATCAGCAGCTGGCCCCCCGGCTTGAGCACGCGGCGCATGGAGGCCAGCGCCGCCGGCTTGTCCGTCACATTGCGCAGACCGAAGCCGATGGTCACGCAGTCGAACGTGCTGTCCGCGAAGGGCAGCTTCTCGGCATTCACCTGCGCGACCCGCACATTGCTGACGAGCCCCTCGTTGATCAGCCGGTCGCGTCCGCGGGTGAGCATGGCCGCATTGATGTCCGTGAGCACGACGAGGCCGCGATCGCCCACCTGCCGCGCAAGGCCGGCCGCAAGATCGCCCGTGCCGCCGGCCACGTCGAGCGCGCGCTGCCCGGGACGCAGGTTGGCCAGGGAGAGCGTGAACTGCTTCCACAGCCGGTGCAGGCCGCCGGACATGAGGTCGTTCATCAGGTCGTAGTTGCTGGCGACGGAGTCGAAGACCCCGCGCACGCGCCGGGACTTCTCGTTCCAGGGCACGCGCTCGTAGCCGAAATCGGTGGATCGGGTGTCGCTCATTCTTCTCGCCGGTGGCAGCGGGGCGCCATTCTAGGGCCTGTTCAAGGTTCGTGGCCGGTTTCGCCAGGTCTCGAAAGGCCCGTGCCGCATCGGGCGACTCACCATGGCCGCTGCCGGGCCCCTGTCTTGACCTCTGGCGCGGCAGCCACCTTTCGGGCCGGGCGCAAAGTCCTTTTCCAGATACTGCAAGAATTGGTTGCTTTTTGGACTGGCCACTGCGCAGAATCCGTGCCGACTCAATTCGGGGGTCTTGAAACGTAACTGAGGCCGGGCGCCGCATGGGGCTCGGCCTTTTTTATTGCCTATTGCCGCCGGCTTTGTTGCGCTTGCCGCCCGTTCTCGAAACGAAGGCGGGTGAGTCGGCGCCTGCCCCCGAGCCGGTGTCGGCCCGCGGCACCCGACGTCGCGGGCTTTGGGCTCAGGAGGACTGGCGCCCCGCGGCGGCGCGATGCGCTCGAGTTCGGACTGGCGGGCGGCTCGCGGCGCCCCACTCGCGGGCCCGGGGCTCAGGAGGGTTTGCGGCCCGCGCTGGCGTGATGCGCCCGAACCCGTTCCTGATAGCGAGCCCATTTGGTGGCGTGCTCGGCGCCGAGCTCGTACAGGTAATTCCACGTGTAGAGACCGGTGTCGTGGCCGTCATCGAAGACGAGCTTCACGGCGTACTGGCCCACGGGCTCCACGGCCTTGATCCCCACGTTCTCCTTGCCGAGCACCAGCACTTCCTGTCCGGGCCCATGGCCCTTCACTTCCGCAGAGGGCGAGTGCACCCGCAGATACTCGAACGGCAGCTCGAAGCGCTCGCCCCCTTCGAACGTCACTTCCAGCACGCGGGACCGGGAGCGCAGCTTGATCTCGGTGGGGATATGGTCAGCCATGGGGCGCGAAGTATAGGCCTTGCGCCGCAGCCGCGCCCGAAGCGGAACGAGCTTCATGGCCCGAAAAGTCCACTCGAAGAATCAGGGAGTTGTGATCACCACAACGGAAAATGGGTCGGAAAGCGTCTTTGTCCCGCGGAAGACCCACACCACCTCCACGGTGAGACGTGGAAGATCCCGCACCGATAGAAAGCCGACCCCCTCGTTGGTCCCTGATCCAAGCACGTCGCCAGACGTCACCAACGAGGTCGGGTCTTTCTAAACAAGAGTCTTTCTAAACAAGAACAACAAATGTCGTTTGCCCCTCGATATGCGCGGCTGCGCGATGGTGGCTTCGTGCTTGGTCGGGGTCTCCTCTCGATGGCAGTGGGGTCGGAGACCGCTGCGGGATTCACTTTCCAATGAGCTAGGTCGCGAAGACCACACCCACCGAGCGCGCGGCGAGCGCGGCCTGCGTGCGATTGGCCACGCCGAGCACCTTGAAGATCGCGGTGACGTGCGCCTTGACCGTCTTCTCCGACAACCCCAGCTCGCTCGCGATCTGCTTGTTCGCCTTGCCCTGGCACATGCGCGAGAGCACCTCGATCTGCCGAAGCGTGAGCAACTGCAGGTCGCGCGCGATGCCCACGTTCGGCACGTGCGCGCTCGATGCGGGCTGGGTGGCGGCGAGCGCGCTCGGCGTGGCGTTGTTCTCGAGCACCTGACGCAGCACGTTCAGCAGAACCGTCGTGGCCGAAGACTTTGGCACGAAGCCGATCGCGCCCGCTTTCATCGCGCGACTGACGCTGGCCGCGTCATCCATGGCCGAGAGCACCACGATCGGCAGATGCGGAAACCGCTCCCGCAGTTGCCGGATCAAGGCGAATCCGCTGACTCCCGGCAACACCAGTTCGAGCAGCACGAGATCGAGGTCCGGGTGAGCGGTGGCCGCCGCCAGCCCCTTCTCGGCCGTGCGCGCGGCAACGATGTGCACACCTCCGCAGAATCCCTCCAGCGCCGCGGCAATCCCCTCGAGGATCAGAGGATGATCGTCGATGACGAGTAGTTTCAGAGCCATTGTCGTCGCGAAGTCCTTCACCGAGCCGGACACGCCTGCCGGAAAGCGGCCTTGGCGGCCCTATGCGACCCGACGGCGTGACAATGCATCGGCGCCGCATTCTGCCTAGCTCCGGGTTCGCTGTCGTCTTTTCGTCCCACAATTTGCACCCGGGACGTCCGGTTACCGCGCGCGCCGTGGCGCCTCCGCCCACGGCTCGACTGTCCCGCCAAAGTGACAATCGCGGTCACCTCTCTATACTTGCGGGGCGACAGGCGGCTTCGAGGGGGGCCCCGCTCACGGGGCAATCGATGCAACCGACCGATACCCAGCATCCCGACTACTTCCACAAGGTCGTGGACTGCCAGTGGGCGTGCCCGGCCCACACGGACGTGCCGGAGTACATCCGGCTCATCGCCCAGGGCCGCTTCACCGACGCGTACATGGTGAACCGGCACTCGAACGTCTTCCCCGGCATCCTCGGTCGGGTCTGCGACCGCCCCTGCGAGCCGGCCTGCCGCCGCGGCCGTGTCGAGCAGAAGCCGGTGGCGATCTGTCGCCTGAAGCGCGTCGCCGCCGATCACCGCGAGGCCGACATTGCGGCGCGGCTGCCGAAGATTCCGAAGCGCAAGAACGGCAAGCGCGTGGCCTGCATCGGGGCCGGCCCCGCATCGCTCACGGTGGCGAACGACCTCATGCCGCTCGGCTACGAGGTCACGATCTTCGAGCAGTTCGCCGAGCCGGGCGGACTCATGCGCACGAACATCCCCTCCTTTCGCCTGCCGCCGGACGTGCTGAACGAGGAGATCCAGCAGATCGTGCGCATGGGCGTGGACCTGAGGCTCAACCACCCGGTCACGAGCCTGCGGGCGCTGCTCGGCGAAGGCTTCGATGCCGTGTTCGTCGGCTCGGGCGCGCCGAAGGGCAAGGACCTCAAGCTTCCGGGCAGGCAGGAGGCGGCCGACCACATTCATATCGGTATCGCGTGGCTCGAGTCGGTGGCGTTCGGCCACGTGGACCGCATCGGCGAGCGCGTGCTCATCATCGGCGTGGGCAACACCGCCATGGACTGCTGCCGCACGAGCCTGCGTCTCGGCGCGAAGAACGTGAAGGTGATGGCCCGCAAGCCCCGCGCGTTCTTCAAAGCCTCCGCCTGGGAGCTGGAAGATGCCGAGGAGGAGAGCGTCGGCATCGTCGTGAACCGCGCGCCCAAGTCCTTCGTCACCGAGCAGGGCCGGCTCACCGGCATGCTGTTCGATCAGATGGAATACGAGCTCGACGATCACGGCCGCATCGTCGGCGAGCGTGTGGTCGGCGAAGAGTTCTTCCCGGCGGACGATGTGATTCTCGCGATCGGTCAGGAGAACGCGTTCCCGTGGATCGAGCGCGATCTGGGCATCGAGTTCGACCGCTGGGACGTGCCGGTCGTCGACAAGGTGACCTTCCAGTCCACGCGGCCCGGCGTCTTCTTCGGCGGCGATGCCGCCTTCGGCCCGAAGAACATCATCTGGGCCGTCGAGCACGGCCATCAGGCCGCGATCTCGATTCACCGCCACTGCCAGGGCGAGTCCGTGCGGGATCGCCTGCCGCCGGGCGTCAATCTCCAGAGCCGCAAGATGGGCGTGCACGAGTGGGCGTACGCGAACGACTACGCGCCGGTCGAGCGGCGACTCGTGCCGCATGTCTCGCTGAAGGAGCGCTTCAAGAAGCTGAACATCGAGGTGGAGCTCGGCTTCACGATCGAGCAGGCGGCGCAGGAGGCGCAGCGCTGCCTCAACTGCGACGTGCAGACCGTGTTCGACGCGAAGCTCTGCATCGAGTGCGACGCCTGCGTGGACATCTGTCCGGTGGACTGCCTCACCATCACGGTGAATGGCTCCGAGCCGGACCTGCGCTCGCGCCTGCGCGCTCCGGCGAAGAATCTTTCGCAGGCCTTGTTCGTTTCCACTCCACTGAAGCAGACCGGCCGTGTGATGGTGAAGGACGAGGACCTGTGCCTGCATTGCGGGCTCTGCGCCGAGCGCTGCCCCACCGCCGCGTGGGACATGCAGAAGTCCTTCGTCCACTGGCCGCATGCGGCCGACAACGCGGCCGCGGACGCCGCCCGCAACCCGAAGATCGCCTGACGCCATGTCCCGCACTCCCGCCCCGCGTGTGAATGACTTCGTGATCAAGATCGCCACGGTGAATGGCACCGGCTCGGCGAGCGCGAACACGCTGCTCATGAAATCCATCTTCCGCAGCGGCGTGCCGGTGATGGGCAAGAACTACTTCCCCTCGAACATTCAGGGCCTGCCCACGTGGTACGAGATCCGCGTGACGAAGGACGGCTACGTCGCCCGTTCCGGTCGCGTGGACATCATGGTGGCCATGAACGCGGAAACGTACGCCCGCGACGTGAAGGAAGTGATGCCGGGCGGCTATCTGATCTACGACTCCACGTGGCCGCGCCCTGCGCTGCTCAAGCGGGAGGACATCACCGTCCTCGGCGTGCCGCTCGCGAAGATGTGCAACGAGAACTTCAACGGGGTGCGCACGCGCATCCTGATGAAGAACATCTGCTACGCCGGCGTGCTGGCGGCGTTGCTGGACCTGGACATCGAGCAGATCCGTCAGCTTCTCGCAGAGACCTACGCAAAGAAGCCGCAGCTCGTCGAGAGCAACATGAAAGCGGTCCAGCTGGGCTATGACTACGCGAAGCAGAACTTCGCGTGCCCGCTGCCGTTGCACGTGGAGAAAATGACGAAGACGAGCGGGCACATCATGATCGACGGCAACACGGCCGCTGCGCTCGGCTGTGTGTTCGCCGGGGCGACCGTGGCCGCGTGGTATCCGATCACGCCCTCCACGTCGCTGATGGACGCGTTCAAGGCCTTCTGCGAACGGTTGCGCGTGGACCCGGAAACGGGCCGAAAGAATTTCGCGTTCATCCAGGCGGAGGACGAGCTGGCCGCCATCGGCATGACCATCGGCGCCATGTGGAACGGCGCGCGCGCCTTCACGGCGACCTCGGGCCCGGGCCTTTCGCTGATGACGGAATTCCTGGGGCTTGCGTACTACGCCGAAGTGCCGACCGTGATCTTCGACATTCAGCGTGTCGGGCCATCCACCGGCATGCCCACGCGCACGCAGCAGTGCGACCTCATCGCCGCCGCGTACGCATCCCATGGCGATACGCGGCACGTGTGCCTGTACCCCTCCAATCCCGAGGAGTGCTTCTACATGGCGGTGCAGGCGTTCGATCTGGCGGAACGCCTGCAAACTCCGGTGCTCGTGATGTCCGATCTCGACATCGGCATGAACGACTGGATGTGCCGCGATCTGCAATGGGACGACGGCTACCGGCCGGATCGCGGCAAGATCCTGAGCGAAGAGCAGATCCTGCAACTCGACAAGTTCTATCGCTATCTCGACAAGGATGGAGATGGCATCGCCTGGCGCACGCTGCCGGGCGTGCACCCGAAGGCAGCGTACTTCACCCGCGGCTCCGGCCACACACAGTATGGCGTGTATACCGAAGATGCGGCGGAGTACCAGATCGTCATGGACCGCCTGAAGAAGAAGTGGGAGACGGCGAAGAAGCTCGTGCCGCGCGCCGTCATCGATGCCACTGCCGGCGGCGACATCGGCATCATCTCGCTCGGCAGCTGCGACGGCGCAATCCGGGAGGCGATGGATGTGCTCCAGACCGAGGGCGTGCGTGTGAACTACATGCGCGTGCGGTCCTTCCCGTTCACGGAGGACGTGGAGCGCTTTCTCGCGGCTCATCGGCTGCTGTTCGTGGTCGAGCAGAACCGCGACGCGCAATTCCGGTCCCTGCTCACGCTCGAAACGCAGGTGGACCGCTCGAAGCTGCGCTCACTCCTTCATTACAACGGGCTGCCCATCTCCTCGAGCTTCATCGTCGAGGGCGTGCTGGAGGAAGTGCGCCCGCGCCCGCGAGAGCAGGCACTGGGCGCGGCCGGGTGATCTCGCATGACGTATCTCGCAAAGCCCAAGGTTTCCCATCCTTCGCTGCCGCGCAACGCGCTCGGGCTCACGCGGCGGGACTACGAGGGCTCGTTGTCCACGCTCTGCGCCGGGTGCGGGCACGACTCGATCACGGCGGCCATCGTCGAGGCGTGTTGGGGGCTCGATATCGAGCCGCAGAATCTCGTGAAGTTGTCGGGCATCGGCTGCTCCTCGAAGACCACGGCCTACTTCGTGAGCGGCGGGCATGGCTTCAATTCGGTGCACGGCCGCATGCCCTCGATCGCCACGGGCGCGAATGCGGCCAATCGCGAGCTGCACTACATCGGGGTGTCGGGAGACGGCGATACGCTCTCGATCGGGCTCGGCCAGTTCTGCCATGCCATCCGCCGCAATCTGAACATGCTGTACATCATCGAGAACAACGGGGTGTACGGCCTGACCAAGGGGCAGTTCTCTGCATCCGCAGACGTGGGCACGAAAGCGAAGAAGGGCGAGACGAACTTCCAGCCGCCGATCGATCCGGTCCTGCTCGCGATCACGCTGGGTGCAACGTTCGTGGCGCGCAGCTTCTCGGGGGACAAGAAGCAGCTCGTGCCGCTGATCCAGGCGGGCCTGCGTCACAAGGGTTTCGCCCTCATCGACGTGCTCTCGCCCTGCGTCACGTTCAACGACCACGAAGGCTCGACCAAGAGTTACGCGTATACGCGCGAGCACTATGAGCCCGCGGTGCACGCAGACTTCATTCCGCCGGAACGCGAGATCGTGGCGGACTACAACGAAGGTGAGACGCTGCCCGTCGTGATGCACGATGGCAGTCGCATCGTGCTGCACAAGCTCGATGCCGCATACGATCCGACAAACCGCGCCGCGGCCGCCGCGCAGATTCAGGAACGCATGAGGGCTGGCGAGTACCTCACGGGCCTGCTGTACGTGGGCTCCGCAGAGAAGGATTTTCACGATCTGAACGGCACGCCCGACACGGCGCTGAACAAGGTGCCGTACGAGAAGCTCTCGCCGGGCTCGAAGGGGCTTGCGAAAATCCTCGAGCGCTATCGCTGAGGCAAAAAGGACCGGGCGTTCTTCGCGAACGCCCGGTCCTGATCAACACATCAACCCGAAACGATTACCAGCGCTTGGCACCGGCGCCGGGGCCGCGGGGGCCTCCTGCACCGCGTTCCTGTGCCTCGTTCACGCGCAGCGGACGGCCGCCCATGTCCTTGCCGTTCAAGGCCTGGATGGCACGGGAAGCATCCGCCCGGGACATTTCCACGAAACCGAAGCCGCGCGGCCGGCCGGTGTCGCGATCGGTGATGAGGCTCACCGACTCGACCGTGCCATGCTGCGCGAACAGGTCGCGGACTTCGCTCTCGCTCGCAGAAAACGGCAGATTGCCGACATAGATCTTCGTCATAACAGAATCAGACTCCAAAGAAGGGTACCGGCGTGGACGCTCCCAGCGTCGCAAGTTACGGCCCCGAAGACACACTCATCACTGCAGAGGGATGCCTCTGGTCGATTGCTCATCGCATCGAGGCGCTCTCTCGCACCTGGATCGAGAACGATTCGGCTTTTCTTGGTCGGAAGCCGGCGACGAGGCCAGGCAGGCGGCAGGAAAGGGAAAGGTCACGAACCGGCGCGGACGATAACCCAGGTTCCCGGGGGAGACAAGGCGATCTGTCAGCGGCGCCGTGTGCGAAGGCGGGCGGAGCCGCAATGCGCGCGCTCGGGGATGGGATCGCGTCAACGGCTGCCGCGTGTCATTGATCCGTCATTCGTCATCAATCTGTCCTGTCGATCCGACAACTCGGCCACGGGATGCGTGAGCAGGGACGAAGCTTCCGCCTGAGACGGCACGTGGGCAGGTCGGGTGGCTTTCGTCCCTGCCTCATCCAGCAGCACCGTCAGCGCGACAATGGCGAGCGCCGAGCCCAGACCTGCGGCAACGGCCCAGAAGGATCGCTGGAACACGAACATGGGGCACGCCCTCCGGGCTCGCTGGTGAAGCGCCGCGCGCGGTGGCACGGCTTGCGGGCGCAGAGTAGGCTGTCGGCTGTTTCGGAAAAACGGGCAAATCCTGAAATCATTATTCGGCCCGGAAAGACAATACGAGGCGCGGATGGATCAGCTGGCGTGCATGCGCACGTTCACGAAGGTTGCGGAGCTGAGCTCGTTCACCCGGGCCGCGGATGCACTGGAGCTCTCGCGTGCCGTGGTGAGCACGCAGATCGCCGATCTCGAGCGCCATCTCGGAGTGAAGCTGTTCCATCGGACGACGCGTCGCGTATCGCTCACTGCGGATGGCAGCGAGTATCTCGAAAGGTCACGTCGCATCCTCGCGGAAGTTGCCGCGGCCGATGAATCGGTGAAACGCACGCGGCTTCGGCCGCAAGGCCGTTTGCGCGTGGATGTGCCCGTTGCCTTCGGCAGGCATCTGCTGCTGCCGGCGCTGCCGCGGTTCACGGAGCGCTATCCGGAGCTCGCACTCGAGGTGCACTACAACGATCGCGTCGTCGATCTGATCGCAGAAGGAGTGGACGTCGCCGTCCGCGGCGGGCCCGTGCGCGACAAGAACCTCACCGCTCGCGAGGTGTGCCACACGCGGCTGCTCACCTGCGCATCGCCGGAGTATCTGGCGAAGCACGGCGTTCCCGCGACGCCGGAGCAGCTCCGCGGGCATCGCCTCATCGGGCAGCTTTCCGGCAAAACGGGGCGCCCGCGCAAATGGCTCTTTCAGAAGGACGGGCAGCGGCAGCAGCTCAGGCTGCCCTTTTCACTCACGTTCAACTCCAACGAAGCGCCCGTGGCCGCCGCGATTCGTGGGGTCGGCATCGTGCAGACCGTGGACGTGCTCGTGGCTGAAGCGCTTGCGAAGGGGCGCCTTCAGGTCGTGCTGAAGGACTGGTCGGCAGTCGGGGCGCACATGGCCATCGTCTACCCCTCGGCACTGCGCGGCGCCACGAAGGTGCGTGTCTTTGCGGACTTCGCCTCCGGGCTGCTCCTGCAGATGCGCCGGCACGTCGATCAGATCCTCGCTTCCGCGGTCTAGACGGGTCGGGAAATCGGCTGCGGCGCTTTTCGGCGTGAACGATTAGACTTCGCGCCCTGCCGTTCGGGGCAGTGATCAGTGGAGAATGTGCATGGGCAAGGGTGATATCAGAACCCGCCGGGGAAAGATCTACAGAGGCACTTTCGGCAAGTCCCGTCCGAAGGACCCGGCACGCAAGAAGAAGACGGCGAAGAAATAAGGCCGCAGGCACTCGCCGGCTGGCGCAGCTCGCCACCGGCGCATTGCCGTCACATCACCGTGCTGCTCGCGGCTCGCGTCTTGCGCGCCGATACGTCCCGGATCAGCTCGAGCGCCGTGCGGTCGGTCGGCGGCAGCTCCAGGGAGGAGGTTCCGAGCGGCGTCACTCGCTCGCCCCAGCGCACGGCGTGCGCGCAATAGCTGAGGCCGCCTCCGAAGCCGGGCAGGAGGAGCAGCGCGCCCGGTGCCACTCGCCCCTCTTCCACCGCTTCACACAATGCGACGGGCACGGTCGCCGCAGACATGTTCCCGTAGCGCTGCACGTTCACGAAGACCCGCTCCATCGGCACGCGCATCCGCTTCGCAACGGCCTCGATGATGCGGAGGTTCGCCTGGTGTGGCACGACGAGGTCCACGCCTTCCGCCGTCACACCGAGCGTGGTCAGCACGCTTTCGCAAGCGGCGCTCATCCCGTGCACCGCGCGCTTGAAAATTTCCTGCCCTTCGAACTGCCAGCGCGTCACCCCGTAGAGCGTGCCCTGATTCGCGTATCGGCCGCCCATGCCGTGCACGCGGAGCATCTCGCGCGCATCGGCGTAGCAGCCCAGCTTTTCTGCGAGCACGCCTTCGTCGCGATCCGAAGCCTGCAGCACGACGGCCGCCGCGCCATCGCCAAACAGCACGGCGACGTTGCGGTCACGCCAGTCCATGAATGGAGAAATGAGCTCGGCGCCGATGACCAGCGCATTGCGCACCACGCCCGAGCGAATCATGCCGGCCGCCGAAGACAGGCCGTAGAGGAAGCTCGTGCACGCCGTGTTCACGTCCATAGCCGCGGCGGCGTGAGCACCGATGCGCAGCTGGACGCCCGAGGCCATGTTGGGGACCTGGTCGTCGTGACTGCAGGTGCCGAACACGATGAGATCGATGTCCTTGCCCTCGAGCCCTGCGCAGGCGAGGGCGCGAGCGGCGGCCACGTGAGCCATGTCGCCGAGCGGCACATGCGAGATGCGGCGCTCGCGAATGCCGGTGCGCGTGGTGATCCACTCGTCGGTCGTGTCGAGGATCGTGGTGAGATCGGCGTTCGTGAGAACCGCCGGCGGAAGGCACTTGCCCCAACCGGTAATCGCCGCGTTGATCGCCCGCCTCTGCACTGCGGCTCCTGTCGATCTGCTGCCTGGCCACGTGAGTGAGATTTTCGCGGCGCAGGATAGCAAAAGCCCGCGTTTCAGCTCCGAATGGATGCGGCGCCGGCCGTGCTCACGCCACCCGATCGTGCGCGTGAGGCCGCCAGAGGCGGCGCGTCGGCGGACCGCTCAGGCACAGCGGATGCTGCACAGTGTGTTCGGGAGCCTCCGAGGTGACAGCGAATCGCGACACCGGAACGGGCGTGTCGGACAGGCGTTAGCCCCATGCCCGGGTGGCGTTGGCCAGTGACCGGGAAGCGCGACCGAAACAGTGAGGGATTAGTGAGGTGAATCTATGAATCGCAGTGTCCTTTTCCTGAGTGTGACCGCGTTGTTGCTCACGGCCGCCTGCGCACGGCAGGAGTCGACCTCCCCGTCCACGGATACCTCGGGTGGCGCGACGGATCAGTCCACGATGCCGCCCAGCGACAGCACCACGACCACGCCGCCGGATGCCACGACGACGACACCGGGAACGACTGAGCCTGGGACGACGACGTCGCCGGATCAGTCCACGATGCCGCCGAGCGATAGCACGACGACCACGCCGCCGGACTCGTCTTCATCCGGCACCACCACGCCTCCGCCGAACCAGTAAGCCGCGCGGCACGTGATCTGCGCGGCGCCCCGGCGGTGCGCGCCCGGGACGGTGCGTCCGCCGGGGCGGGAAGGGCGGCCATGAGGCCGCCCTCCCAAATCGTGTGAGGCCGCCCGCGCGGGGCGCCACGCTGCGGCCGGACGCGAGACGCCGTTGCGCCCAATCGAGCGCAAGCTGGATGCGGCCGCCGCGATCCGGGCCAGCCCGGAGAAGGGCGATACCGAAGCCCGTGCGGGCGGGTCTGGCCGATGCGGCGACCAACATGAAGTGCCGCCCCGTCAACGCATAGAATTCGCGGCCCCGGTCACGATCGAGCCGGCTGACCCCGCTGCCTGTGCGCGCGGCGGGTACAGCCGTTGCTTTGATCGGCCGCCCTGCTTCTGGCCCCGAAAGTGGCTTTTGCGAAAGAGGACTCGCCATGACGAAGTACGCGCTTCCCGACCTGCCCTATGACTACGCCGCGCTCGAGCCCCATATCTCCGGGCGCATCATGGAGCTGCATCACGACAAGCACCACAAGGGCTACGTCGATGGTGCGAACAAGACGCTCGAGATGCTGGAGGAAGCGCGGAGCAAGGGCGATTTCTCGCGCATCGCCGCCCTGGAGAAGGCGCTCGCCTTCAACTATTCCGGTCACGTGCTGCACAGCCTGTTCTGGAACAACCTGTCGCCGAACGGCGGTGACAAGCCCACGGGCGAGCTGGCGGATGCGATCCAGCGCGACTTCGGCAGCTTCGACGCATTCCGCAAGCAGATGACGCAAGCGGCGGCCACGAGCATGGGTTCGGGATGGGCCGCGCTCGTGTGGGATCCGCTCGCCTCACGCCTGCTCACGGTGCAGATTCACGACCATCAGTCCGAGATGCTCGTCGGGAGCCTGCCGATCATGGTGATCGATGCGTGGGAGCACGCCTGGTATCTGCAGTACCAGAACGAGAAGGCGAAGTTCTTCGAGGCGATCTGGAACGTGTGGAACTGGAACGACATCGCGAACCGCTACGCCGCAGTCCGCAAGACGAGTCTCGGTCTCGATGTCTCGAAGACCACCGCCCGCTAACTGCGTGCACGCCGGGCGCGTGCGCCCGGCACCCGCCCGGGAGCGTCTCATCGCGTGCGCCGGGTGGACGGATCTTCGGCGCATGCCGGGCTTTGATGGGAACGTGCCGTGCTGAACCGCGAACATGACCGCGCGTCGGCCCGTTCCCTCGATGCCCGCTCACTCCGGATCAGTCACGCCCGCCGCCGCTGATGCGGCGACCCTGCCCGCCCCCCCCCCCCCCCCCCCGGGCGCCGCGGCGCCCCCCCCCCACATAGACCCGCCCCCCCGCGGCCGGGGGGCCACCCCGCCCCCCCCGGGGGGGGGGTGAGGGGGGGGGGGGGGCGCGCGCCAGTCTCTTCGAGCCCGGCCGCAACTGCATGCGCGTCGGCCGCGCGCATCGGGTCGGGCTCATCATCGACGGCGATGCCTACTTCAAGGCCTTCACGTACGCGGCGCTGCGCGCCGAACGCTCGATTGTCATCGTCGGGTGGGACTTCCACAGCCGCACGCGACTTCATCACGGCATCGCGGGCGTGCCCGAGCTGCTTGGCGACTTCCTCAATTATCTCGTCCGTCGCCGGCAGCGCCTCGAAGTGCGCATTCTCACGTGGGACTACCCGGTGCTTTTCGCGAAGGGCCGCGAGCTTTCGCCGATCTACGGGCTCGGCTGGAAGCCGCGCCGGCGCGTGCGGCTCGTGTACGACGATCACTATCCGATCGGCGCCTGCCAGCACCAGAAGGTGGTCGTCATCGACGGCGCGCTCGCGTTCTGCGGCGGCCTGGATCTGACGCTCAGCCGGTGGGACACGCCCGAGCACGGCTGTCATGAGCCGCGACGGGTGAACGACGGTGATCGCGCGCCCTACGCGCCCTTCCATGACACCGTGGTGGCGATGGACGGCGAGGCGGCGCGCGTGCTCGACGACCTGGTGCGCGAGCGCTGGCAGAGAGCCACGGGCTCACGCCTCAAACGCTTCATCCCCCCGGCGGACCTGTGGCCGGATCATCTGCCCGTGGCGATCACGAACGTGGATGTCGCCGTCGCGCGCACGCGTGCGCCGATGGGCGATGAACCTCCGGTGCGAGAGGTGCTGGAGCTGTATCTCGATATGCTGGCCGCGGCGAAGCGCGTCATCTACATCGAGAACCAGTACTTCACGGCCGAGACACTTACCGAGATGCTCGCCCGGCGACTGGCCGAACCGGACGGGCCCGAGATCATCGCCGTCCTGCGCCTGTCCACCGAGGGTTGGCTCGAGGCGCCCACGATGGGCACATTGCGCACCGTGCAGCTGAGAAAGCTTCGCGACGCGGACCGGTACGGGCGCTTTCACGCGTACTACCCGCATATTCCCGATCTGCCGAACGACCAGTGCTGCGATCTGCACTCGAAGCTGCTCATCGTCGACGATGAATATCTGCGCATTGGCTCGGCGAATTTTTCCAACCGATCGATGGGGCTCGACACGGAATGCGACGTTGCCATCGAGGCGCGCGGCGAGCCGCGCGTCGCTCGCGTGATTTGCGAGTTTCGTCATTCGCTGCTCGCGGAACATCTGGCGACAACGCGCGAACGGGTGGACGAAGCCGTACGCGAGACAGGCTCGACGAGCGCGGCCATCGAGCGGCTCGCAACGGATGGGCGGAGCCTCCGCCGTTACGATCGGTTGGATGAGCCGCCGAACGCGCTGGTGGCCGTGGCCGGCGTCGTCGCCGATCCGGAAAAGCCCGTGTCCCTCGATGCGCTGATCGAGCAGTTCTCGCCTGAGATGACGATGCGGCGCGCGTGGCCGCTATGGTTCGCGCCCACGGTGCTGATCGTGCTGCTCGGCATTCTCACGGCGCTCTGGCATGTCACGCCACTTTCGGGGTGGACGGATGCGGCGCGCGTTCTTGCGTGGGCGGAAGGCTTCGCGCGCGTGCCCGGTGCGCCGGTCGTCATCCTGCTGGCGTATACGCCGGCCGCGGTCGTTCTGTTTCCGCGGCCGCTCATCACCCTGCTCGCTGTCGCGGCGTTCGGGCCGTGGCACGGCTTCGTCTATGCGTACCTCGGCATCCTGATCGCCGCGATGGGCACGTATGCCCTGGGGCTGCGGCTCGATCGGCAAGCCGTGCGACGGATCGCGCGCGGTGGACTGAATCGTCTGAGCCAGGTCATGCGCCGGCGGGGTGTCATCGCCATGACCGCCTTGCGACTCGTGCCCGTGGCCCCCTTCGCGGTGGTGAACATCGTGGCTGGCGCGATTCGCATCTCACCAATGCACTTTCTGCTTGGCAGTGCGCTCGGGATTCTCCCGGGCACGCTGGTCGCGACGGTGTTTGGCGACCAGCTCATCACCGGGCTGCGCAACCCCGCCTCCATCGACCCGTGGGTCGTCGCAGCGGTGATTGTGTTGGGCATACTGCTGGGCATCGCGACGTGGTCCATGCGCCGATGGTTGCTCGCGGCGAGCCCCGATACACATGGCACCCAGCCCAGACCCATCGATTAGCGCGGCCCCGGCTCCGCCACTCGAGAGCGGCGCAGACGACGCGCCGGAAGGCGCTTCCGAACACGCGCTGCCACGGCGTGTTCCGGCGTCGCAGCCGCACGAGCCGTTGCGTATCGCCTCTTACAACATCCATCGTTGTGTGGGGGTGGACGGGCATCGCAACGTCTCGCGCATCGTGAACGTGATTCGCGAGCTGGGCTGTGACACCGTGGGCGTGCAGGAGGTGGATAGCCAGCCAGGACCGCACAGCGACTCGCGCCAGCTCGAGTTCATCGCCCGGGCCACGGGCATGCAGGCGATTCCGGGCTCCACCATCATTCGTCACGACCGCTCGTACGGGAATGCGCTGCTGACCACTCGGAAGATCCTCGCCGTCCGTCAGCACGACCTGAGCTTCAGGGGCTACGAGCCGCGCGGTGCGCTCGAAGTGGATCTGGACGTTGCCGGCTCGCTCATCCGCGTGTTCGTGATGCACCTTGGCCTGTGGCCGTCCGAGCGGCGATTCCAGATGCGCATCGTGCTACGCGTGCTTCGGGAGCTGTCGCCGGATCAGCCCGTTGTGGTACTCGGGGACATCAACGAGTGGCTCCCGATCGGGCGCCCGTTGCGCTGGCTGCACGGCTTGCTCGGCACGCCACCGAGGTTGCGCACGTTTCCGGTGTGGGCGCCGATCTTTGCGCTCGACCGCGTCTGGGTGCGTCCGCGTGGCTCGCTGCTGGATATGTGCGTGCATCGGAGCAAGCTGTCGAGCGTTGCCTCGGATCATTTCCCCGTGAAGGCGGTGGTCGCACCGGAAGCGGTGCCGTTGCGTGAGCGGACACGGTCATGATGGTCGGCGGACTTCTCATGCAGTTGTGGCGGGGCCCGTGGGAGCTCATCCGGGACTCCGTGCTGGAATGGATGGGCGATCGCGCGTCGCGCAAGGGTGCGGCGCTGGCGTTCTACACGGTGTTCTCGCTTGCGCCCATTCTGGTGATCGCCATTGCGATCGCGGGCCTGTTCTTCGGCGAAGAAGCCGCGCGCGGCGAGATCGTCGTCCAGGTGAAGAGTCTGCTCGGGCCAGAGGGCGCGCGCGCCGTGCAGGCGATGATCCAGAGCGCGAATCGGCCCGAAGCCGGTGTGCTCGCAACCCTCGTGGGCTTTGCCACGCTGCTCGTGGGCGCCACCACCGCGCTCGCGGAGCTGAAGGACGGCCTCGACCAGATCTGGGACGCGCCTCCCGAACGCACGCAGGGGTTCTGGTATTTCCTGCGCAAACGTCTGCTGTCGGTGGGATTGATCCTGTCTCTGGGATTTCTGCTGCTGGTGTCGCTCGCGCTGAGCGCCATCCTGGCCGCGCTGTCGCGGACGTGGGGGCCTGATCAGGCCACGACCGCCATGGTGTTGCAGGCGCTGAACGCGCTCTTCTCGTTCGGGCTCGTCGTGCTGTTGTTCGCCATGATCTACAAGATCCTGCCGGCCGTGAGCATCGCCTGGCGCGACGTGATCGTCGGCGCCGTGGTGACGGCCGTTCTGTTCAGCGTCGGCAAGGTGATGATCGGCCTGTATCTCGGCAACAGCGCGATTGCATCGACCTATGGCGCCGCAGGCTCCGTGGTGCTCGTGCTCATCTGGGTGTACTACTCGGCGCAGATCTTCCTGCTGGGTGCCGAGTTCACGAAGGTGTACGCCCATCGGTACGGATCGCGGCGCGGGCTGCCGCTGCCCTCGCACGCTCCACCGCATGAGGTGGCAAAAGCCTAGAGGCAGCGGAATCTCCGAACAAACGTCGGCTGCTACACTGCCCCATCACGGAGGTCATCATGCGGGCTGATATGACGTTGCGCTCACTCATCCGGGCGCGCGCCGCCACATTCGTCACCCTCTGTGCGTCGCTTTCGCTTGCGCACGCACAGGAGACCAGCGGCGGCTCCCCCGGGTCCGTTGCGCCATCGCCTCGCATGCAGGTTGCGCCGGACCGGCCGTACACGGAGCTGCCGTATACGCCGAGTCTCGACCTGAGCGCGATGGACCGTTCCGCGGATCCTTGTGACGACCTGTATCAGTACGCGTGCGGCGGCTGGATGAAGAACAATCCGATCCCGCCGGATCAGACGCGCTGGAGTGTGTACTCCAAGCTCGCCTTCAACAATCAGCGCTACCTCTGGGGCATTCTCGAAGAAGCGGCAAAGAACACGCCCGGCCGTTCACCCACGCAACAGCAGATCGGCGACTACTTTGCCGCCTGCATGGATGTGGATGCCATCGAGCGAGCGGGCCTGTCGCCGTTGCAGCCGGATCTGGATCGCATTGCGCGGCTGCGAAGCAAGGAGGATCTGGCGCCGTTGCTCGGCGAATTGCACCAGCGCGTGAGCGGCTCCGGCCTGCTGTTTGGCGTAGGCGTGCAGCAGGATGCAAAAGATGCCACGAAGGTGATCGCAGTCGTGGACGCGGGCGGCCTGGGGTTGCCGGATCGGGATTACTACGTGAATACCGACAGCAGGTCGGTCGAAGTGCGCGAGCGGTACCGGGAACACGTCGCGAGGATGTTCAGTCTGCTCGGCGACTCTCCTGCCGTGGCGAAGGCGAATGCGGCCACGGTGTTACGCATCGAAACGGCGCTGGCGCGCGCCTCGCTGACCAAGGTGGACCGGCGCGATCCTTACAAGGTGTACCACCGCGAGACCCTGCGCTCGCTGCCCAGGATCGCACCGGCATTTCGGTGGCGTGCCTATTTCGATGCCGCGGGCCTGCAGCCGCAGCCGTGGCTGAACGTGGCGGAGCCCGGGTTCTTTCGGGAAATGAGCGCGCGCCTCGCCGGCGAGAGCCTCGATTCGCTCAAGACCTACCTGCGTTGGGGTCTCATCGATGCGATGGCGCCGTACCTCGCCTCGCCCTTCGTGAAGGAGGATTTCGCGTTCAACCGGGCGTATCTGCGCGGCGTGGAGGCCGACCGCCCGCGATGGCAGAAGTGCGTCGGCTGGGTGGATCGGGATCTGCGCGATGCGCTCGGCCGCGAATACGTCGCGCGCACGTTCTCGCCGGAGACAAAGGAGAAGACGCTCACCCTGACGCGCCAGATCGAGCAGGCGATGAAGGCCCGCATCGAGCGGCTCGACTGGATGTCGCCCGAGACGAAGCGCGCGGCGATCGAGAAGCTCGCGAAGGTGCGCAACAAGGTGGGCTATCCCGATCTGTGGCGCGACTACTCGGGCTTGCGTATCGACCGATCGGATTTCTTCGGAAACGTGAGCCGCGCATTGCAGTTCGAATCCCGCCGCCAGGCCGCCAAGATCGGCAAGCCGGTGGACCGCGGCGAGTGGCACATGAGCGCGCCCACGGTGAACGCGTACTACGACCCCTCGCTGAACGACGTGAACTTTCCCGCCGGTGTGCTGATGCCGCCGCTGTACGACCCGAAGATGGATGACGCGCCGAACTACGGCAACACAGGCGGAACCATCGGCCATGAGCTGACGCACGCCTTCGACGATGAAGGCCGGCAGTATGACGGCGACGGCAATCTGCGGGACTGGTGGACGAAGGAGGACGCGGAGAAGTTCGAGCAGCGCGCGCAGTGCATCCGTGATCAGTATTCGCAGTACACCATCGTGGACGACATCCGGATCAACGGCGCGCTCACCTCCGGAGAGGACATCGCGGACCTGGGAGGTGTGCTCCTCGCGTGGATGGCCTGGCAGGAGCAGACCAAGGCGATGCGGCTCACCGAGCGTGACGGGCTCACCCCCGCGCAGCGCTTCTTCGTGGGTTTCGCGCAATGGGCCTGCTCGAACGAGCGCCCCGAGGAGCTGCGGGTGAACGCCATCGTGGACCCGCACTCCCCACCCCGGTACCGCATCAACGGCGTCGTGGTGAACATTCCCGAGTACGCGGCCGCCTTCAACTGCAAGGCAGGCGACAAGCTGGTGAAGCGCCCCGAGGACCTCTGCTCGGTCTGGTAGCGGGGCCCGTCAGCCCAGCGAGAATCTATTCACGGCCCGGGTTTTATTCAACGTAAATTGTTGAATCATCGACCGTAAATCTATTCAGAAATCTATTCAAAGCTGATCTAGAATGCTCCCATGGCTGACCCGAGCATCCCCGTGGCCGTGGAGCAGCTGCTGGGACGCGGCCCGGCATCCGCGCGCGAGCTGGCTCAGGCGCTGGGGCTGTCGCAGCCCTCGCTGTCGCGCGTCCTGCGGCAGCTCGAGTCACAGCAGCGCGTCGTCCGCATCGGCAGCACTCGCGGGGCGCAATATGCCGTGCGTCGTCTGGTCGGCGACATCGGCTCTTCTTGGCCGCTGTACCGCATCGATGCCCAGGGCGCGGCCCATGAAGTGGGCGAGCTGATTGCGATCGAGCGCAACAGCTATCTCGCCCGAAGCACGAGCCCGCGTCTTCGTGGCCTCTTCGAGGGGTTGCCGTACTACCTTCAGGACGCACGGCCGGAAGGCTTTCTCGGCCGGGCCGTGCCCGCCGCCTATCCCGAGCTGCGCCTGCCCGCACGTGTTGTCGACTGGACTGATGCCCACGTGCTCACGTACCTGGTCCGGCGCGGATCTGAGAGTCCAGGCGATCTGATTCTCGGCACCGAGGCGCTGGACCGTTATCTCGCAGGCACTCACGGCCCACCGGTCGTCGCCGCTGCCGATCGCATGCAGAGCTATCCCGCGCTCGCCGATGCCGCCATGGCCGGCGCTCCGCCTGGTTCATCCGCTCACGGGGAGCATCCGAAGTTCATCGTCTGCATCGCCGAGGGCGAGTCGCGCACGCACATGCTCGTGAAGTTCTCGCCGCCACGAACGAGTGCGGTCGGTCAGCGGTGGGCGGACCTTCTCATTGCCGAGTACGAGGCGCACCGCGTTCTCGAGGCGCATGGCGTGCCCGCGTGTGTGTCACGGCTGATCGAGAGCGGCGAACGGCTGTTTCTGGAATGCGAGCGCTTCGATCGCGTAGGGCTTGCGGGCCGACGCGGTGTCGTGTCGCTCTTCGCGCTGGACGTCTCGCTGTACGGAAGATTCGATAGCTGGACAGCATCGTCCCAGCGGCTGCTGCAGGACTCGCTGCTCTCGCCCGAGGATGCGGCCCGCATCCGGCTGCTCGATACGTTCGGGAATCTCATCGCGAACACGGATCGGCACTTCGGCAACATCACGTTGTTCGATGCATACGAAGGGCGGTTTGAGCTGGCGCCGGCGTACGACATGCTTCCCATGCTCTTCGCTCCGCAAAACGATCAGATCATCGAGCGTGTCTTTGCGCCGGCACCGCCGACCGCTGCCTCGTTGCCCGCGTGGAGCGAGGCGCGCGCGCTTGCGGAAACGTACTGGGCACGGCTCGCGCAACACGAGCGTCTGTCCGCCGGCTTCAGGGAACTGTGTGCGCGCTGCTTGCAAGCCGTGCAGGCCTTGCCACGGCAGGCAGCGCGTGTGGACGCCCGCTAGCTCGTCGAGCGGAATTCATAGGTGGCAGCCGGCACGATCACCGCGCCGTTTCAGCGAGGCGCGTAATCGAACGAATCGAAATGCAGGCGATCGGCGCGCACACCCTGCGCAGGAAAGGACGCGCGAATCGCTTCGATGAGCGCGGGAGGGCCGGCGGCGTAGATATCGAATGCGTCGAGGGAGGGGTGATCCGCCAGCACGGTCTCGTGAACCCATCCGAGCCGCCGGTGCGCGAAGCCCTCGTCGAGAGACCGAGCCTCCGACAGCACCGCCGTGAAGCGCAGTTGCGGGTACCGCCGGGTCCATTCGAGCACGAGCTGTTCTTCGTAGACGTCGATGGCCTCGCGAGCGCCCCAGTACAAGTGAATCCGGCGCTGCGAACCCCGCTCCAGCGCATGTCGCAGCATCGATTTCAGCGGCGCGAATCCTGTGCCGCCCGCAATCATCAGGGCTGGCGTTTCACTCTCGCGATAGACGAATTGCCCGATCGGCCCTTCGATTTTCAGCAGCGCGCCTTCGTGCACACGGTGAAACAGTGCTTCCGTGAAGCCGCCCCCTGGCACATGGCGCACATGAAGCTCGAGCAACTCGCTGTCGTGCGGCGGGCTCGCAATCGAGAAGCTGCGTCGGCGGCCATCGTCCAGCAGCACGTCGAGGTACTGGCCCGGCTCGAAGCGAAGGGCCTCCACGGCGGGCAACCGAAGGAACACCTGCATGACATCCGGCGCCAGACGCCTGAGCTTTGCAATTCGGCAGGGCAATGTCTTGATCTCGACGTCCTCGATGCTGGCGACGACACGCGCTTCCACGACGAGGTCCGATCGAGGCTGCGCCTGACAGAGCAGAACGTACCCTTCGCGAGCCTCCTGTTCGGTGAGACCGGCCGTTCGCCCTCGGGGGTAGTGGATCTCGCCGGACAGCAGGCGGGCGCGGCAGGATGCGCAATGGCCGGACTTGCAGCTGTGCGGCAGGTTGAGCCCGGCCTCGAGTGCCGCCTCCAGCACCGAGCGGTTCTCGGGCGCTCGCAGGGTGCGCCCATGGGGCAGGATCCGGATCGTGTACTCGCGCGCGGTCACCCCGTGGACTTTACGCGCCTGTCGTCGGGCGCATGCAGTCGATTCATCATTCCGCCGCCGTGGTCGCAGGTGAGACGTCCGGTGACGATGGGCGGAAGCGATTTCGGGTATTCTCGCGCCATGCGCATCGACTTCACGAAGATGCACGGGCTCGGCAACGACTTCATCGTCTTCGACTCGCCGGCCGGTGCGCCGCTGCCCTCCGCTGCGCAGTGGCGGCGACTCTCCGCGCGTCATACGGGCATCGGCTTCGATCAGGCGCTGGTGCTCGAGCCGCCGCGCCGCCCGGATACCGCCGTGTTCTATCGCATCTTCAATGCGGATGGCGACGAGGTGGAGCAGTGCGGGAACGGCGCGCGATGCATCGCCGCGCTGCTTCATCGCCGAGGGCTCGCGCCTTCCGGAAGCCTCACGATGGACAGTCCCGCGGGGCTCATTCGCGCGCGTATCCAGAACGACTCGCTCGTGTCGCTGGACATGGGCGTCCCCAACTTCGATCCGGCCTCGCTGCCTTTCGAGGCTTCGGGCGAAGCGGCCATGTACTCACTGGATGTCGCCGGCACGTCCGTCGAGATCGGTGCAGTCTCCATGGGCAATCCACATGCGGTCCTCACCGTGGAATCGGCGGAGCGCGCTCCGGTGGAGCGCCTCGGTCCCGCCATCGAGCGGCATCCCCGCTTTCCGAAGCGAGTGAACGTGGGATTCATGGAAGTGGTCGACCGCACACATATCAATCTGCGCGTGTACGAGCGCGGCGCGGGTGAGACGCTGGCGTGTGGCACCGGTGCTTGCGCGGCAGTGGCGGTGGGCCGGCGCAATGGGAAACTCGACAACGAAGTTCACGTGCGCGTCCGTGGCGGCGAGCTGCGCATAAACTGGGGTGGCCCCGGCGAGCACCTGTGGATGACGGGACCGGCCGAGGTTTCGTTCGAGGGTCGGGTAGAGCTTTAGAAGCCTCGAGGAGCATTCATCGATGACGACAAGAGACGCGCGGGGTCTGGCCACCACGGCCGAGTCGGAAGAGGAATCCGTCGCCCGTTACCTGCAGCACAACCCGGATTTCTTTGAGCGCCATCAGGCGCTGCTCGCGCATCTGCGCCTGCCGCACGCGCGCACCGGCGCCACCATCTCCCTCGTGGAGCGGCAGGTGGAAGTGCTGCGTGAAAGGCACGCCGGCGTCGAGCAGAAGCTCGCGGAATTCGTCCGCGTGGCCCGCGCGAACGACGCGCTGGCCGAAAAGGTGCATCGCTTTACCCGGCGCCTGCTGCGCGCCCGCTCGCGGGCGGAAGTGCTCGAGCAGCTCGAAGCCAGCCTGCGCGAGGATTTCGACGCGTTCCATTCCACCCTCGTGCTCATCGGCACGCCCGCTCCGGACGAGGCGGACCAGCACTTCGTGCGCACCGTGCGCGCGGACGACCCGTGCCTGCGCTCGTTCGAAACGCTGTTCGCGAGCGGCAAGCCGCGTTGCGGGCAGGTGCGGGATTCCCAGCGCGAGATGCTGTTCGGCGCGGAGGCGCCCACCATCGGGTCCGTCGCGCTCGTGCCGCTGGGGGACAAGGGCTCGGTCGGCCTGCTTGCGCTCGGCAGCCCCGATCGGGACCGCTTCCATCCGGGCATGAGCACCGAATTCCTCGCCCGCATGGCGGAGCTGATCGCGGACGCGCTCACCTCGCGCTGATCGCCGCGCCTCATGACACCCGCCGCGCTCGAGTGGCTCCGGCGCTTCCGGTCCTACATGACCACGGAGCGCCGGCTCTCGGCTCACACGGATTCGAACTACGCACGCGATCTGGCGGCGCTCGTGGCGTATTGCGATCAGGAAAAGCTCGCGGACTGGAACGCGCTGGACAGCCATCACGTGCGCACGTTCGCCGCGCGTTCCCACGCGGCCGGACTTTCCCCCAGGAGTATTCAGCGCCGGCTGTCGGCCGTCCGGTCGTTCTTTGACTTCCTGATGCGCGAGACACTCGCCGCGCGGGATGCGCGGGCACGCGACCGGCATGGCGAAGCGGCGGTCGAATCCCCGCAGGTGCTCGCCAACCCCGCAAGAGACATCCGCGCGCCGAAGGCGCGGCGCTCGCTGCCCGGCACGCTCGATGTGGACCAGATGAGCCGCTTGCTGGAGCTGCCGCCCGGGGATGCGCTCGTCACGCGCGACCGCGCGATGATGGAGTTGTTCTACTCCTCCGGGTTGCGGCTCGCCGAGCTGATCGCGCTGAACGTCTCCGACCTGCTGCCCGATCGCACCGTGCAGGTGCTGATGGGCAAGGGCGGCAAGGCACGCATCGTGCCCGTGGGCAGCAAGGCCATCGAGGCGCTTCAGGCGTGGCTGAAGGAACGGCCGGCGCTGGCCCGCGCCGACGAAACGGCGCTGTTCGTCGGCCGCAACGGTCGCCGGCTGGGCCCGCGCGCGGTGCAGAAGCGGGTGGAATACTGGGCACGCCGCCAGGGGCTCGGCGGGCAGGTGCACCCGCACGTGTTCCGCCACTCGTTCGCGTCGCATCTGCTTGAATCCAGTCAGGACTTGCGCGGCGTGCAGGAGCTGCTGGGGCATGCGAACATCGCCACGACCCAGATCTACACTCATCTTGATTTCCAGCACCTGGCCCGCATCTACGACGCCGCTCACCCCCGGGCAAGAAAAAAGGTCTGACGGGTGGGCAAGGTGCCCCGCCCGTATCCGGCGCGGGCGAGACATCTGCCTGCTCGAGCGGCATCTTGGGCAGGCCAGCTGACCCGGGAGGCCCATGTCCGACGCGTCCTTTTTCAATCCCCACAGCACCACGATCCTCGCCGTGCGCAAGAACGGCGCCATTGCCATGGGGGGTGACGGGCAGGTCACGCTCGGCAACACCGTCATGAAGGGCAATGCGCGCAAGGTGCGCCGCATCTACAACGACAAGGTGCTCGCCGGCTTCGCAGGCGGCACGGCAGATGCGTTCACGCTCTTCGAGCGCTTCGAAGGCAAGCTCGAGAAATACGGCAACCTCACCCGCGCGGCCATCGAGCTCGCGAAGGACTGGCGGTCCGACCGCTACCTGCGGCGGCTCGAAGCTCTGCTGCTCGTGGGGGACAAGGACAAGCTTTTCATCGTCTCCGGCAACGGGGACGTCATCGAGCCCGAGCATTCGGTCGGCGCCATCGGCTCCGGCGGCGCATTCGCGCTGTCCGCCGCGCGCGCCCTGGCCGAGAACACGGACCTCGATGCCCGCACCATCGTCGAGAAGGCGATGAACATTGCCGGCGATATCTGCATCTATACGAACCGCAATCTCGTCATCGATGAGCTCAGGTAAATGACACCCGCACTCACGCCCCGCCAAATCGTCCAGGAGCTCGACAAGCACATCATCGGCCAGCAGGCCGCCAAGCGCGCGGTGGCCATTGCCCTGCGCAACCGCTGGCGCCGCATGCAGGTGCCCGAGCCTCTGCGTCAGGAGATCACGCCGAAGAACATCCTCATGATCGGGCCCACGGGCGTCGGCAAGACGGAGATTGCGCGTCGTCTTGCAAAGCTTGCGAACGCGCCGTTCGTGAAGGTGGAAGCCACGAAGTTCACCGAAGTGGGCTACGTCGGGCGCGACGTCGACTCCATCGTGAAGGAGCTGGCGGACGTCGCCGTGAAGATGACCCGCGAGCAGGAAATGGAAAAGGTGCGCGAGCGCGCGGCCGATGCCGCCGAGGAGCGCGTGCTGGACGCGTTGCTGCCGCAACCCCGCCGCATGGGCTTCTCCACAGACGAGCCGCTGCAGGCGCGCGACAGCGAAACGCGGCAGAAGATGCGCAAGATGCTGCGTGAGGGCGCCCTCGACGATCGCGAGATCGAGATCGAGGTGCGCGCCATGCCCATGGGCGTGGAGATCATGGCTCCGCCCGGCATGGAGGAAATGCAGCAGCAGCTGCAGTCCATGTTCGCGAATCTCAGCGGGAACCGCACGCGCACCCGCAAGATGAAGGTGAAGGACGCGACCAAGCTCCTCATCGAGGAGGAAGCCAGCAAGCTCATCAACGAAGACGAGCTGAAGGTGCGCGCACTGCGCAATGCCGAGCAGAACGGCATCGTGTTCATCGACGAGATCGACAAGGTGACCCGGCGTCAGGAAACCCTGGGCGCCGATGTCTCGCGCGAAGGCGTGCAGCGGGATCTGCTGCCGCTCGTGGAAGGCTCCACGGTGACCACGAAGTACGGTCCCGTGAAGACCGATCACGTGCTGTTCATTGCCTCCGGTGCGTTCAGCCTCTCCAAGCCCTCGGATCTCATTCCGGAGCTGCAGGGGCGTCTGCCCATCCGCGTGGAGCTGGATTCGCTGAAGGTGGACGACTTCGTCCGCATTCTCACGGAGCCCGATGCGTCTCTCACCACGCAGTACCGCGCGCTCATGGAAACCGAGGGAGTGGAGGTGCATTTCGAGGAGAGCGGCGTCCGCCGCATCGCCGAGATCGCGTATCACGTGAATGAGCGCACCGAGAACATCGGGGCGCGTCGCCTGCACACTGTGATGGAGCGGCTGCTGGAAAGCGTGTCATACGAGGCTACGGAACAATCCGGCGCCGTCTATACGATCGACGCAAAGTACGTGGACGAGCACCTGGGCAATCTCGTCAAGGACGAGGACCTGAGCCGCTACATCCTGTAGCCCATCGATTCCGGGCGAATTGCTGCGCCCCCTGCAGCAGCCAGGAGCCGTCCGTGCGTGAGCCGGGCGGCTCTTTCGCGTTTGAGTGCCTCAGATGCGGAACCGGTCCCGCAGCTCCGCCGCCATGCGTCGGCTCACTTGCAGCGGTCCTTCGCAGCCGCGCACACGCACGAAGTACTGCCCCTCCGCATTGCGCTCGATGCGCTCGAGATAGCGCACGCTCACAAGCGCGTTCCGGTGGATGCGCACGAAGGCCGGGCCGAACTCATCCTCGAGAGAACGGAGCGAATCCTCGATGAGATCCTCGCCGTTGAGGTGGCGCACGGTCGTGTACTTCTGATCGGCGAAGAAGAACAGGATCTCCTCGATGGGGATGAGTCGCAGGCCTTCGCGGTTTCGTGCGGCGATGTGCGTGCGGCGTGGAGGAGCTTCGCTTGTCGCGGCAATTCGCTGCAGCTGCGGGCGGGTGAGCCGGCCGGCCTGACTCAGTGCGGCGGCAAGCTTTTCCTTGCGAATCGGCTTCAGCAGGTACCCCACCGCCTGCGCATCGAATGCATTGATGGCGTACTCGTCATAGGCGGTGGTGAAGATGACCGCAGGCGGCTCCACGAGTGAATTGAGCTGCCGAGCGGCTTCGATCCCGTCCATGCCGGGCATGCGAACGTCCAGCAGCACCACGTCGGGGCTCAGGTCCACCGCGAGCTTCAGGGCCTGCGTGCCGTTCGCGGCATCCCCGATGATGTCGACGTTGCCGATCTCCTCGAGCAGGCTTCGCAGTCGCTCGCGGGCTGGCGGCTCGTCATCCACGATCAGCACCCGGAGTTTCACGCGGCCTCCCGTCTCATGCCGGCAGCTTCCTTCGATCCTCCACGTGCGGGAAGCGCAACGTGACGATGTATTCGGAGTCGAAACGGCCTGCCTTCACGAGCGCGCGCTCACCGTACATCAGGACAAGCCGCTCGCGGATGTTCGCAAGGGCGAGCCGATTGCCCTCGCGTGTCTGCTGCTGCTCGACCACGGGATTGCGCACCACGATCGTGATGAGCCCGTTGGACAGCTCGCCGCTCACGCTGACCACACCACCCTCGGGCCGCGGCTCGATGCCGTGATAGATCGCATTTTCCAGCAGCGGCTGCAAAAGCAGCCCGGGCACGAGCGCGTTCGGCGGAACCTGCCCGATGTTCCACATGACCCGCAGGCGTTCCCCGAGCCGCAGCGCCTCGATGCGCTGGTAGATGCGTGCGACTTCCAGCTCCTGTTCCAGCGTGATGATGTTGCGCTTGTCGCTGAGACTTGCGCGGAACAGATCCGCCAGATCCTGCACGGCCTGTTCCGCCTGGGCCGGGTCGGAACGCGTGAGGGAGGCAATGGTGTTCATGCTGTTGAACAGGAAATGCGGCCGGATGCGTGCCTGCAGCGCATGCACACGCGCTCGCGCCTGCATCTCCACATTCCGCTGCCATTCATGCGCGACGTAGAAGTAGCGGAGCGCAAGCGCCGTGATCACCAGCCCGATCGCAAGGTTGCGCAGCACGAACCCCGACAGCTCCTGCGGAAAGAGTGACTGAACGTCCAGCGCCTGAGCGGCGGCCGTGCGCCCAGCAGCCCACGCGAGCGCGGAAACGACAGTGATCAGTGCGGCGATCAATGCGAGCACGGCGAGCGAAATCCGCGGAGCGCTGAGCCGCCGCAACGGACGGCTCAACGCGCAGAGCAGTGCGGCCCCTGCGAGCCCGATCCAGATGAGGAACGCCGAAAGGCGCGCGAGATCGAGCCAGAACCCCAGTTGCGGGTTCCAGCTCGCGAGCGCCAGAACGAACGCGGTCAGCTCGACGATGAGCACCACCGCGAGCGCGGCCCGCGACGTGCAGAAATCAGGCAGATAGTAGGTGTCGGCAAGCTCGCTCGGCGCGTCGGTCTTCATGGCTCGCGAGCAGGACGCGCGCTCCGGTCGAACATCTCCGACTTCAGCCGGAAGGTGGCGGAGATGTCCTCGTCGCCGAACCCGCGGCTCACGAGCTCCGCGTACTCGCCCAGCATGCGCTCCACCACCGGAAGCGTCACGCCGAAGCGCGCCGCCATGTCACGGCAGATGGCGAGATCCTTCGCATGCAGCCGCACACGAAAGCCTGCAGGGTAGGCGCCGCGCACCATGTTCGGCGCGCGATGGACGAAGTACCAGCTCGAGCCGGCGCCCTTGCCGAGCGTGTCGATGAGCTTGTCGAGCGGCAGGCCCTGTGCGCGAGCGAAGGCCATCGCTTCGGCCACCGTCTCGATGATCCCCGCGCACATGATCTGGTTGGTGGCCTTCGCCGCCTGACCGCTGCCGGTGGGGCCGAAGTGCGTGATCGTGCGGCCCATCGCGTTGAGGATGGGCTGCGCGCGGGCGAAAGCTTCCGGGCTGCCGCCCACCATGATGGCGAGCGTTCCATCCCTTGCGCCCTCAACCCCGCCACTCACCGGGCAATCGAGGAATTCCGCGCCACGTGAGTGCGCGATCTCTGCGCCGCGGCGTGCCGTTTCCGCGCTCACCGTGGAGCAATCGAGCACGAGAGCGCCGGGGGCGAGGCCGGGCGCGAGCGCGTTCACGACTTCGAGCACGTCCTGATCTGCGGACACACAGATCACGACCGCGTCGAGGCCACGCGCAAGGTCCTCGGGAGATTCGGCCGCGCGCGTGCCGAGCTCGGCCGCAAGCGCACGCGCCTTCTCAGCCGTGCGATTCCAGACGCCGGCGAGCAGCCCCGCACGATGCAGATTGCGCGCCATGTGCGCGCCCATGGCACCCAGACCCGTGAATCCGACCCGCATGGCCACCTCGTACCCGTGTCATCAACAGCGGGCGAACTATAGAGCCTTCAGGGGTCGGGCGGGACTTCGAAATCAGTTCCCGCAGGCTTCCTTGCGCGCCGTCAGCAGCCGCACGCGGTAGGCGTCGGCTTCGGCGTCGGAGACGTACTCGCGCTCGCCGTTCGGCAGCGTCCGATACAGGCGGCGGGACTGCACGGCCTGCTCATATTCCGCGGTGAGCTTCTTGCACTGTTCCGCGCGGCTCTTTGCCACATCCTCACGCACCTTCTGCTCGGCCGCGCGCTGCTGCTGCTGTTCGGCAATGTTGCGCTCGGAGGCCGCGAGCTTTTCCTGGTCCGTGCCCGGTGCGCGATTGGGGCTGCTCCGGGTCGTCTTCACAAGCACCGAACCGGGCACCCAGCGATCGCTGTATTGCACGTGCCCCTCGGGATCGATCCAGCGATAGACATCCGCATGGGCGGCGGACATGGCCCCGATCAGGGCCGCGGCGATGGCTAGAATGCGGAACATATGCGGAAGGCCTCCCCCGTTGGCCGGAGTATCGCCGGTCCAGCCCGTTCCGCTGGGTGAAACGCGTCACAGTCAGGGTAAGAGCGAGATGCATCACGATACCGCGCTCATCGCGCTGCTGGCGGTGGGGTTCGTCCTCGCCTGCGCGCTGGGATTCTTCGCAATCCGGGTGCGGTTGCCCCCGATCGTCGGCTATCTCCTGGCCGGCATTGCCGTGGGGCCCTTCACGCCGGGGTTCGTCGGGGACCTCGACATCGCCTCCCAGCTCGCCGAGATCGGGGTGATCCTGCTCATGTTCGGCGTCGGGCTGCATTTTTCGGTACCGACGCTGCTGTCCGTGCGCTGGATCGCCATCCCGGGTGCGATCGCCCAGATCGCTGTCGCCACAACTATCGGCACCGCAATGGCGCTCCACTGGGGCTGGAGTTTGGCGAGCGGGCTCGTTCTGGGCCTCGCGCTTTCCGTGGCCAGCACGGTCGTGCTCCTGCGGGCGCTCGAGCAGCGCAACGAGCTGGGCTCTCCGCACGGGCGCATCGCAGTCGGCTGGCTCATCGTGGAGGACCTCGTCACGGTCCTTGCGCTCGTGTTGCTGCCGGCCCTGGCGCATTCGGTGCCGGGGGGCGCGCGCGATGAGCTCGATGTGCCTCTGCTGCTCGAGAATCTGGGTCTCACGATCGGGAAGATCGGGCTCTTCATCGGCCTCATGCTGATCGGCGGCCGGCGCATCGTGCCGTGGCTGCTGGAGCAGGTCGCGCGCACGGGCTCGCGCGAGCTCTTCACGCTGGCCGTGCTCGCGTGTGCCCTGGGCATTGCATACGGGTCGGCGGCGCTCTTCGACGTCTCTTTCGCGCTTGGCGCGTTCTTCGCCGGCGTGCTGCTTTCGGAATCCGACCTCAGCCATCAGGCCGCGGCGGATTCGCTTCCGCTGCAGGATGCGTTCGCGGTGCTGTTCTTCGTCTCGGTGGGCATGCTCTTCGATCCGCGGATCCTGGTGGAGCAGCCGTTTGCCGTTCTGGCCGTGCTGCTGGTCATCGTGATCGGGAAGTCCGTGGCTGCATTCATCATCGTGCTGCTGTTCAGGCACCCCGTATCGACCGCGCTCACGATCTCCGCAAGCCTTGCGCAGATCGGCGAGTTCTCGTTCATCCTCGCAGCGCTGGGCGTGAGCCTGGGGCTGCTGCCCACGGAAGGGCGTGACCTGATTCTGGCGGGCTCGCTCATCTCGATTACGCTCAATCCATTTGTCTTCGCGGCCATCACGCCGCTCACGCGATGGGTGCGCGAGAGACCATGGCTCTCGTCGAAGCTCGAGCACGGGGCCGCGCGGCTTGCGACACTGCCGGATCACCTGCGTTCCAACGGATTGCGTGACCACGCCATCATCGTGGGTTACGGGCGAGTAGGCAGCATGATTGGTACGGCGCTCGCTGGTGAACGCGTGCCGTTCGTCGTCATCGAGCGCGATCTGCACCTGGTGGAATCACTGCGCCAGCGCGGCGTGAAAGCCATCTACGGAGATGCCTCCGCCACAGGCGTGCTGGAGCATGCTGGCATCGACTCTGCCAAGCTGCTGGCGGTGGCCTCGCCAGACAGCTACGCGGCGCGCCGCGCGCTGGAGCTTGCCCGCAAGCGCAACCCGCGCATCGACACAGTGGTGCGCACGCATAGCGAGCACGAGCTCTCGTATTTCGAGCGGCAGGGCGTGGGCCGCGTCGTCATGGGCGAACTCGAGCTGGCGCTCGGAATGACGGAGTACGCCCTGCAGAGTCTCGGTCTCACGGAGCAGCGTTCGCGAATGGTGGCGCAGGGCCTGCGCGCCGCGCCCGAAACATAACGCGAAGCGGCTCCGCGCCCGGCCTACAGGCCGGGATCGATGACGTCGTTGCCGGCTGATGAGCCCGGTGCGCCCGCGGGCCCGGTGGGCGACGTGCCGGCCGCGAGACCCTCCAGCGCTCTCACCTTCTCCTCGAGCGCCTCGAGCTTGGCGCGAGTGCGCTCGAGCACCTTCGTCTGCGCATCGAATTCGTCCCGGGTGACCATGTCGAGCTTCGCGAGGCTGGAGCGGAGCACCGCCCGGAAGTTGGCTTCGAGGTCCTGCTGCATGCCCCGCAATGCCGGCGGCACGCTCTCGAACAGTCTGCGGGCGATCTCGTCGATCCGGATTTGCTCCATGACGCTTCACTCCCGGGGCACGCGCTGCCCCGTCTTGACGCATGCGCACCGCAGCTGGCGCCAAAACGGTGCGCCACCCGCGGCTCGACGCGCGCAAGGCTTGGAAACTTCACCAGAAATACACATGGCACGGAATCTGCACTTTGCCTGCGCGCTTCGCAAGCATACGCACGCCCGATGCGCGCGTCTGCGGGTGTTCGTGGCGCGAAGCACTCGACAACGCAGATTACGAACTCGAACAGCCCTCCGGGAGAGACCATGCGCACTGTTCCAACGAAAACGACATTACAGCGACTCAGCCTGGTAACAGGTGTCGCTCTCGCGGCACTCGCCCCCGCTCTCGGCCTCGCGCAGGACGCGGCGCCCCCCACACCGGACAAGGGCGACACGGCGTGGATGCTCACATCCACCGCTCTCGTGCTCTTCATGGCGGTGCCCGGCCTGGCCTTGTTCTACGGCGGCCTGGTGCGCTCGAAGAACATGCTCTCGGTGCTGATGCAGGTGTTCGTCACCTTCGCGCTCATCAGCGTTCTGTGGTTCGTCTACGGCTACTCGCTGGCGTTCACGGGCGGGAATGAGTTCATCGGCGGCTTCGACCGGCTGTTCCTGAGCGGCGTGTTCAATTCCGAGAGCGGCGCGTTCTCGCTCGGGGCCACGTTCAGCAAGAACACCCCGATGTACGAGGTGGTGTTCGTGGCGTTCCAGGCCACGTTCGCGGCCATCACCTGCGCGCTGGTCGTGGGCTCGCTCGTGGAGCGCGTGAAGTTCTCGAGCATCCTGCTCTTCCTCGTGATCTGGTTCACCTTCAGCTACCTGCCGATCGCGCACATGGTGTGGTTCTGGGCGGGCCCGGACGCCTACACGAGCGCGGATGTGGTGGACGCCCAGAACGCCACGGCGGGCCTCATCTGGCAGTGGGGCGGCCTCGACTTCGCGGGCGGCACGGTCGTGCACATCAACTCGGGCGTCGCCGGCCTCGTCGCCGCGTTCGTGCTCGGCAAGCGCCTCGGGCTCGGCAAGGAGTCGTTCACTCCGCACAGCCTCACGCTCACGATGGTGGGTGCCGCGATGCTGTGGTTCGGCTGGTTCGGCTTCAATGCCGGCTCGGCGCTCGAAGCGGGTGGCTCGGCTGCTCTTGCGTTCCTCAACACCTACATCGCGACCGCAGCTGCCATCGTGGCGTGGGTCCTGGCGGAGTGGATCATCAAGGGCAAGCCTTCCATGCTCGGTGCCGCGTCGGGCGCTGTCGCGGGTCTCGTCGCGATCACACCGGCCGCGGGCAACGTCGGTGTGCCGGGAGCCTTCATCATCGGCATCGGTGCGGGCCTCGTGTGCCTGTGGGGCGTGACGGGTCTCAAGCGGCTCATCGGTGCGGACGATGCGCTCGATGTGTTCGGCATTCACGCGGTGGGCGGCATCTTCGGCGCCTTGATGACGGGCATCTTCAACGCCCCGAGCCTCGGCGGCCCCGGTCTGGTGACGGACTGGGTGAACGTGACGGTCGGCTATCCGGGCATCGGCACGCAGTTCCTCATCCAGCTGAAGGCCGTGCTGCTGGCGGTGGTCTGGTCGGCGGTCGTCGCCGGCGCCGCCGCGCTGATCGTGAAGTACACGCTGGGCCTGCGTGTGTCGGAGGAAGAAGAACGCGAAGGCCTCGACATCACCGCGCACGGCGAGCGCGCGTACACCAACTGATCGCATGCTGACAGATGCGGCGGGCTGTTCCCGCCGCACCGCGCATCGACTCGCAGGGGGCGGAAAACCGCCCCCTTTTTTATTGTGCGCCCAGCATGAGCACATACCTTGAGGCGCAAGTTCTCTCTCTCAGATCGTCGAAACCGATGCGAAGCGCAACCGGTCAACCGGCGCGGGAAGAAAGCGCAGAGCAAACCTGCAAGCCGACGGTGTGGCCGCGGCTCGCCGCGTGCCTCCGCGCCCCCGATGCCGATTGAAGCAATCGATTACCACCGCACGCGGCCGCCTTGACGCGGTGAGTCCGGCCGCGATCAACGCATTTCTGCGCGTTTCCATCGCGTATGCACGCGGCGAAGGAGTGCGCGGCGACCTAGCCTGTGCGCACTGGACACCGCGCAATCTCGCGCGCAAGCGATCTCATCGAATCACGATGCAAGTTGCCCGAATTGCCAGCCGCGCACAGCTTGGTCTGCATGCACCGCTCGTGCACGTGGAAGTGCATCTGGACAGCGGGCTGCCCACGTTCTCCATCGTGGGGCTCGCGGCCACTGCAGTGAAGGAAAGCAAGGAGCGCGTGCGTTCCGCTCTCGCGAACTCGAGCTTCCAGTTCCCCGCGGGCCGCATCACCGTGAATCTCTCGCCGGCGGATATTCCCAAGGAAGGCGGTCGATTTGATCTGCCCATCGCGCTCGCGCTTCTCATCGCCTCCGGGCAAATGAAGCTGGCAGAGGCCGCAGGCGGCCAGGCGCTCGAGCGCTGCGAGTTCTATGGCGAGCTTGCGCTCAGCGGTGAGCTGAAACCGGTGAAGGGCCTGCTGCTGGCGGCCGCGCATGCGGCGCAAGTGGGGCATCAGGTCATCGTGCCGCATGAGAACGTCGCCGAGGCCTGCATCACGGCACGCACGGGCGTCTTCGGCGCCCGTCATCTGCTGGAGGTGTGCCGGCACGTGCAGGGAATCGAGCTACTCACTGAAGCGCGGAAGAACGGTGCACTCCACGCCATCGCATCGGAAATTCACGATCAGGCAACGGGCCCGCAGACAGGAGACCCCGAGCCCGACCTGCACGACGTTCGCGGCCAGTTGCAGGCCAAGCGCGCGCTGCTGATTGCGGCGGCGGGCGGCCACAGTCTGCTGCTCGTCGGGCCGCCGGGCTCTGGCAAGAGCATGCTCGCGCAGCGTCTGCCTGGCTTGCTGCCGCCTCTGGATGATGCGGAGGCACTCGAAGTGGCGATGATCGCATCGGCGAGCACAGCCGGTTTCGATCTGCGCACGTATGGCCGCCGGCCGTTCCGCTCGCCCCATCACTCCGCGTCGATGTACGCGATCATCGGCGGCGGTTCACAGGCGCGGCCCGGAGAAGTGAGCCTCGCGCACCGTGGTGTGCTCTTTCTGGACGAGCTGCCGGAATTCGACCGCCGCGCGCTCGAAGCGCTGCGCGAGCCGATGGAAACCGGCGCTGTCGCGGTTTCGCGCGTGGCGTTTCAGGCCGAGTATCCGGCGGAATTTCAGCTCGTGGTGGCCATGAACCCGTGCCCCTGCGGCTATCTCGGCGATGTGAACGAACGCTGCGAATGCCCGCCCGGCCGCATCGCGCAATATCGTGCGCGTGTGTCCGGCCCCTTGCTGGATCGCATCGACCTGCGCATCGTCGTCCCCACGCTGCGCGGTCATGAGTTGATGCACGACTTGCCGCCGGGCGAGTCCACGGCCGAAGCCGCGGCACGTGTGCGCGCCGCGCGCGCCATTCAGCTCGCGCGTGCTCGGGTGCTGAATGCGCGGCTGCCGATCAACGATCTGCATCGCTTCTGCCAGCTCGATTCGGAAGGAGAACAGCTCTTCTGGCGGAGCCACGCGCGGCTTGGCGTGTCCGCGCGTGCGTACCATCACACGCTGCGCGTCGCCCGCACCATCGCGGACCTGGAGGGCAGCGAGCCGATCCGCGCGATCCACGTTGCCGAGGCCTTGCAGCTGCGCCGCGGCCTCGAGCCGGGGTAATCAACACAAGCGGCCGCCGCCACTGCCCCGCCCGGATCAGTGGCGCCTGTTTCAGGCGGCCGATCTCGTTTCCGCCTCGATGAGCTGGCCCTTGTCGAGGTGCACTTGCCGGGACGCGTACTCGGCCGCTTTCGGATCGTGCGTGACCATGATGATGGTCTTGTTCTGTGTGCGGTTCAGCGTGCGCATGAGGTCCAGGATTTCCTCGGCGGTGTGCCGGTCGAGATCGCCGGTGGGCTCGTCGCACACGAGGAGCCGCGGGTCCGCGACGAGCGCGCGCGCGATCGCGACGCGCTGCTGCTGACCGCCGGAGAGCTCTGAAGGCTTGTGGGTCGCGCGTTCGCTCAGACCGACGAGCTGCAGTGCCGCCTGCACGTTCTGCCGGCGGCGCGCGCGAGAGAGGTTCGTGAGCAGCAGGGGCAGCTCCACGTTCCGCTCGGCAGAGAGCATTGGCATGAGGTTGTAGAACTGGAACACGAAGCCCACGTTCCGCGCCCGCCACTTCGCGAGCTGGCGATTGGAGAGCTGATCGATGCGCTCGCCGCCCACGAGGATCTCGCCTTCATCGGGCCGGTCCAGGCCGCCGATCAGGTTGAGCAACGTCGTCTTGCCGGAGCCGGAAGGTCCCATGAGCGCGAGGAACTCGCCCGCCTCGATCTCGAGATTCAGCCCATGCAGCACTTCCACCTTCTGCTTGCCGCGGGTGTAGCGCTTCACCACATTCTTCACGGACACGAGCGTCGTCATGAGCGTTCTCCTTCCTGAGCGGCTTCGTCGGTTACGACATGGATCTTCGCGCCATCACTGAGTGCATCGAGATTTCCCACGGCCACGCGCATGCCCCCCACCAGGCCGGACAGCACGAGCTGCCCGTCCTGCGTCCGCGCGCCGAGGCGCACGACCCGTCGTTCGACGGTGTCGTCGCTGGTTATGACGAACACCGTGCCGTTGTCCCCATTCGCCTTCACGGCTTCCGCCGGAACGATCACCGCATGCACGGGCTGGGTGCTGTTGCCCTCGGTGGTCGTCGGTGTACTGAGGAACGACACGCGCGCACCCATGTCCGGCAGGATGCGGGCATCGCGCTCCTTGAAGCCCACCCGCACTTTCACGGTGGCTTTCGAGCGATCCGCCGTCGGGATGACGGCGATCACGTTCGCGGGAATCTCCCAGTCCGGGTACGCGTTGAGCTTGATGGTGGCGGGCTGGTCGGGATGGACGCGATTGATGAAGTTCTCGCTCACGTCCACTTCCACCTCGAGCGAGTCCATGTCCACGATCGTGCCGATGCCGGTGCGCGTGAAGCCGCCGCCCGCCGTCGAAGGCGAGACGATCTCACCGGGCTGCGCGGCTTTCACGGTCACGATGCCGCCGAACGGTGCGCGCACGATGGTGTCTTCGAGATTGCGCTCGGCCACCTCGACACCGGCGCGCGCCAGCTCCACCGCCCGAAGTCGCACTTCGTAATCCGCCTGCGCCGCATTGAACGTTGCGCGTGCGGTGTCGAAAGCCTGCGCACTGATGACGCCAGCTTTCATCTGCTGCTCATTGCGCTGGAAGATGGGCGTGGCGTCAGCAAGTGCGATTCGCGCTGCTTCGAGGCTGGCTTCCGCCTGCGCAAGCTGGGCGCGCGCCTGATCCAGCATCGCACGGGCGTTTGAGTCGTCGAGCCGTGCGATGATCTGATCCTTCTCGACGCGCTGGCCCTCCTCGATCGCCACTTCCACGACCCGTCCGATGGTCTTCGCAGACACCGTCGCGAGGCGGCGCGCCACCACGTATCCCGAGGCATCGAGCATCGATGCGCCGGCGGAGGCCGACCCGGAAGACTCCCCCGAGCGGGCGACCTCCCGTGCGACGGCCGCCTGCACGGGAATGCCCGACGGCCGACCGAACGCCCACCAACCCGCCGCAGCAGTCAAGGCGAGCACGAGCACGATGCTGCCGACGATGAGAATCCAGGGCCGTGACTCGCCATCGGCGACCTCGGTCGTGCGATCGATACGCAGCTGATCCAGTAATACGTTCTTGTCGTCCATCAGCCCATCAGCTCCGAGGCGCGAGGAACCCCCGCGGGAGACCGAGCCGTTGTCGTCCCCCGCAAATGGCGAGCCAGCTGTCCTGTGTCTACGGTTCGATCCGGGCGAGCCGATCGATGTTGAGCAGGAGCAGACCGTGGAAGTGCATGACGCGAGCCTCGTCCCGCAGGCTCCGGATATCCGCCACCGTCTGCTGTTTGCGCTGACGCCTACCCCCCGGGACGAAGCATAGTCAATCATCCCTGCCCTCGACAAAGTCGATACGACCAAGGGCAACATGTGGATCCGTCGATGCGACGCCGGTGACGCGGGTCGCAACCCGTACGCCTGCCATCGAGTTGAGTGAGCGTGCTCACCAGCCAGTCGCGCGCAATGGCGCGTCTCCGGCGGCCGCTCGTGGGGTCGAGGAAGTACGTTGCACCCACGTGAATCCGACGCCTGCCGGTGCGCGCACTCATTTCCAGCGCTGTGTCGGGACGATCTGCGGCGGCGGACTATCCACCCATTGCCCGGCCCGGTCTGCGGGAACTGCGGAACTTCGCCGGGGCGAAGGGTTGCGCCTTGCCGGCCACCCGCGGGAGCGCCAAAAGAATGCGGCCGCCGACGCTCGAGCGCGGGCGGCCGCGGGTTCATCTCGAGAGCCGCCTCGAAACGGCGGCTCGTGTCTTTACTGAACCATCTCGACCATGTGGTCGACGGCCTGCTTCACGACATCATCCGGCACGTCCGTGCGGCCGCCCTTGGGAGGCATCATGCCCGCGCTGCCCGTGAAGCCGTGGATGGCGTGGTCGTACAGCACGGCCTTGCCTTTGGCGATGCGCGGCTGCCACGCGGCCGCGTCCCCGGCCTTGGGTGCGCCGCCAATGCCCGCGCCGTGGCAGGCCTTGCAGGCCTGCTCATAGAGCTCCGTGCCATTCGTCGGAACGGCAGGGCCCGCGCCCGCTCCGCCCGCGCTGCTCGTGGGCTTGATGGCCAGCGCCGAGTTGTCCTGCCCCGCGACGGCGACGCGCGCGAACGGCTGCAAGCGCTGGTTCACGCCCTGCAGGTATTCCTTCTCCACGAGCACCTGGCGCTCCTGCGTGTGGCTCGCGACCACGCGCGCCAGCGCGAACAGACCGATGGCGATCGCCACCAGAAGACCGATGACGAGGCTGAAAACATTGAAAAAATGGGTGTCCTGCTTGCTCACAATGCTGCTCGTGACGAAGGGCTGGGCTCTGATCGGCGGCGAAGTATAGCGGCACCGGGCATTCCCCGTAAGAAACCGCGCCTCGGCGGTCGCGATCGGCTGCCGGGCGCTTCAAGGCCCGGTAGCCCCGTGACTCGTGCCCGGCACGCGCCCCAGGCATGCGCTCGCGTTCGCGTCCATCGCACGGCCGCGGTCAGGCAGAGCGGTCAGGCAATGAGGCCCTGGAGCGGCCGCGCGGCCCCGCTCTCGGGGAAAACCGTCCGCTCCAGCGCCTCCGCAGGCACGTGCAGGTGGTCGTGCAGGACCCCTTTCAGGATCGAGCGAATGTCGAGCGTGGGGGCGAGATCGCGGGATTGGTACAGCGCCCGCGCCGACAGGCCCGGCCAGTCCGCAATCACCCGCCCGCCGCGCACGGCGCCGCCGAGCAGAAAGGCGGCCGCGCCGGTGCCATGGTCCGTGCCGCGCGTGCCATTCCTGGCGGCGGTGCGCCCGAACTCGGTGGCGATGAAGACGGCGGTATCGCGCCACGCGGGCCCGAGTTCCGTGCTCAAGGCGCGCAGCCCCGCGTCGAGCGCCGCCAGGCGCAGGGCGAGTTGCCCTTGTGCTGCGCCTTCGTTCGCATGCGTATCCCAGCCCGTGGCATCGAAGACCGCGACCTGTGGGCCATCCTCACGCCGGAGGAACCGCGCGGTCGCCCGGACCACCTCCAGATAGCGCGCTCCGCCGCGTCCGCGCGCTCGATCGCGCCTGGCCAGCATGCGGGATTCCGCAGGCTCGTCGTCGGCGTCCTGTGCGTCCTGCGCGATTTCGTCGGCCGCGAGCGCGTCCGCGAGACGTCTGGAGAGCAGGGGGTCTTTCGCATACAGGTCAGTGATGCGCTCGAGCGTGTCCTCATCCAGCGCGGCCAGCCGCGAAGGCGACCAGGACGTCACGGGTGCCTCGCCGCGCATGACGAGCGGAATGTTCTCCCCGAGCGCGACACCGAGCTCTTCCTGTCGCGCCGATGAGCCCCGGGGCAGCACGGCGAGCGCGCGGTTCAGCCATCCGGTCTGCACGGCGTGCGGCCGCGCATAGCCGTTCTCGAGCACGTTCTGTCCGTCGAAGTGCGACCGCTCGCGATACGGACTCGCCACCGCGTGAAATGCAACGAGCTCGCGCGCCTCGAACCGCTCCGCCATGAACTTGAGGCTCGGGTGCAGACCGAAGAGGTTGTCGAGTCGTACAGCGCCGTTCGGCGTACCTGGCGCACTCAGCGCGAGATCGCCGCGGAGGCGTGCGTAATCAGCGTCCCCGTATGGCGGTAGCGCACTCAGTCCATCGAGTGCGCCGCGAAGAATCACAAAGACGAAGCGGGACCGAGTCGCCGCCGATGCAAGTGCCACACGAGAAATCGTGAGAAGGCTCGCGCCCGCGAGCACGCTGCTCGCAAGGAACTGGCGGCGATCCATACGTTTGCTGTTGGAAGCATTCGGCATGTGCTATCGCCTCATGAATTCTGGCGCCGTGAGGAGTAGCGTGACCGCCTGTGCGCCACTTGCGGCACGTGCGATTGCCTCGCGCGTATCCGCGCTCAGTGTTGGGCCGAGGAGTTCTTCCGCGAGCCGCACGGCATCGACGCGTGTCCCTATGCGCTGCCCCACGGCATCGGCCCACTCGATGCGCTTCAGCAGAGCCGACGCGCCATCCCAGTCCGCACTTCGATCCGGCCAGCCGGCCGGCGATCCCGGGCTGTAGGTACGCTGACCGAGCACCTCGAAGGAGGCCAACGCACGCTGGCCTTGCTCGACCGGCAGCGCCAGACCGCGGAACGTCGAAATCACGTAATCGCTCGGCGTCTTGTATTTCGCGAAGGGTGTTTGCCACGCTTCCGGCGCATCGATCAGCGCGCGGTAGACACTCGGAAGGTCCCCTCCGCTTCGCATGAACGCCTGCTCGATACGCGCCACGGCCGCTGCGGGAGGCTCATCCGCAATGAAATGGCGAGCGAGCTTTGTGGCGATGAAGCGAGCTGTCGCGGGCGATGCGGCCAGCGCTTCAAGCACAGCAATTCCCTGTTCGACGCCGTCCTGCGAATACGTCTTTCCCAGCACGGTCTGCGCGCCCGGCTCGTGAATCTGCTCGCGGAACGTGAACTTCCCCGGCTCTCCACCGCGCGCCGGGCCGACGTTGCCGCCAATGGACCAGCCGGTGAGTACCTTGGCGAACGATGTCACGTCCTTCTGCGTATAGCCGCCATTCACGCCCAGCGTGTGCAGCTCGAGGATTTCTCGAGCGAGGTTCTCGTTGATGCCGGCCTGCCGCCCACTGCGTCGGCGCGAGAGCAGCCGCGCTGCGCGTGAGCCCGGGCCTACCGACACATGATTGTCGAGGTACAACAGCATTGCGGGGTGCTGTTCCGCGGCGAGCAGCAGATCCCTGAAGCGGCCGAGCACGTGCGGACGGATGGCCTCGCGCTCGAACGCGCCGGCAAGTCCGAGCACGGCGAGCTTGTCGATCGATACCGCGAAGTGGTTCGTCCAGAAATGCGTGAGTCGCTCGACGAAGGGCCGCTCCGTTGCCACGGCGTGACGGAATCGCGCGTTCGCTTCGGCGATGTAGATGGGCCGGTACAGAGCGGGAAGCTTCAGAAGGGCACGCACGGCCTTCGCGTTCGCGGAGGGTGCGTCCGCCTCGCGCTCGGCATCGGCGTTGCGCGCCTCGCGCTGCTTCCGTCGCAACTCGAAGGTTTCCACGAGCACGTCGGCGGACGAGCGCAGGCCCGAATCCGCGAGCGTCGGCGCACCACCCTTGAGCTGCGCGGTAAGCCAGTCGCGCGCATCCGGGCCGATGCGCGCGAGCTCGCCGGGCCGGGCGCCCAGCCCGAAGCGATTTGCAGCAATCGCAGGCGCAAAGGGCTCTTGCATGCGCTTGGCTCTCACCTCAATCAGCGTTGCGTCAGGCGCGCCAGAGCGCGCTGGGGCGTCGCGGGTTGACGGTGCTCTTCAGCGAATTGGCCGTCGCAGGGAAGCAGATTCGTGCGCGGATCGGTGTGTGGCCGCGCCGAGCGTCGCCAATCGCCATCACCTGCCGCTTCGCGCCCGGCACGGCCACGTCCTTCGCTATACTTCGCGACCGTTTCCCCACGCCGCACCGACATGACCCCCGCTCCCGATCTCGTCCTCGTCGACGGCTCGTCGTACCTGTACCGGGCGTTCCACGCGCTGCCCGCGTTCTCGAACTCGCGCGGCGAGCCGACGGGCGCCGTGTTCGGCGTGCTGAACATGCTGCTCAAGTTCGTGAAGGACTACAAACCGCGGCGCATGGCCGTGGTCTTCGACGCGAGCGGCAGAACGTTCCGCGATGAGCTCTTCGCGGAATACAAGGCGCATCGTTCGCCGATGCCGAACGATCTGCGCCCGCAGATCGAGCCGCTCATCACGATCCTGCGCGCGCAGGGCCTGCCGGTGCTGCGTGTGGAAGGCGTGGAGGCCGACGACGTCATCGGCACACTCGCGTGCCGTGCGGCCCGCGCCGGCCAGCGCGTGCTCATCTCCACCGGCGACAAGGACATGGCGCAGCTCGTGGATGGCTCCATCACGCTGATCAACACGATGAGCAACACGGTGCTTGATCGCGCGGGCGTGAAGGCGAAGTTCGACGTCTATCCCGAGCAGATCATCGACTATCTCGCGCTCGTCGGGGACAGCTCGGACAACATCCCCGGCATCGAGAAGGTCGGCCCGAAAACCGCCGCGAAGCTGCTCAACCAGTACGGCACGCTCGATGAGCTGATCGCGCATGTGAACGAAGTGAGCGGCAAGGTGGGCGAGAACCTGCGTGCGGGCGTGGCCACCCTGGAGCTGTCGCGCAAGCTCGCCACCATCCGGACGGATCTCGAGCTGCCGGGCATCCCGGAGGATCTCGCGCCCAGCGAGCCGGACATCGAGCAGCTCCGCGCGCTGTACACACGTTACGAGTTGCGCTCGCTGCTTCGTCAGCTCGAAACGACGTATGGAGCATCGGGCGCCAATGGCTCTGCAGAGACGACCGCGCGCGGCAGCGCTGCCGCTCACGCAGAAGCTACCGGGGAGGCGCACCCCGCGGCATCTGCGGGCGTTGTGGGTCAGCCCGCTCCCGCGGCCGCGGTGGAACGACGTTACGAGACCCTCACGGAGTGGTCGCAACTCGAGGGTTGGATCGAACGGCTGCGGCAGGCCGAGCTGTTTTCCTTCTCGCTGGCGACCACGAATCCGGACTACATGAAGGCCGAGATCGTCGGCGTGTCGTTTTGCGCGGGAGAAGCGGGCGTCGCGGCATACGTGCCCCTCATGCATGACTACGCGGGCGCACCGTCTCAGCTGGATCGCGAGCGCGTGCTCAATGCCCTGAAGCCGCTGCTGGAAGATCCGGAGAGGCCCAAGATGGGCCATCACCTGAAGTACGACTGGCACGTGCTGCTCAAGTACGGCATCCGGCTCGCGGGCGTGCGGTTCGACAGCATGCTCGAGTCATACGTGCTGAACAGCGTCGCCACCCGGCACGACCTTGAAACCAGCGCGGATCGGTACCTCGGCGTGAGAACGCTCAAGCTCGAGGATGTGGCCGGCAAGGGTGCAAAGCAGCTCACGTTCAACCAGGTGCCGGTCGACCGCGCCGCCGAATACGCCGCTGAAGAAGCGGATATCGCGTACAGGCTTCACTGCGCGCTGTGGCCGCAGATTCAGGCTGTCCCTGCGCTCGAACGGCTCTACCAGGAAGTGGAGCAGCCGCTCGTGCCCGTGCTCATGCGTATGGAGCAGCGTGGCGTGCTGGTGGATCGCGAGCTGCTCAAGACACAGAGCCGCGAGATATCCGCTCAGCTCGAGGAGCTGCATGCCGCCGCATGCAAGGAAGCGGGCTACGACATCAACGTGGATTCGCCGAAGCAGCTTCAGCAGGTTCTTTTCGAGAAGCTGCAGCTCCCCGTGCTGCGCAAGACGCCGACCGGCCAGCCTTCCACCGCTGAAGATGTGCTCGAGGAGCTCGCGCAGTCCTACGCCCTGCCGCGCATCGTGCTCGACTACCGCGCCCTGGCGAAGCTCAAATCCACGTACACGGACAAGCTGCCGGAGCAGATCAACCCGCGCACGGGCCGCATTCACACGAGCTATCACCAGGCCGTGGCGGCCACCGGCCGACTGTCCTCGTCCGATCCGAACCTGCAGAACATCCCGATCCGCCGGGCGGAAGGGCGCCGCATCCGGCAGGCCTTCATCGCGCCGCCCGGGCACGTGCTGCTCGCCGCGGACTACTCCCAGATCGAGCTGCGCATCATGGCGCACCTGTCAGGCGATGAGGGGCTGCTGCGGGCTTTCGCAGAAGATCTGGACGTGCATGTGGCGACGGCCGCGGAAGTTTTCGGCGTGCCGCTGGACGCCGTGAGCGAGGACCAGCGGCGGCTGGCGAAGACCATCAACTTCGGTCTGATTTACGGCATGTCCTCGTTCGGTCTGGCGCGCAACCTCGGCATCGAACGCGGTGCTGCGCAGAAGTATGTCGAGCGCTACTTCGCCCGCTATCCCGGCGTGAAGCAATTCATGGATCGCACGCGCGTGCAGGCTCGCGAGGTCGGGTACGTGGAAACCGTGTTCGGCAGGCGCCTTTACCTGCCAGACATCCGCTCCGGCAACAAACAAATGCAGCAGTACGCGGAGCGCAGCGCCATCAACGCCCCCATGCAGGGCACGGCAGCGGACATCATCAAGCGCGCCATGATCGAAGTGGACGCCTGGTGCGAGCGCGACGAAGTGCCCGCGCGGCTCATCATGCAAGTGCACGATGAGCTTGTGTTCGAAGTGCCACAGCACGCCGTTGACGCGGTGAGGAACGGCATCCGCGAGCGCATGGTGCAGGCCGCCGAACTGAAAGTCCCGCTTCGCGTGGACATCGGCGTCGGGGCGAACTGGGACGAAGCCCACTAGACAAACCGGCCACTTAGCGGCCTTCGGTGCTTTCGGCCCGATTCGCGCCGTTACCGCCCGCAACGGCTAGGCTTGCGGGCACGCTGCTGGCTAGGCTGTGTGTCGTCGTGTGGCTTTACGTCCACAGGAGCCCCGGCAACGTTCACAAGGCAACACTGGAGAAGACTCATGCGAATTCCATTGCCCGCGGTCCTGCTCGCACTGGCCGGCACGGCCGCCCATGCGGCGGATAACGGGTTCTATCTTGGCGCCGGCGTGACCCAGGTGAAGCTCGACGATATCGGGCAGGACTTCGACACCGGGAGCATCGGCAACTTCAAGATCGACGACACGTCGTGGAAGCTCATCGCGGGCTTCCGCCCGCTCGACCACTTCGCCGTCGAGTTCAACTACATGGATCTCGGCAGCGAGAGCCGCAACATCGGCGGGGTGCAGTTCGATGCGGATGGCAAGGCGTATGCCGGCTATCTGGTCGGGTTTCTGCCCATCACGCTCATCGACCTGTATGCGAAGGCCGGGCTCGTGCAGTGGGAAGGCGATGCGCGCGGCCGAGGCCCGCTGAACTTCGATTTCGATGAGGACGGTACCGAATTCGGTTACGGGTTTGGCGTGCAGGCGCGTCTTGGAAGTCTGGCAGGACGCCTCGAGTACGAGCGCTTCGACGTGGACGGAACGGATGGCGTGGAGCTCCTGACGCTCGGCGCCACCTGGACCTTCCTGTAGCGCCGTACCAACAGGGCGACGCTCAAGGCGCTGATCTACTTAGGGAAGTTTCTTCCGAAATGTTCGGAACTTCAGCGGAGGTGGTTCGTCTAACCTCGCGAGTGCCACGGCACTCCCCGCTTCCCTCCCTGAGCGGGTCAACCCGGTTCATGAGACCTGTGCCGGGTTAGTCTGCCCCGGTGATCTCCACGAGGTCGCCGGGGTTTTTTATTCCCTTGAGAAACGCGAGCAGCACGCGCTGTGCCTCGGCCGCTCCGGTTTTGTCGAGCGAGGAGAAGAGCTGAGCGGTCGCGATGCCGGAGAGCTGCGCATTCGCCTCGCGCAGCGCCCGGGTGCTCTCGCTGCGATTGAGCTTGTCGGCTTTGGACAGCAGCACGTGCACCGGCAGGTCGCGCCCGCCGGCCCGCGCCCATTCGATCAGCGCATGGTCCTCGCGGCCGAGCCCGCGCCGGGCGTCGACGATGAGCACGAGACCTCGCAGGCTTTGCCGCTCCCGCAGCGCGTTGATGAGCGGAGCCCACGTGCGCCGCTCCTCTTCCGGAGCCGCGGCGTACCCGTAGCCCGGCAGATCCACGATGCGCTTCTGCTCCCCCACCGAAAAGAAGTTCAGCAGCCGGGTGCGGCCGGGGGTCTTGCTCACGCGGGCCAGACCGTTCCGCTGCAGCAGCGTGTTGATGGCGCTCGATTTGCCCGCGTTCGAGCGCCCGGCAAAGGCCACCTCCGCGCCGTGGTCGGGCGGAAAGTGCGCCGGCTGGGCCGCGCTCAGCAGGAACTGGACATTCGGGAATACGCTCACGGTTGCCGATGGGGCCTCGAGCAGCTCAGGCAATTCAGTAGTGTACAATTCGCCGCCCTTCGCACCGGCGGATATGCGGAAAGACGAGAAATGCGGAAGACGATGAGAGTCGCCTCGGTGGGTTCGATCGTGCTCGCAGCCTGGCTGGCGGGCGCTCAGGCCACGGCCCAGGAAGCGCTGCCCGTTGAAGGCGGCAGCCTCGAGAACGGCGCATCCAAGGCGGCCGTGTGCACCGCCTGCCATGGCCCGAACGGCAACAGCGTGAATCCGGAATGGCCGAACCTTGCGGCCCAGTCCGCCGTGTACACGTTCTCGCAGCTGAAGCTGATCAAGGAGAACGTGCGCCAGAACCCCGTGATGGCGCCCATCGTGCAGCCGCTCACGGACGCGGATTTCAAGGATCTCGCCGTCTACTTCGCCGCCCAGACGCCGCAGGGCCTGGAAGCCGATCCCGCGTACTGGAAGGATGGCGAGCGGCTCTATCGGGCCGGTGATCCGGAACGGGACATTCCCGCCTGCATGGCCTGCCATGGCCCGGTCGGCCAGGGCAATCTCGCCGCCGGCTACCCGGCGCTTCGCGCGCAGCACTCTGTGTACACGGTGAAGCAGCTCAACGACTACGCCTCCGGCAAGCGCTATCCAGGCGCCGATGCGGAGCATCCGGTGAGCGCGAACGCACAGACCATGACGACGATTGCGAAACGGCTCACGCCGGAAGACATCCGCAACGTAGCGTCCTATCTCCAGGGCTTGCGCTAAACGAGGTCACTGATGATTCGCCTGCCCGTCGCACTCGGACTCATCCTGCTCAGCATTTCCGCGTGCGCGCGGGAAACCGCTCCGCCGGTCGCGCAGCCCGCGACAGATGCCGCCGCGGCCCCTCCCGCGGGCGCAGCACCTGCAGCGCCCGAAGCGCAGACCGATGAGTCGGCGCAGGCAACCGCCTCTCAGGAATCCACCACCGAGGCGAACGCGGAAGACAAGCGCGACGTGACGCTCGAGCGGCTCGCCGCGATGCCGTCCGATCAGCAGCTGCCCGCGGGCAAGTGGAAACCCGGTGTCAACTACACGCCGCTCGTGCCCGCGCAGCCCACGAATGTTCAGGCCGGCAAGGTGGAAGTGGTGGAGGTGTTCTGGTTCGGCTGCCCGCACTGCTACGCGCTCGAGCCGTACATCTCCAGCTGGCTGAAGAACAAGCCGGAGTACATCGAGTTCGTGAAACTGCCCGTGATGTGGGGGCCGGTGCATCGCGCGCACGCGCGGCTGTTCTACATCCTCGAGACGCTCAACCGCAGAGACCTCGAGCCCAAGGTGTTCGACACGATCCATAACCAGCGCAACATGCTTGCGGCCAGCGACGAGCAGGCCACGCGCAAGATGCAGCAGGATTGGGCCACGGCGAACGGCATCAGCGCCGCGGATTTCAACAAGGCCTGGGACTCCTTCAGCGTCAACTCCGCCCTGCAGCGGGCCGAGCAGCTCACGCAGCGCTATCGCGTCGAGGGCGTGCCGATGATCGTCGTGAACGGCAAGTACAAGACCGACGTCGGCCAGGCGGGCGGCCCGAGCCAGCTCATCTCCCTCATCAACGATCTGGCGGCGAGCGAGAGGCGCCGGTAGCGGGCGGCAACATCGCGGCGGTGCGAGGCGCGACTCGACACTGGAGCCGCGGAGCGTGCTGAGCGCATTCGTTCCGGGCGCACAGGGGCTGGTCCGGCTCATTCAGGCGCCTCCCGATCCGTTTCCGCCGAACACGCTCTGGTACGACCTGCTCGAACCCACGCCCGAGGAAGAAAAGGCCGTCGAGCAGCGGCTGCGCGTGGACGTGCCCTCGCTCGAGGAAATGCGCGAGATCGAAGCCTCGAACCGGCTGTACGAGGAGAACGGTGCGCTCTACATGACGGCGACGATCGTCACGAAGCTCGACACGGAGCTTCCGCAGGTCTCGCAGGCGACGTTCATCCTCTCCGAGCAGTTCCTCATCACGAACCGGTACACGGATCCGCTGCCGTTCCGGCGGTTCATCACGTACGCGGAAACACATCCCGCGGCGGTCGCGTCCGCTTCCCTGGTGCTCGCGGGGTTGCTGGAATCGATCGTGAATCGCATTGCGGATGTGATCGAGCGCGTCGCCGCGGACCTCGATCGCATTTCGGCCGAAGTGTTTGCGTATGGGCGGCGCAGATCGCGCGTGTCGCAGGATTTCCGGCAGGTGCTCGGGCGCGTGGGGCAGAACGGAGAGCTGGTTTCGAAGGTGCGCGAAAGCCTCGTGAGTCTCGCGCGCCTGCTGGCATTCGTTCAGCAAGCCGGCAACACACATCTGACGCCGGAGGCGCGCGTGCGTTTTCGCACGCTGACGCGCGACATCGCCGCCCTGTCGGACCATGCATCCTTCCTCGGAGACAAGGTCCAGTTTGCACTGAATGCCACCCTCGGCATGGTGACCATCGATCAGAACAACATTCTCAAGATCTTTTCGGTCGTGACCGTGTTTCTGCTGCCGCCGTCGGTGATTGCCGGCTTTTACGGCATGAACTTCGAGCACATCCCGTGGCTCAGCGCGCCCTGGGGCTGGTGGGTGGCGCTTCTGATGATGGCGCTCTCGGCGGTGCTGCCGTGGCTGTGGTTCAAGCGAAGAGGGTGGTTGTAGGGGCAAGCTCACGTCCCGTCAGCTCGCCGACGCATGCGGCGCGGCTGGCGTGGTCATTTGCCCTCTTGGCCGCCAACGTGGCGCGTGCTCAGGCGGTCCGCAGGGGCAGGTATGGACTGATCCGCACGCACGCGGTGTCAGGCGAAGGGCAGCGTCGGGACTTTCGGCTGGAGAGCGCCTCGGCTGACCCGTCTGACGCCGCGCTGAGGTTCCGGCTGTGGCTGGAGGTCCGGTAAGCGGCGGAAGCTGCCGCCCATGTGACGGGATAGACCCATGCCGGGGATTACTCAGGCATCCGGGATGACGCGTGTCCGGGATGATCTGTTGCCGGCGTGCGCGGAACAGACCCTACCGATGTGCAGAAACAAATCCTGCAGGATTGGCGCGCCCGACTGGATTCGAACCAGCGACCTGCAGCTTCGGAGGCTGCCACTCTATCCATCTGAGCTACGGGCGCGTGAGGCGGGGATTCTACGGACCTTCGGTTGTCGCCGCCAACCGCTTGAGTCCCGGCGGCAATTGCCATCGACACCCGCGACGGACCGAGCCTCATCCGGCCTGAAGACGGCTACAACAGGATCCCACGGCCGCAACAGAGATGAGCGGCGAGGTGGGGCGTCGCGAGGTGGCGTGGACTGTCTGGAGTCGGCACCTGACTGCCGGGACTGAGCGGCAAATCCGCCCGCGCGGAGAACCGGAGCCTGCGGACCTGAAGACGGCACGGATACGCAAGATCCCGCGAGCCGCACAAATTGAGCCGCGAGCCGGCGTCGCACGTGAGCGTGGGCCTGCTGTGGTCGGCGCCCGACTTGCGCGAACCGGGCGGCCGTTCCGCACGCGCGGAAAGCCGGAGCCTGCGGACCTGAAGACGGCACGGATACGCAAGATCCCGCGAGCCGCACAAATTGAGCCGCGAGCCGGCGTCGCACGTGAGCGTGGGCCTGCTGTGGTCGGCGCCCGACTTGCGCGAACTAGGCGGCCGTTTTCCGCACGCGCGGAGAGCCGAGGGCCTCTAGGCCTCAACACATCACGGGTACGCAGATCCCGAAGCCGCACAGAGTGAGGTACGAGGTGATGTGAGCGTGCGGCGTTTGCATGACTCAAAAAATGGACGGCGCGATGCGCGGTTTCCCGCCGGGGTCAAGTTTTCTCGTCGGCAAACGAATTACTGGCAGACCCTGTCTGCCACGCAAGAGGACGAGCTTGAGCGAATTTTTCAGATGGGATCCGGCAAAGCTGTCGCTGCAGATCCCGGAGATGGACGACGAGCACAAGGTGCTCATCGGCATGATGAATGACCTGCACACCCTGAACGAGTCCAGCAGACCGGTTGCCGAGCAGCTCTCGGCGCTCGACAGGCTGGTGCGCTACACGGCAAAGCACTTCGCGGACGAAGAGGTCTACATGGAGCGCATCGGGTTTCCCGGTCTGCGCATCCACAAGGGCGTGCACAAGCAGTTGCTGGACAGGCTGGGAGAATTTCTGTCTGCCGCGCGCTCGAGCCAGAAACTGCCGGAAGACCTCTTCGTGTTCTTCAAGATGTGGCTCAGCGCTCACATCTGCGGCATCGACACCAAGTACGCGCAGCACGCGAGGACGCTGAAATCGGCGTAGACGCTGCGGCGATCTGAACGGCGGCCTTCCGCGAGGCCGCCGATCCCGTACCACGCTACAGCCAGTGGAATCCGCGCGCCATCACGCCCAGGAGGGAGGCGGCCAGCGCGACCTGGAGACCGATCGCCCAGAGTCGGGCTTTCCACAGGTCCGCCTTGACGCCGTCGATCTTGTCGGTGACTTCCTTGTGCGTGCCGTCCAGCCGCCTGGACAGGTCGTCGATCCGGCCGTCGAGCCGCTTGCCGAGACCCTCCACGCGGCTGGAGATTTCGCCGCTGAGTTTTTCCAGCAGGTCGCGCCGCCCGCTTTCCACATTGGCGGCCATGCGCTCGAACCGGGCGCTGAGCTCCTCGCGCACGCTTTCCGTACGCGCGGTCAGTTCCTTGCGCTCGTTGTCCATTCGCGTTGCCATCGTCTCGATCTTGGCGATCACCTCGGCACGCACACTGTCGGACTTGTCGGAAAGCTCCCGTCGCACGCCATCGATCCGGCCGGCGAGATCATCGAACCGGGCGTTGGCCGCGGTCGCGGCTGCATCGACACGCCGGTTCAGCTCGATGCCGTTCTGTTCAAGCTTCTCGCGCAGAGCCGTGAGGCCGCTGCCCGTTTCACGAACAGCGGCCTTGATGTCCACCGTGTCGGACTGGATGTGGCGGACATCCGAGCGCAGCTCCGCAAACTGCACTTCCATATCGTCCCCTTCACCGAACGACACGGAGTATCGACCCGCCCAGTCGGCTGTGGGAAGCAGCGCGGCTCTCATGTGTCACCGCGACCTCTCTTCGGGATTGGCCTTTGGCATGGCCGTGATTGTAGATTATATCCATCAGACAAGGAAAGCGGGATCAACGAACGAGGCACGCTTCACGGCCTCATGCAATCGCCTTCAGGGAAGGCAGCAGAGCCTCCAGAGGAAGAGCAGAAGCCAAAGAGCTCGAGGGTGCGCAGGACGCACCCGGCACGTTTCACGTACAGCAATCTGCCCTTGGGCCCAACTCCGATGGATCGGTTGCGATACGACGCCAGCCGATGGATGTCGCGCTCGCCGTATGAGATTCGCTGTCGAGGGGCGCGGGAGCGGCCCTGGCGAAGGATCGTTGCGGACTACTGCAAGGTGAACTTGTCGATTCTGCTGTTGAAGCCGCCGTGGCAGCCGAAGGTGTAGGCTTGAGCTATCGTGCGCGAGAGGGCCAGTCATGACGATCGAATCGGATCAGGATCTGCAGGGACTTCGCAGCGCGGGCCGGGTGGTCGCGCTGGCTCTCGCCACCATGCGAAGCAGCGCCCGTGCGGGGATGACCACCGCAGAGCTGGACGCAATCGGAGAGAACATCCTCCGCGCGCACGGCGCACGGTCTGCTCCCCGCGTGACGTACGGCTTTCCGGGCACCACGTGCATCAGCATCAACGAAGAGGTCGCGCACGGTGTGCCGGGAGAGCGGGTCATTCAGCCCGGGGACATGGTCAATGTCGACGTGTCGGCCGAGCTCAACGGTTACTTCGCAGACACGGGCGCAAGCTTCATCGTCCCGCCGAGCACGCCGGAGAAGGAGCGGCTGTGCCGGAGCACGCAGATGGCTCTGGAGCATGCGATGGAGCACGCCGTCGCCGGCGGTCCATTGAATGCCATCGGCAAGGCCATCGAGGCCACCGCCAAGCGTCAGGGTTTTCGTGTGATTCGCAATCTCGGCAGTCACGGCGTGGGCCGCGCGCTGCACGAGGAGCCCTCATGCATCCTGCCGTACTACGAGCCGCGCGACAGGCGGCGTCTGCACGAAGGCATGGTCATTACCATCGAGCCGTTTCTCTCCACCCGCGCGCGCCACGCCACCGAAGCGGACGATGGATGGACGCTCAAGGGGCCGCCGGGCACGTTCGCGGCTCAATATGAACACACTCTCGTCATCACGCGCGGCAAGCCGCTGGTGATGACGGCTTTGTGATCCGCGCAGTCTGACAGCACCCGCTCGCGTCCAGCGTCACGCTGAGCACGGAACGTGATCGAGTGTTGCTTCGTGCGGCCGCAGCCGATTCACGGTGTCGAGCCTCGCTGCCACCGAGTCATCGCTCGTGCGCGAGATCTATGCCCGGCAGACGCGCCGTCGCCCGGGAAACTCCGTTCAGTCGCAAATCGTGTATCGCATGGACTGCGGCCAGGGCACCGAGCGGACAGCGCCCTGATCAACGCGCCCGGCCCGATCAGCGTGGTGGCGTCGCGGATTTGTCTTCCTCGTCGGGCGAGGCTCGCCGTTCGGCAGGGCTCTGCTGAGGCGGCGGCGAGCTCTGCGGCGACTGGGGGCTTCCGGCCTGGCCCGGGCGCGTCACGACCTCCCCACCGGAGTCCGGCAGGTAAAGCGGCCCCTTCTGACCACACGCGGCGGTGATCAGCAGGACTGTGGCAGCCAAAGCGGTTCTCAGCAGCATGTTCAGCTCTCTCGAAGCACTACGTCGCAGGCAACGTTCGCGGTGATGTCCCCGTGATCGGGGCGGGTCGGAGCCGAGCTCCCTGTCGAGGTCCGCTCTCATTGTGGCGCTGGGCGCCAGCGAGAATCGCGACACGATCCACCCCGGTGTTCACACATACATCGGCCGGCGGTCGCGCAGCGCGAACCAGCCGCGCGCTACGCGGTAGATGACCCACACACCCAGCGCCAGCGCGCCGATGATCCACGTAACGATACCAATGAGGATGAAGGCGAGTACGAAAGACACAGCCCCGATCACCAGCCCCCAGAGCAGCGCGTACCAGAATGTGCGGATCTGCCAGCTGAAGTGCGAATCGAGGAACGTGCCGCGCACCGCCGAGCGGCGCGCGTAGTTCATGATCACCGCGATGATGGAAGGCAGCCCGAAAACGAAGTTGCCAACGATGGTGGCGCTCGTCACCACACCCACCACCACAGACAACGCGTGCAGCGCGTAGATGATATGGGTGTACGTGATGAGAGACGGATCAACACCCTGTGCCGCCGGGATGCCGGGTGTGAGTGTGTCGTTGGCCATGACGTGCACCTCCGTACCGTGCGCTTGAAGCAAGCCGGCTGCCCGATTGCTGTCCGGCTTCAGTTTGCCCGGGCTTCACCGGGATCGGTGGGCCCCATGAAACTTCAGCTTGCGCTACCGCCATTCGTGCCGGACTGACGCTCCAACACTGCCATCGTGAGTCTCGAGACGCAGACGAGGCGCTCCTGCTCATCCCGGATCTCGATATGCCACACGTGGCTGCGGGTGCCGATGTGCCAGGGGCGCGCCGTCGCGGTGACGACACCGGAGGCCACCGGACGCAGGTGATTCGCGTTGATTTCCTGCCCCACACAGTAGACGCGCGCCTGGTCCACACACAGGTTCGCCGCGAAACTGCCGATGGTCTCGGCGAGCGCGACGGATGCTCCCCCGTGAAGAATACCCATGATCTGCCGCGTGCGCGCGTCCACCGGCATGGTCGCCCGGAGAAAGTCCGGCCCCACTTCGGTAAAGCGAATGCCCAGATGATCGACCATCGTGTTCGCGCCACGATGGACGATGTCCTCGAGTCTCACGTCCGTGAACCAGATGCTCATGGGCGCGCAGTGTACCGGCTTTGCATGCGCGACGTGTTCCGAAGCGCTCCCCGGAGTGGCAAGCTGGGGTGCCTCGTTCGGAGGACGGGCCCATGAAGCTGTACACGTATTACCGGAGCACCGCCGCCTGGCGCGTTCGCATTGCCCTGAACCTGAAGGGCGTGGCGTACGAGTCTGCATTCACGCATCTGCGCACCGGAGAGCATCGCGGCCCAGGGTTCCTCGCCACGAATCCTCAAGGCCTCATCCCTGTGCTCGATGACAACGGCGTCGTGCTCTCACAGTCGCTCGCCATCATCGAATACCTGAACGAAAAGTATCCGGAGCCTCCGCTCCTGCCCGCGGACCCTGCGGCGCGTGCACGAGTGCGTTCACTCGCACTCGCCGTGGCGTGCGACATGCATCCGCTCAACAACCTTCGGGTGCTGAAGTTTCTGCAACAGCGGCTCGGGCTGGATGAGCAAACCGTGACGACAACGTGGTATCACCACTGGATCGCCGAAGGTTTCCGCGGATTGGAAGAGGAAGCCCGGCGGACCTCTGGCGACGGCCGCCACATGTTCGGCACGAGCCTCACGATGGCGGACGTGTTCATCGTTCCGCAGATGTACAACGCCATGCGCTTCAAGTGCGACGTGAGCGCGTATCCCACGCTGCGGGGCATTTGTGCTTATCTCGAAACGCTGCCCGCCTTCGCAAAGGCGGCGCCCGAAGCACAGGCCGATGCGGAGTAGCTGACGGGCTTGCCGGCCGTCACGGCGGCCGCGCGCGGTTTTCCGACGCCAGCGCACGTGAATGAGTGCGACGAGCGGCCGCGCCTCTATGAGCTCCAGCCGCATCTCGCGCATCAGCTGGCCCAGGAGGAATACGGCTTCAAGAAGCGAGGTCTTCCCCGAGGCATTCGCGCCCCAGGTCAGGTTTTGTCCCGGGTTCAGCCGCGCCGTTCCCGGCACGCCGCCGGCAACAGTGTGGCCCCTTCAGGCGGAGCCGAAGGCTTTGTCGGCAGAACCAGCGCAGGAAACGCTTGGGTGCGTCAGCGCTTGTTCTTCAGTTTCGCGCCCACGCGGCGATATGCCTCGCGGAACGGAATGCCTTCCTTCACCACGAGCGCATTCGCCTCTTCTGCCGCATGGATGGCCGGGTCCAGCTCGATGTTCTCGGGCCGGAATTTCATCGCGTCGATGGCCGGCGGAAGAATGTCGAGCGTGCGGGACGCCAGGTCGATACCGCGGAACAGCGGCACTTTCAGCAACTGCAGGTCCCGCTGATACCCGGAGGGCAGCTTCGCGCAGATGCCGAGCGCTTCCACGAGACACGCCTGCGCACTGGCCGAGCGCCCGCGGATGAGCTCGAAAACATCCGGATTGCGCTTCTGCGGCATGATCGACGAGCCGGTGGTGAATGCATCCGGCAGCTCGATGAACGCGAACTCCTGCGTGTAGAACAGCAGCACGTCCGCCGCGAATCGCCCGAGGTCCTGCATCAGCAAGGCGATTTCGAAGAGCACCTGCGCTTCCGCCTTGCCGCGCGAAAGCTGCACGGCCGTGACAGGCTCGTGCGTGACGGTGAACCCGAGCTTCTCGCGCGTGGCATTCCGGTTCAGCGGGAGCCCGGGCGTGCCGTAGCCCGCCGCCGAGCCCAGCGGGCTCTTGCCGATGCGGCGCTGAGCGAGCAGCAAGCCTTCCGCGTCGTCCCGGATCTCCGCGGCGAATCCGCCCGCCCACAGCGCCACGGAGCTCGGCATGGCTTGCTGCATGTGGGTGTAACCGGGCAACACTGTGGCGGATTCGCGGGCAGCCAGCCGATCCAGTGCATCCGCCACACTTCTTGCACCTTTGCTCAACGCCTCGACGGCATCTCGCAGATAGAGACGCAGAGCCGTGAGCACCTGATCGTTGCGAGAGCGGCCCAGATGCACGCGCCCGCCAGCGGCACCGATGCGTTGGGTGAGACGCCTCTCGAGCGCGGTCTGGCCATCCTCGTCGGCGAGCTCGATGTGCCACAACCCTTTCGCATGCTCCTCGCCGATGGCCAGGAGCCCGCTGCGAATGGCTTCCAGATCCTCTGGCGACAGCAGCTTCTGCGCGCAGAGCATTTCCGCGTGCGCGATGGACGCTCGCACGTCGTATTGGACGAGCCGCTCGTCCAGCGAATAGTCCTCGCCGGCCGTGTACTCGAGCACGCGCTCATCGAGCGGTGCGCCCTTGTCCCAGAGACGGGTCATGCGTCCGGCGCCGCGCCTCCGCCCGTCTGCTGCTCGTCCGGCGGAATGGCATTGATGTCCGCAACGATGAGCGTGCCCGTGCCCTCGTTCGTGAAGACTTCGCCGAGAATGCCTTCCGGCGACTTGTACGAGACCACGTGCACGCGCCGCACACCTCCGCGGATCGCATCTTCGATGGCCTTCGCCTTGGGCAGCATGCCATCGACGATGCGTTTCTCGTCCTTCAGGCGCTTGAGTCCGCGCAGGTCCGTGTACGAGATGAGGGAGCCGGGGTCTTCCACGCGCTCGAGTATGCCGGGTGCTCCCGTGCAAAGAATGAGCTTTTCCGCGCCCAGCGCGGCGCCAATGGCCGCGGCAACCGTATCCGCATTGATGTTGAGCAGCGTGCCCGTCTCATCGGCGGACAGCGGGCTCACCACGGGCATCAGGCCGTTGTCGAGGAGCTTGCGCAGCACCGTGGTATCCACGCCATCGATATCGCCGACGAAGCCGAAATCCACGAGCTCGCTGCTGCCATCGACCTTCACGGGCGGCCGCTTGTGAGCGCGCACGAGCCCCGCGTCCACGCCGCTGATGCCGATGGCATCGATGTTCAGATCCCGGCAGATGCCGAGAATGCGCGTGTTGATGAGGCCATTCAGCACCATGGCGGTGACATCGATGGACTTTTCGTCCGTGACGCGCCGGCCCTGCACCATGCGGCTCTGTACGCCGAGCGCTTCCTGCAATTCCGTCACCTGCGGACCGCCGCCGTGGACCATCACCACCCGCACGCCGAAGTAGTGCAGGATGGCGATCTGCTCGATGAGCACGCGCGTGGAGTCCGTGTCCGCGAAGACACCGCCGCCGGCCTTCACCACGAAGGTCTTGCCCTTGTACATGCGGATGTACGGCGCGGCGCTCTTCAAAGCGTGGATCGCCTGGGCCTGGTCGCCTCGATTCAAAATCATCGTTTAGATTCCCTTGAGCAGCTTGTAGAGCACCGCCATCTGCACGGTCAGGCGGTTGTAGGCTTCACGTTGCACGACGCTGCGCGGGCCGTCGAGCACTTCGTCGGCCACGGCAGTGTTTCGCCGCACGGGCAGGCAATGCATGAGGCGGCAATCGAGTGCCGCGTGGGCGAACCAGTCGTTGCGCACGCACCAGTCGGTGAGCCGGGCGCGGAGCTCGCCGTCAGCCGCGGCGTCGCCGTAGTACGTGGTCGAGCCCCATTCCTTCGCGTAGAGCACCTGCGCGCCCTCGAGCGCCTCGCGACGGTCGCTCGTTTCGCGCACGGAGCCGCCGGAGAGCGCGGCCGCGGCGCGCGCCTTCTCCATGATCTGGGGCGGAAGCGCAAAGCCTTCCGGGCGCAGCACCACCACCTCCATGCCGCGCATCGCGGCCATGTGCGTGGTCGCAGCCGGCACCGCAAGCGGGAGCGCGCGCGGATGCCACACCCAGGAGAGCACGAACTTCGCGTTCCTCGGCACGCCGAGGTCGTCCATCGTCTTCCAGTCGGCGAGCGCCTGGCAGGGGTGGTTCACGGCCGACTCGAGGTTCACGAGCGGCTTGTCCACCACCGCAGCCATTGCGTTGAACGCGGTCTCGGCCAGGTCGTAGCGCAGATCCTTGCCGTCCGCGAAAGCACGGATGCCAAGGGCATCGCAGTAGGAGGCGAGCACGGGAATGCCTTCGCGCACGTGTTCTGCAGCGGCACCGTTCATCACGGCGCCGAGGCGCGTTTCGAGCTGCCACGTGCCCTGGCCCGGCGTGATCACGAACGAGGTGCCGCCGAGTTTCGCCATGCCCGCCTGGAAGGAGGCGAGCGTTCGCAGGGACGGGTTGAAGAAGACCATGCCGAGGATCTTGCCGGCCAGCGCCTGCGGCTCGGGGTGCGCTTCGAGCCGGCGGGCGAGGTCGAGCAACTCCTGCACCTCCTCGCGCTGCAGGTCTGCGAGATCGAGGAAGCGTTTCATGGGAGATGCGCCAGTGCGTCGCGCAGCAGATCCACGTGCTGCTCTTCGAGAATGTAGGGCGGCAGCAGGCGCAGGATGTTCGGGTCGGTGCTCGTGCCCGCGAGGATGCCGACCTCCAGCAGCTGCGCGTGAATCTCCCTGGCCGGGCGCTTCGTCCGCAGGCCGAGGAGGAAGCCTTCGCCCTGAAAACCGGTCACGGGCCCGACGGCGCAGGTTTCGCGAATGTACGCGGACACGCGTCGCACCTGCTCGAGCAGCTTTTGCGACTCCACGGCCTCGATGAAGGCCTCCACGCAGGCGCACGCCATGGGGCCGCCGCCGTACGTCGTGCCGAGCGAATCGAGCTTGATGGCCTGCGACACCTTCGGCGAGGTGAGCAGCGCCGCGACCGGAAAGCCGTTCCCGAGCGCTTTCGCGGTGGTGATCATGTCCGGCTGCACGCCGTACAGGTTCGCCGCGAACGGATGGCCCACGCGGCCCATGCCGCACTGGACCTCATCGAAGACAAGCAGCGCACCGACCTCGTCGCATCGCTTGCGAAGCGCCTGCAGATACTCGGCACCCATGTCGAAGGCGCCCGCCAGGCCCTGCACCGGCTCGACGAACACGGCGGCGGTTTTTTCGGTGACGTGCTGCGCGATCGCGCCGATGTCGCGCCGGGGCATGAAGCTCACGTCGAAGGGCGTGCGCGGCAGGGCATACCACTTCTCCCGGGCGCCCCAGGTGAGCGTGCCAGCACCGGCCGTGCGGCCGTGAAAGCCGAACTCCATTGCCGCGACCTGGGAGCGGCCGGTGATGCGGAAGGCGAGCTTCAGGGCGTTCTCGTTCGCTTCCGCGCCGCTGTTCACGAAGAACACGCGATCGACGTTCAGGCCGGAGAAGCGCACGAGGCGCGCGGCCGCGCGTGAGCGCACGTCCATCGGCACCGCGTTACTTTGGAAGTTGCAGAGCAGAGCCTGCTCGGAGAGCGCCCGGGTCCAGGCGGGGTGACCGTATCCCAGCGCGGCGACCGCATGACCGCCATACAGGTCGAGCACGCGCTCGCCCCGGCGAGTCATGAGCCACACGCCTTCCGCGGACACGACGTCCACGGGGTACTGGGCGAAAACCGGGGCCAGGTAGTCCCGGGCCGGGGTGTCGGAGGGCATCGACTGGGCGTTCATGCGTGTATCGCTTTCAGGTCCACCCGGGCGCGGGTGTCGTGAGCCCCGCGGTTTCCGGCAGGCCATAGATCCGGTTCATCCATTGCACGGCGCCACCCGCCGCGCCCTTGTTGAGGTTGTCCACCACGCACATCACGGCAACCGTGCGACCTGACGCCACAGCGGAAAGATGTGCGTAGTTGCTGGTGGCCACGTCCTTCACGCGCGGGGCGGAATCCGTCACGCGCACGAACGGCGCGCGCGCATAGAACTCGCGAAGTGCCGAGATCACACGCGCGGTATCGGCCGGTGCCTTGAGGCGCGCTTGCACCGTCATGTGAATGCCGCGGGCGAACGGCCCGGAGTGCGGGACAAACGCAAACTCCGCCTCGACGCCCGATGCCGCCTTCGCGCAGGCGGCGATCTCAGGTGTGTGCCGGTGCGCCAGAGCGTTGTACGAGTACAGGTCGCTGTGCCGCACAGGGTGATGGGTTCCGTCCACAGGCTTGCGCCCTGAGCCGGTGCTGCCCGTCACTCCACTCAGAAACAGTGTCGGCTCGACCAGATCCATTGCGAGCAGAGGAACCGACGCGAGAAGGGCAGAGGTGGCGAAGCACCCCGGATGCGCGACGTGCGGCGTGGTGAGCGTTTGCAAATGCTCGGAGAGCGCACACGTGAAGTCCCGAATGCGGTCGGGCGCACCATGCGCATGCTTGTACACCGCCTCGTACGCCGCAGCGGAGCTGTAGCGATAGTCCGCCGAGATATCAACCACGCGCGGCTTCGTGTTCGCGCGTTCCGCCGCTTTCAGCAGCGAATCGATGAGCGCGTGCGAGACGCCGTGCGGAGCTGCGCCGAACACCGCGGATTGCGGCAACTCGGCGATGAGACGCTCCACCTCTGCCTGCGAGCTGAACTTTGTGCCGCCGTACACGCTGGCCAGATGGGGAAACGCCTTGCCGACGGGCTCACCCGGCTGACTGTCCGACAGAATGGCGGCGAGCTCGAAGTTCGGATGCCCGGCAATCAGGCGCAGCAGCTCCCCGGCCACGTAGCCCGTGCCGCCGAGCACGATTGCGGGGATTTTCGTGGAGGCCGATGCGGAAGCTGAGGCGCTCATGCCGCGGCTCCGTCTGCAACCGCGCGGTGCGCGGCGAGGCCAATGGCTTCGATCACGCGATCGCCGAGCGCTGCGCCGGCACTCATCGCGTTGAACGCCGGAACGCCGAGCTGCTGCTCGATGATCTCGACACCAACGCTGTTGTCCGTGGCGGGGCCGGTGACGACGCAAGGCTCGATGCCGAAGCGCTCGCGCAGCAGCTTCACGCCACCCCAGGCCGCGACCGGATCGTTCGCGGAGAGCACGACGCCCGTCAGCGCCGAGCGCACGTCTTCCGCTTCGAGAATGGCGTCCACGCCATACGTGCCGAGGATGCCGTCGCCCAGCTCGAAGACGATGACGTCCGGCTTCCCGGCTGCCAGCTCCGTGAGCATGGTGCGCGTGAGCGCGGGCCCGCTCGCACGCGTGGTCGTGACGATGCCGAGGTCCGTGAAGATCATCGAGCGGCGCGCGCCGGCATCCTCCATCGCGAGGATGTCGCGGCGGAGCGAAACCCCGGTGGCCTTGAACGCATCGACGACGAGGCCTCGGTGCCGCATGCGACTCACGATGGCGCATGCGGCCGCGGTTTTGCCAGCTTCCATGCACGTGCCCGCAAGAGCGACCACGGGCACGCCACGCGTGTCCAGCTTCGCGGCTGCATCGAGCTTGCGGCTGCCCACGCGCGCGGGAACGCCAATGCGCTCACCCAGATAAGGGAAGTGCAGGGCGACGCCGATCACGCGGCAGTCGAACGGCTTGCCCTTGTCGGGATTCACGGAGTCGCAGACGCCGAGCACGCCACCAATGTTCAGCAACTGGATGACGTCTCCGGGCCGCACGGTTTTCGGAACGTGGCCGGAGTAGCCGAACAGCGCCTTGCGATGACCGAGCGCGCCGACGACGATGTCGCCCTTGCCGACCTTCGCCATGCGCCCGCTCGTGAGCTCCAGCGTGTTGTAGGTGGACTTGTTGTTCAGCACTTCCACCACGAGCACCACGCCTTCCTCGGCCGGAATGTCTTCGGACACGCGCACCTCGCGCGAGAGGCCGCACGCCTGCGTGACCGAAGCAATCTTGTCCACCACAACCGTTCTCATCGCAGTGTCCTCACAAGCTGCGCCGGGAAAGTGCCGCCGGCCCGGAACGCGTGCCGTTCAGAAGAGGGCGCACGAAGCGCCGATGATGCGTGCATGGGTTCACTTGCCCTTCGCCGCCTGCTCGCCCGCGCGGCGATGGAACACGCCCGTGAGGGCCACGATCTTGGAAAAGCCGAGCGCGTCCGTGGCGGTCCACTCGCCCGCGGCTTCCCCGTACACGCCCTTCGACGCCGTCATCAGGGAATACGGCGATTCCACGCCTTCCACGAAAAGGCTGCCCGGCCGGAAGAGCACGCGCACATCGCCGGTGACGCGCTCCTGGGAGGAGAGGAGCAGCGCCTCGATATCGCGGCACACCGGATCGAGCAGCTGGCCTTCGTGCACCAGATCCCCGTAGGGCTGTGCGACGAGCTCCTTGATGCGCTGCTGGCGCGGCGTCATCACGAGCTTCTCCAGCTCACGGTGCGCGGTGAGCAACGTTTCCGCCGCCGGTGCTTCGAACGCGACGCGGCCCTTGGTGCCGATGATGGTGTCGCCAAGGTGAATGCCCCGGCCGATGGCGAACGCACCGCCAATGGCTTCGAGCTGCTCGATGAGCTGCACCGGCGTCATCGCCCGGCCGTCCAGCGCCACGGGGCGGCCCTTCTCGAAGGAGATGACGTGGCGCTCGGGCTCGCGCGGATTCGTGAACGCATCGCGCGAGAGCACCCATGCGCTCTCCGGAATGCTGCCGGACGACGTGAGCGTCTCCTTGCCGCCGATGGTGACACCCCACAGGCCGCGATTGATGGAATAGGCCGCGCCGAACGGCGGGATCGGCAGATTGCGCTTCTGCAGATACTCGAGCTCCTCCTGGCGCTTGAAGGCCTTGTCGCGCACGGGCGCGAGCACCTCGAGGTCCGGCGCGAGCGTGCGCAGCGCCACCTCGAACCGCACTTGGTCATTGCCGGCGGCCGTGCAGCCGTGCGCGATCATGCTGGTGCCCAGCTCCCGCGCCATGCGCGCGATGGTTTGCGCCTGCATCACGCGTTCCGCGCCGACGCACAGCGGATAAAGCTGGCCGCGACGCACGTTCCCCATGATGAGGAACCGCAGCACCTGCTCGAAATAGTCCGCGCGCGCGTCGATGATGTGATGCTGGATGGCGCCGAGCGCCCTGGAGCGTTCGGCCAGCGTGCGCGCCGCCTGCTCGTCGATGCCGCCCGTGTCGACGGTGACGGTGATGACCGGCCGGCCATAGTGCTCGGCCACCCAGGGCACGAGGAACGAGGTGTCGAGCCCGCCGGAGTAAGCGAGGACGATGGGCTTGGCGCCCGAAGCAGCAGCAGTGTTGGACATGATCAGACCCGGAAGATGGAGCGCAGACGCTCGGTGAGCTCGGCCTGCGCGCGTGCGCCGTCCGTAGCGATGAAAATGGTGTCGTCACCCGAAATGGTGCCGACGACTTCGGGCCACGCGGCCCGATCGATGGCCACGGCGACGCTCTGCGCGGCGCCGATGGTGGTGCGGAGCACGGTGAGGCAGGGGCCAGCGTGCCGGATGCCGACCACGAAATGCGTGAGCGTGGCGAAGTCGCCGTTCGCGCGCGTGGCGTCTTCCGCCGGCAGGACGTAGCCGCCGCTCGCCTTCAACACGCCGAGGTCGCGCAGGTCCCGGCTCACGGAGGACTGGGTGACCTGATGGCCTTCCTTCTTCAGCAGGCGCACGAGGTCTTCCTGCTTGCGCACGCGGCCGCCGCGCAGGATGCGCATGATGGCTTCGCGGCGCTCGGCCTGCTGGCGGTCCATCAGCATGGAAGGGATGTCCGGAGTGCGTGCATAAATTTGCATTAACTGTGCATAAAAATGCACCTGCTGTCAAGGTGATTTTCTGGCGGTATTCAGCGGTGCGCAGTCGGGGCCCGGGAGGATGTCGGCAATGCGGCGGGCGAGGTGGCCAGCAGGCGCTGGGCGAAGCGGACTACTTCTCGATCGTGTAGACGAGATCGGCGCCGCGGGCCTGGCCGACTTCGGTCTTGACGGTCCAGCGGTCGCTCAGGGAGTAGCGCAGCTTCAGCGTGTTGATCTGCTCGGTGAAGCTGATTCCGTAGCTCACGTACAGCCGCGGCGAGAGGTACTTGCCGAGCACGAGCGAGGTCTCGTTCGCGAGGTTCGATTCGAGGCTCACATCCTCGATGCCCACGCGTGCACCGAGTTGCTGGGCGAGAATGGCGCTGCCCTGCGCGAGGGCCTCGTTGCCGGCCTGGTTGGGGTTGCTGCGGTTCTGCGCGGATTCCAGCGAACCGCCCGCGAGGATCAGCGACACGATCTGCGATTGCGGAAGCGAAGGCTCGGAGAAAAACGAGAGCCGCGGCTGCAGGAGCGTGCCGCGCACGTTCACGCCGGCCTTCACGTCCGGGTATTCCTTCACCGCGCGAATATCCACGCCTGGGTTGTTCACGGGGCCGCCGCTGAAGACGAGGCGGCCGCGCTCGATGTCGAGCCGCCTTCCGTACGCGGTGTACTTGCCATCCTGCACCGAGAGCTCGCCTGCGCCACGCGTCATGTCGTCGTTTCCTCCGCTGCGCAGCGTGATGGAGCCGGTGAGGCGCGCGGTGAGCCCGAGCGTATCGATGCTCACCTTGTCGCCGAGCGTGAGGGAGATTCCTGTGCTCACCTCGAAGCGCTTCGAGGGATCCGGCTCCTCCTGCCCCGCGACGATCTCGTCGGATGACGCACGCACCGCATTCGTGAGATCCGCCGGCGCGATGCGGGCGTACGGCACCTGCACGGCGCCCGTGACCTCGATGCGGCGGCCCTCGATGGTGAAGTCCAGGGCGGGCGAGGCGTCGATCTGTGCCTCGGGCACGTCCATGACGCGAAGGTTCTCGCCCTGCAGCCGGAACTTGCCGTAGGGCTTCGCATCGCGCCACTCGAGGTGGCCGCCGGCGCTCACTGTACCGTCCCCCATGCGGGCGGAGCCCGTGAAATCGAGGCCGTTCTGCTGGAGCTGCGCTTCGAGCCGTGCGCCCCTCAGGGCGAGATTGACCTGATACAGATCCATCTCCGCATCGGACAGCTCCAGCTTGCCGTCGATGAGAGGCCTGCCCATCGTGCCGCTGACGGCCAGATCCGACACGAGTCTTCCCGCGAGCCGGTCGATGTCCGGCAGGTACAGCGCGATGAAACCCAGCTCCGCGGTTTCCGCATGCACCTCGCCAGTGACTGGCATGTCTTGCCAGCGTGCGCTCGTGCGCTGGGCATTGAGGCGTGAGCGCACGGTGCCGACTTCACCCGCGTCCAGACTGACCGTGGCATTGATGGCGCTTGGTGAGGCATCCAGCGTCACGAGCCCCGTGCCCAGCGTGATGCGCTCCACGCGGCCACTCGCGAGCCGATGCGCTATGGCGGCATCGACGAGATCCGCGCGCACGGTGCCCTGAACCGGCTCCGCAGGGCCGCCGAACGCGCGCGCCATGACCGTGAGCCGGCCGCGATAGTTCACGGTCGGGCTGAGGCCGGACATGAGCGTCCTCAACGGCAGGCCATTGGCATTGACGGTGGCGCTCCACCGGGCAGGGCTCCAGTCCGCATCCGCGCACACCCGCGCCGGCGCGCCATTCAGGCAGAACCAGTCGATGCGCATGCGTGCGTCCGAAAGCAGCACGTCCACCGGCGAATCGAGCTCCAGATGCAGCGATTCGCTGCCGTTGACGGTGAGCTTGCGCATCTGGCCGATCCACACGCCATGCGCAAAGACACCGGAGAGCTCCGAGTCCAGCGCAAGGTCCGGCGCTCTCGCCGTGATGTGCGCAACGTGATCGGCCGCTGCACCGTTCAACCCGATGGCCACCTCGTTCACCGTGCGCTTGCCCACCACGATGTTCTGAGCGCGGATATCCACGTCCGAGGGCTGTGCGCCGCTCGCGTCGAAGCGCACATCGGCCATGATGCTTTCGATGGCCACGCCGGCGTGCTGGATTCCCGAGCCGCGCAGGTCTGCGTCGATGATGGGATTGCGGGCCGTGCCTCGAAGCGTGCCCTGCGCGCGCAGGTTGCCGCGGCTATCGTTCGCGAGAACGCTCAGGTCGTCCGCGTCGATCGCGAACCGCAGATCCATCGTATCGGCGACGCGACCATCCGCGGCGAGCTTTGTGCCCCCGAGCGTCAGGCGCAACTGAGAGAACTCCCACGCGCCGGCCGTTCGTGCGATCTGCCCACCTCCGCTTGCGGTTGTGCCGCGCAGGCGGCCGCGCAGATCGCGCACGCTCACCGCGAAATCCCCGTCACTGCCGAACCGGCTGCCGCCCGCCGTGAATGAAAAATCCAGCTTGCCGGGAAGATCGCTCCGCAGGCTCTCGGGGTTCATGCCGGACACGTCGCCCGTGAGCGTCCAGCGCTGCTCGGGCGACCAGCCGACCTCTCCGGAGACATCGGCCTCTCCGTCGAACGCCTGGACATGGGCAGTGCTCACGAGGAACCGGTCGGTGGCGAGCTGACCTTCCATCTCCACCTGCATGGGCGGCAGAGGGCCGGGCGCCACCGTGCCGATGGCGCGCACGTTGAAGGGCCGAACGCCGCTCAACACGAATTCACCATGGGCGCTCTGCACAGCCACCGCGTCCCCGACCAGCGGCCAGCGGAAGTTGCTCCAGGTGCCGTGGAGATCGAGCTGCGGTCCATCGGGAACGATGCTGAGGGTTCCGCTGCCTTCAGCATGCGCGCCGGAGCCATGCGTGAGCTCGATGCGATCCGCCTTGAGCACCCGCTGGCTGTAGGAGCCTTCGAACACCGTCTGGAACGCGCCGGCCTTCAGCCCCTCCGGCGTGAGCGGCCCGCGCGCGGCGAAACCCGAGGCGTCGCCCCGAAGCGCAAGCTCACCCCAGATGCGCCCGAGCGCGCCGCCGCCACCCCAGGTCCGCAGATCGAGGCTTTGAAGTTTCGCGTTTCCCGACCAGTGCCAGCCTCGCGTGAGGTCCTTCGCCTTGCCCGTGAACTCCGCCTGGAGCGGCGCGGTGAACTGCGCCGTGAGATCGAGCTGGTCGAGGTCGCCGCGGCCGGAAGCGGTGATGACCCATTGCGGCTGCCCCTCCCAGCGCAACAGCACGCGTGCATCTCCATCGATCTCCATCGGGTCCGCGGCGTGCAGCGTCGCGTTTCCCGTGACCTGCATTGCGTTCTGCACGAAGCCGGCTTCGAAGAAGCGCAGCGTGCGATAACGCGCAACGCCGGAGGTGCTCACGTCCGTGACATCGAAGCGGCGGCCGTTGGTGGCGATGAGGGTGCCCGCGTCGGCGCGTGCACGATCCACGCGGATGATGAGCCCCGGCGGCAGAAAGCGCGGCGTGTTCCTCGTGGCGGGTCGCTTGCGCCGGCGCACTTCGACGTACACGTTGCGCATGTGCACGTCGGACGCGTGGAGGGTTTGCCACAGGAGCGGGGCAAGCCGGAAATGACCCTCCACGCCCTCGAAGCGCAAGTGCACGCGCTCGTGCTCGGTTTCCAGCCGCTCGAGCGTGAAGCCGCCCGCCAGGGTGCCGCGTGCGCCGACGATCTCGAGCTGCGTGCGGCCGATGCGTTTCGGAATGTGGCGCACGATGAGCTGCAGGCCGGACTCGGTGTACGCCGCGTAGTACACCGCCACGGCGGGGATCGCGATGGCGATCGCGATCACGAGAGCGACGATGATGAGGACGCGCCGAGTCATCTGGATGGCATGCCCCGGCGCCTCACAGCTTCGGCGAGAAATTGATGTGCAGGCGCGGCCCGAGTCCCGATTCCGAGAGGGGCTGCGCCACATCGACGCCGAGCGTCACGACGGGCAGTCGCCAGCGGAAGCCGAGGCCCGCGGAGTATTCGAGCGGATCCCCGAACTTGTCGAAGGCGTTGCCGAAATCGAAGAACGTGGCCACGCCGAAGTTGCGCGGCAGATCGCGTACCACCTCGACCGTGCCGGTGAGCAGGTGCCTGCCGCCGACCCGGATGGTGCGTTCCGTGCCATCTGGGTTGGTTAGCACCTCGACCGGCGACAGCTCGTTGTAGCCGAACCCGCGGACGCTGCGATCGCCGCCTGCGAAGAAGCGCACCGTACCGGGAAGCTCGCTGAACTCCGCCACCAGACTCGCACCGATCTCGCCGCGCAGGAGCAGATGCCAGTTTTGCGTGATGTCGAACACGCGCTCGGACTGGATATCGATCTGCAGGAAGTCCGAGTCCGACCCGAACACGTGATGCGAGCCCCGCAGCTCCGCATAGAGCGTGCGCGAGAACAGCGCCTCGCCGAGGTAGCCCTGCGGAATCGTCGCGACGCTGATGCCGGGAATCAACAGAGTGTCCGTGCTGCTGCTGAGCTCGGAACGCGTGGTCGTGTTTGCGGCCGTGACGAAGTACACCCACTGCCAGCGCCCGGACACCTGCGTGATGCTCGGCTCGAAGCGGACATCTTCCGTATCGAGGTCCGCCAGCTCCTCCTGCGCGTACGTGGTCTCGAACGCCAGCTTCTCGAGCGCCGGATCGCCGATCGGCACGATGTAGTGCGACTCGAGTGTCTTCTGCGGCTTCGAGGCGCGCAGCTCCACGTTGAAGCGGTGGCCGCTCGAATTGATGCGCCGGTCTTCCCATTGAAGCGTGCCGCGCACGCTCGTGTCCGTGCCGTAGCCGGCGCCGAACGAATAGCGGTGACGGCGGTTCGGGTCCGCCTCGATGCTGATGGGCACGATGTGTGCCTCGCGATCGGGATTGCCGGGCAGCACCTCCACCGTCGAGAAGTACTGGCTGTCGTCGAGCGCGAACTGCGTGCGAAGCAGCTCCGTCATGTCGAACGGCTCGTCCTGCTCATAGCGCATGTAGCGGCGCACAAGCGTATCGTCGATCACGTTCTGCTCGATGGTGGTGGGCCCGAACCGGTACCGCGAACCTGTCTCGAACTCGAGAGTGGCCTGCGCGGTGTGCTGTTCCGGGTCCACGCGCAGCTCGCTCTTCAGCATGCGCGCATCCAGGTAGCCGTAGTTGGATGCGGTCCGTTGCAGGTCACCCTTGATCTTTTCGTATGCGGAGTGGCTCAGACGCTCGCCCGGATGCAGCGGCAGGTTGGACGTGATGCGCTGGAACAGCGGGTCGTCCGCCCCCGGGCCGGTCACGCGCACGTCCACGCGTTCCATGATGACGGGTTGTCCGGGGTCGATGTCGAGCGTGACGCGCCAGTTCCCATTGCCCAGGTCGCGCAGCTCCGTGCGCGTGCTCGGCGCGTAATAGCCGAACGGCTTGAGCGCGGCGGCGACCTCGCGCTCGACACGATTATGAAGGCGCTCGATCACATCCGGGCCCAGCTCCGTCTTGCGGTAACGGTCGAAGCTCAGATAAGCGAGCACGTTCGTGCGCAGCTCATCGTCCACACCCCGGATCTCGATCTCGACGTTCGCCCTTGCGGGCATCACGCCGAGCAGCAGGCACGCAGCAGCCAGCGTCGTACGGCGGAGCCGGAACGCTTCGAGGACTGATCTTCGCTGCGCCATCGCAACCCTGGTTCGTTGAAACAATCGCCCGCGGCCTTTCCGGGGCAACGCCTTCGCAGCCGCCGGGCCATACTCACTGCCTGATGCTCGGGGCCGACCTTTCCGGACATCGCCTTCCGGGCCGCTCGTCCGGCCCCGCACATCCCGCGCCGGGTGGCTGGTGCAAGACGGCCGGGCCGTGAGTCGGATGGGCAGCCAAGTCAAAGGAAAGCGATTCTAGAAGGAACAACGACGCCCCGCTCGAAGCTCTTTCTCAGAGCCGCATCGTGCGTAACGGTTCCGTTTGCGGCGCGCGCGCGTGCCCGAACGGAATGTTGCGAATTCTGACGGCGATGCGAGCGACGGTGCGCTCACGCGGATGACCCGCCCCGGGTGAGCAGTCAGCGGGCGGGTGAGATCATCATGCGGTGAAGGAAGCTTCGATGCCTGCGCGGTGCTCGCGAGACCGCGGGCGGTGAAGACCTTGTCGCAGGGCACGCCGTGGAAGCGCATGCGCTTGCGGCGTCAGGGCCATTCACCTGCATTCAGGAAAAATTCAGTTTCGCCGGTGCGCTCACCGTTCGCATCGAAGCGCCGCTCGGCCATGATGGCCTGACCGGTTGGCTCGAGCAGCAGCACCGTCGAGGAACGCGTGCCGTACGTCGGATGCACGACAAACGGTGCAGACAAGATTCGCTCCCACTCTGGCGACACGCCGGGCATGGGCGGCCCGCCGGTCGCGGGCGTGCGGTCCGCGAGGAGGTTGAACAGCTCCTCCACCGGGTCGGCGGAGGGTCGGGCGAGCCACGCTTCGAACGCTTCGCGCGTGCGGCGCAGTTTCGGCCACGGTGAGTCGAGATATTCGTTGCTCAGGCCGTAGACGCCCGGCGGCAGCTGTCGCGCAAAGCGGTCGAGCCGGTTCGAGGCATACCAGAGCTGATCCGTGTCGCTGATCAGCAGGTTCATTCCCGAGTATCCCGGTGCGTCCGTCTCGAGCCGGGAGAGGAAAACCTCGGGCGGATCCTCCTGCGACAGCCACGCGGGCACGAGCAGGCCGCGTGAAGGCGCCGAGCGGCGCGGCCGCTGCATCTCGCGAAAGTTCGTGACGACGCCGAAGCGGTGTTTGCGGTCGAGCCCCATCCAGGTGCCGCCGGCGCGCAGGTCCCGACCGGCGAGCAGGTCGTAAGGCGCGGGCCATTTCGAGAGCGGTGCCGTCGGCCGCTCGTGATACTCGTCGCGATTGGCCGCAACGATGAGACTGAATCGGGGGTGGCTGCGCCAGGCGAGTATCAGCAGGCACATGGTGCGCTACCTTTCATCCGGCGGCAGGCCCAGCGCGGGGTTGGCGAGCCAGGTCGTGATGAGCCGGTACGAAATCGATTTCGAAGGCGGCAGAACGGGTGGCCCTTGCAGCAGTTCCTCGCGGCTGAACCAGCGGGCATCCTCCAGCTCACCCGTTACGCGGACCGGCGCATTCGGCTCCGCGCTGGCATGAAACCCCACCATGAGAGACGACGGGAACGGCCACGGCTGCGAGGAGTGGTAGCACACATGCCGCACGCTCACTCCTGTTTCCTCGAGCACTTCGCGGGCAACGGCGTCCTCCAGACTCTCGCCGGGCTCGACGAAGCCCGCGATCGTCGAATACCGGCCCGGCGGCCACTCCGCCTGCCGGCCCAGCAACGCCCGCTCACCATCCGTGACGAGCACGATGATGGCCGGATCGATCCGCGGGAAGAAGTCGTTCCCGCACTGGGGACAGTGCATGACGTGACCCGCACGCTGGGGAACGAGCGGTGAGCCGCATACGCCGCAATAGCGATGCCGCGCGCGCCACACGGCCAGGGCGCGTGCATAAGCCAGCAACCCGCCTTCTTCCTGAGGCAGCGCATTCGAGAGCGGGCGCAGTTCCGAGAACCGGGCCCCCGGCAACCACTCGATATCGGGAACGCGATCCGGATCCACGTCCACCAGCACCGTGCGCCAACCGCGGAACCAGCCCAGCAGCACGAGCTGGCGATCCGAGGCCTCGCGCACGAGTGTGTGCTCGTGCGTGACAAACGCGATGCGCGGCTCGGGCCCATCGAACACGAGCTGGGTGGTGCCGCGATTGAGGATGTAAAGCGTGGAAGGGTCCGCGCGCGCGGCCCGCGCCCAGTCCTCCGCGTCGCGTTGCTCCGCGCGGCGGTCCACATACGGGCCTGCGAAGAAGTTGGGTCGATGACGATCCGGGTCCATGCCCACACCGGGTTGCACCTCACCCATTCTATTTCATCGGGGCGGGTGTTCCGGACGGCGCCGGGGAAAAATCGGACCGCGGCGGTCTTGCCGAAGCCCACTTCGTTGCCGCCGGGAACACGGCGCGTTTTCGCAGGCTCTTCCCCGCATCGGCGTTGGCGCGCGGTTTGCGGTCAACGCCTCGATGCCTTCGGAAACAGCGCTCGATGCCTTGCCGGCGGCAACGTCGCCTCAGCCGTTGAGCAGACGGAGCATGGCCTCGTTGTAGCGTCGGCCCGCCACGACGCCGGGCGGCGCGATCTGCTCGATGCGGTCGAGCTCCTGCGTCGTGAGCTCGATGTCCACGGACGCCGCGTTCTCTTCGAGGCGTTTGCTGCTGCTCGTGCCGGGAATCGGGATCACGTTCTGATGGCGAACGAGCAGCCACGCGAGCGCGAGTTGCGCCGGCGTGCAACGCTTCTCTGCCGCCAGCTCACGCAAGTGATCGGCGAGTGCGAGATTCTTCGCGAAGTTCTCGCCCTGGAATCGCGGATTGCCACGGCGCCAGTCGTTCGGCGCCAGATCCTCGGGCTTGCGGAAGCGCCCGGCGAGAAAGCCGCGGCCCAGCGGACTGTAGGCCACGAGCGCGATGCCCAGCTCATCGAGCACCGGCAGCAGCTCGTTCTCGGGCTCCCGGGTGAACAAGGAGTATTCGGTCTGGATGGCCGTCAACGGATGCACCTTGTGTGCGCGTCGGACCGTGTCCGGCGAGGGTTCGGACAAACCGATGTGCCGGACCTTTCCCTGCTTCACGAGATCCGCCATCGCGCCGACGGTCTCTTCGATCGGCGTCTTCGGATCCACTCTGTGGAGGTAATACAAGTCGATGTAATCGACGCCGAGTCGTGCGAGCGACGCATCGCAGGCTTGCCGCACATACCGCGGGCTGCCGTCGATCATGTCGTCGGGCGCTTCGGCTCGCGCATTGGCGCTCACGCCCGTCTTGAACCCGAACTTCGTCGCGAGCACCGCCTGTTCGCGACGCCCCTTGAGTGCCTTGCCGACCTGACGCTCCGAGTCGCCATAGATGTCGGCGGTGTCGAGCAGCGTGATGCCGAGGTCCAGTGCGCGATGAATGAGCGCTACGGCTTCGTCGTCGTTCGCCACACTGCTCGAGTAGGTATCGGCGATCCCGATGCTCATGCAACCGAGACCCAACGCGGAAACGCGCGGCCCTTGACGGCCCAGCTTGCGGTATTTCACAGACACCTCCGTGAGTGATGGATGCTCGCCGCCGCCAGGGTGGCGAGAAGGCGAATGTGCCAGCAACGCGGATACCTTTGGGCACATGGCCCTCTCCTGGGCGCGCAACCCTCTCTCATTGGTGATAACGCAGAGCGGCCTTTCGATGGAGGTGTCGCATGCGCGCAGGGTTCGCGCTAACGGCTGCATTCTGCGATCGGCGTAGCAACCGGACGCGGGCTAGGGCGCGAGCACTGGAGGCTCCATAGTGTTGTGAATCGGCTGCGGCCCGCACGAGGCGACACGCAATCACCTTCGGCGTTGCAACGTGCGCTGGCGCGTCGCGCCGGCGTGACGAACGGCTTCCTCTGGGCAGCGCCTTGCGAATGCCCAGCAGCGTCCGGCCAACAAAAAAGCCACTGCTGAACGCGAGGGTCTTTTGACTCACGGCCGCACGCATTCCCGATTCGCCCTTCCCGCGCAGCGGCACTTGCGGCGGAAGCGCGGACTCCGAATAAGTTCAAACAAGCGTGCTCGGCGGGCCGCCGCCCAATGCCTTCCGCGTGCCGACGCGCGATCGTGCCAGCACGTCCCCGCCGCTTCCCTGTGCACGCGCAGATGACGACCAACACGAAGTCGCCGCCGGGAACGGATACGGCGCAGCCGTATGCGATCTCCCGATCGAGAGGCACGGGAGCGCGACTATGGCGCTCGTCGTGCCTCGCCAGCACCTGGGTGTGCCACGTCAGGCGCGCGGATCCTGGAGCCCGGCGCAGCGAATGCAGCGGACGTCGCGAACGTCCAGCTTGTCCACCACGACGAGGCCTTCGCAGACGCTGCAGTCGCCGAGCCGGAGCTCCTCGCCTCGGGCGAGCTCGTTCACGAGCAGCACGGCGTGTTCAAACGTGATGTGCGCGCGGGGTACGAACATGAGAAACGCTTCGAACGCCTGACACAGCCGCTCGCCGCGCGCGACGCCCGGCACCGGGTGGTCGTGATCCACGACCACGTTGCTCGGAACCACGCCCAGCAGCGAGAACAGGCTCGCGAGCACAGACGCTTCCTGCTGAACGCGCGGACTCCGAACGAAGAAGCTCGCCTGACCCGGTGACTTGCCCCGATGACGGGCCACCTGCCCCGGCGCGCGGGTGAGATAGGAGCGATAGAGCTTGCGAATGCGGTCATCCGTGAGCCCCGTCCACTTGCGGATGGTGTGCGTGCGCGCCTCATGGCGCATGAAGCGCAAGGCGAGGTCGAGACGCAGGCGGTCCCGGGTATACCGGTCGTCGGAAATACGCATGCCGAAAGAGCCTCCCTGTGGCTGGATGGGTCATCCCGTGGGCGCACTAGATAAAAGATGTCGCGCCAAACAGCCAGTCCCGAATTGGTCAAAAATTCCCAAATTCAGGGCATGCAATTTCGGGCCTATTTTTGCCACCATTGCCGCGCCCGAGGAAACAACAACACCATCAGGAGATCTGGCGATGTCCATGCAATGGCCGATCGGCACCGGGGACGATCCTGTCGGCACCGAGCCGCCCGATATCAGCCGGGGGGAGCTGGATCAGGAGCGGCCGTGGGAAGCGCACAGCTGGCTGCGTGCGGAAACACTCGCGCATCTGGCCGAATACAACGAGGAGTGCCTGAACATGCTCGCGCTCCAGTATTCGGCGACTCCGGTGAGCCAGATGCCGCCCCTCGTGCGCGAAGTGGGTCCGCTCCTGCGCATGATGGATGCGGATGCGCGTCACCGCGCGGCGGCGTGCCCGTTTCTGCTGTTCGATGCCGGCTTTGCCGACCAGCAACGCTGGACATGGGTGTCCGGCAACTACGTGCAGGATCTCGCACGCCCCACCGCACCTCCGTATTTCACCGTGCAGCAAACGCGCTCCGTGCTGCTCGCCATCTTCACCTACGCGTGGCATCTCGCGCGCAGCCAGACTGCAGCGGCGCGTCTCCTGCTTGGCATGACGCCCCATTGCTCGCGCCTCATTGCCGTGTGCACGGTTCGCCAGATTCACGAGCTGGCCGAGGCGCATCCGGAATGGCTCGTGCCGCGCTGGCAGACACGCACCCAGTTCTGGCGCGAGCTTCTCATCAGCGCGATGAAAGGGGACGCGGCCGCGATGGAGCAGGCGCGCCTCCGCGGCCTGCAGATCATGGCCGCTGAGAATCGTGCGCGGAGTCGCACGTAGCTGCAGCGGAGTGCCTTGAAGAAGCGTGCGCGTGAGCGGCCGCCAGGAAGCTCTGGCAGGATACGCGTCGCGGCAGTCTGCGGCGGGGGCGAAGGGCGCACGAATCGCACTCCCTTCCGCCGACGCTCGCCGTACGGTGCGGCACGCAACTAAGCCGAAGACTCGATGAAACTCAAGGTACGCCTCACAAAACGCGTAAAGACCCTGCGCAAGCGCCAAGGCAACCAGTGCTGCTGGTGTGGCCAGCCCATGCAGCGCACGGATCCGCAAGCCTGGGACTACGAGACGCTCGAGCACCTCACGCCGCTGTCCAAAGGGGGCTCGCACCACATCTCGAACCTCGCGCTCGCGCATCGAAAATGCAATCAGGCGCGCGGAAGCGAAGATCGGCAGCCGCGGTATGCCGTCCGCACAGGCTCACGCGCCCCCGCGGAGGGCGCTGTGCCGGAGCCTTCGCCTGCTTCAGCGTGCGCGGCTATTTGAAAACGACGAGCAGATCCTTCGCATCCACCGCCTGCTTCGGGCGCACGAGCACTTCGGCGACTTCGCCCGTCGCGTCCGCGCGAATGGCGGTTTCCATCTTCATCGCCTCGAGCGTCACGAGCAGATCGCCACGCGCAACCTTCTGGCCCGCCGACACACTCACCGTGACAACCGTGCCCGGCATGGGGGCGGCGACATGCTTGGGGTTTCCGAGCTCGGCCTTGCGCTGTGGCGGTCGGCGGGCCACCTGGCTGCGGTCCGGAACCCGCACCGAGCGAGGCTGGCCATTCAGCTCGAAGAACACGGTGCGCGTGCCATCGTCGTGCGGATCGCTCGTGGTCACGTATCGCACGATGAGTGTCTTGCCGCGCTCGAGATCGGCGCTGATTTCTTCTCCGGGCTGCATGCCGTAGAAGAACACGGGTGTTGGCAGGATCGACACGTCTCCGAATTGCTGCCGATCCTTCATGTAATCGCGCCACACTTGCGGATACATGAGGTGAGACGCGAGATCGTCGTCCGTTACAACACGCGGCACGTGGTGCTGAATGCGCTCGCGCTCCGCCGCGAGATCCACGCGTGGAAGCGTGGCGCCGGGGCGCTCGCGCAGCGCGGGCGACCCTTTCAGCACCTTCCGCTGCAGCGCCTCGGGAAAGCCGCCGTCGGGCTGGCCCAGCTCGCCGCGAAAGAACTGCACGACCGATGCGGGGAAGGCGATTTCGGTTCGCGGATCGAGCACCTTCTCGCGAGTGAGCCCGCTGGTCACCATGAGCAGCGCCATGTCGCCGACCACCTTCGAGGTCGGCGTGACCTTCACGATGTCTCCGAACATCTCGTTCACGTCCGCGTAGGCCTGCGCGACCTCGGGCCAGCGCGCGTCGTCGATGCCCAGCGCTCGCGCCTGCTCACGCAGGTTTGTGTACTGGCCGCCGGGCATGCCGTGCACATACACGTCCGAAGTGCCGGAGCGAATGTCGCTCTCGAACGCTCCGTAAAGTCGTCTCACCTGCTCCCAGTAGCTCGACACGCGGCGCAGCTGTGCTGGGTCGATGCCCGGATCGCGAGGGCCGAAGCGCAGGGCCTCGACGATCGACCCGAGGTTGGGCTGCGACGTGAGACCGCTCATGGCATCTACGGCGCCATCCACCGCGTCTGCACCAGCCTCGACGGCTGCAAGCACGCTTGCCGCGGAAATGCCGCTCGTATCGTGCGTGTGAAAATGCACCGGCAGTCCGGTTTCGGCCTTGAGTGCCTGCACGAGCGTGTACGCCGCGCGTGGGCGGCAGAGGCCCGCCATGTCCTTGATGCCGAGCACATGCGTGCCCGCGTGCTTCAGCTCGCGGGCGAGTTTCAGGTAATAGTCCAGCGTGTATTTCCGCTCTTGCGGATCGCTAAGGTTGCCGGTGTAGCAGATCGCCGCCTCGCACAGTCGCCCTGATTCCAGCACGGCGTCGATGGCGACGCGCATGTTCTCCACCCAGTTCAGCGAGTCGAAGATGCGAAACACGTCGACACCGCGCCGCGCGGCGTGCGCGACGAAGAACCGCACGACGTTGTCCGGATAGTTCGTGTATCCCACCGCGTTCGCGGATCGCAGCAGCATCTGGATCAACAGGTTCGGCATGCGCTCGCGCAGTTGCTCGAGCCGCTGCCACGGATCCTCCTTCAGGAACCTGAGCGCGACGTCGAAAGTGGCGCCACCCCAGCACTCGACGGAAAACAGCTGCGGCAGCAGTGACGCGTAGTACGGCGCGATGGTGACGAGATCGAACGTGCGCATGCGCGTGGCGAGCAGGGACTGGTGCGCGTCGCGCATCGTCGTGTCCGTGAGCAGCACGCGCGACTCATCCAGCATCCACTGGGCAAAGCGTTCCGGCCCCAGCGCGTCGAGCTTCTGCTTCGTGCCCGGTGGAGGCGCGGCATCCGGCCGGGGCGGCAGGTGAGGCGGCATCATGCGCTCCGGACGTGGCCGGTGCTTCACTTCCGCGTTGCCATTGACGATCACGTCGCCGATGAAGCTCAGCACGCGCGTGGCCCGGTCCCGTCTTCGCGGCCAGCGGAACAGCTCGGGCGTTTCGTCGATGAAGCGCGTGGTGTACTCCCCGCGCGCAAAGCGCGGGTGCGTGATCACCTGATCGCAGAACCTCAGATTCGTCACGACGCCGCGAATGCGGAACTCCCACAGTGCGCGGTGCATCCTCGCGATCGTCTCTTCGGGAGAGGGCGACCAGGCCGTCACCTTCACGAGCAGCGAATCGTAGGACCGTGTGATGATCGCGCCCGTGTAGGCCGTCCCCGCATCGAGCCGAATGCCGAACCCTGCGGGGCTGCGGTAGGCGGTGATCACGCCGTAGTCCGGAATGAATTGGTTCTCCGGGTCCTCGGTCGTCACGCGGCACTGCAGGGCATGCGCGCTGATGCGAATGTCTTCCTGCGGGGGCACTCCGCTTTCAGGTGTGCCGAGGCGCGCGCCTTCGGCAATGCGGATCTGCGCCTTCACGAGGTCGATGCCCGTAGCGCACTCGGTGACGGTGTGCTCGACCTGAATGCGGGGGTTCACTTCGATGAAGTAGAGCCGGCCCGTGTCGGCATCCTGCAGGAATTCCACCGTGCCTGCATTTCGGTACCGGGCCGCCCGGCCGATCGCGAGGGCATGACCGCAGAGTTCCGCGCGCTGTGCCTCGGTGAGGAACACTGCCGGGGCGCGCTCGACCACCTTCTGATTGCGGCGCTGTACCGTGCAGTCCCGCTCGTACACGTGCACGAGGTTGCCGTGATGATCGCCGAGAATCTGCACTTCCACGTGTCGCGCGCGCGGGACGAGCTTTTCGAGATACACCTCGTCGTTGCCGAATGCGGCCTTCGCTTCCCGTCGGGCAACCGGGAGAAGCTCCGCGAGCTGCGCGTCATTCTCGACCACGCGCATGCCGCGGCCGCCACCGCCCCAGCTCGCCTTGAGCATCACCGGGTAGCCGATGGCGTGCGCAAGCGGCAGGCACGCTTGCAAGTCGGCAGGCAACGGCCCGGTTGCGGGCATCACCGGAACGCCGGCGCTCGTCGCGAGATTCCGCGCAGCCACCTTGTTACCCAATGTGCGCATCGTCTCGGGCGCGGGGCCGATGAACACGATGCCGGCGCGCGCGCAGCCTTCGGCAAACTCCGGATTCTCGGAGAGGAACCCGTAGCCGGGATGGATTGCGTCGGCGTGTGCTTCGCGTGCGATGCGGAGGATGTCCGCGATGTCCAGGTAGGCGGCGACCGGGTCCTTGTCGCGCCCGACGAGATAGGCTTCGTCGGCCTTGGTGCGGTGAAGGGAGAAGCGATCTTCCTGCGAATAGATCGCGACGGTGCGCAGCCCCAACTCATTGGCAGCCCTCATGATGCGGATGGCGATCTCTCCGCGATTCGCCACCAGAACGGAACGAACCGGCTGCGGCATGGCAGGTTTCACTCTAAGATTCGCGCCCGCACAGTGCGAACATTCCGTTCCGTGCAGGACATCAGAGGGGACTCATGAATCGCGCAAGGCATCGCCCGCGGCGTGCAAGTTTCACTCCCTGGCGCGTCCGCGGCATGCGGGCCGCCGCAACGGTTGCGCTGGCGTATGCGGCATTCGCCGCAACGCCCGCCTGCGCCGCGGATGCGCAGCCGATCGCCATCGTGATCCACGGCGGTGCAGGCGTGATCAACCGCACCGAAATGACGCCCGAGCGCGAAGCCCGCTATCGCGCGGCGCTCGAGGCCGCGCGGGATGCGGGATACGCCGTGCTCGAGCGCGGGGGCACGAGTCTCGATGCGGTGGTCGCCGCTGTGCGCGTGCTCGAGGACGATCCGATGTTCAACGCGGGGCGCGGCGCGGTGCTGAACCGTGACGGCGACGTCGAGCTGGACGCCTCGATCATGGAGGGCAGAACGTTGCGCGCGGGGGCTGTCGCGGGCCTGAGGCACGTGAAGAATCCGATCGAGCTGGCCAGGCTCGTCATGGAAAAGTCCTCACACGTGATGCTGGTGGGCGCGGGCGCAGAGGAGTTCGCTCTGTCCCAGGGTGTCACGCTCGTGCCCAACACCTACTTCCAGACGGAAATGCGCCTGCGCCAGCTGGAGCGCGCGAAAAAGGCGGCCAGCGAGAAGGCCTCCGGGAAGCAGGAGACGAGTGCAACGCAGGCGCCGCGTGGCGGCATCATCGGTGAGGGTGAGTCGGCACCGCCACGTGTCGTCGCCCCTGCGCCTACGAACGCGAGCCGCTTCGCGGAAATCGGTGCGACGGGCACTGTCGGCGCCGTCGCGCTCGATCGCAACGGTCATCTCGCCGCCGCGACCTCCACAGGAGGCATGACGAACAAGCTTCCCGGGCGCGTCGGCGATTCCCCCATCATCGGCGCAGGCACCTACGCGAACGACGAATCCTGCGCGGTGTCCGCCACGGGCGATGGCGAGTTCTTCATCCGGACCGTCGTCGCGCACGACGTATGTGCGCTCGTGGCGTACCGGAAAATGCCGCTCGCGGAGGCCGCGCACGAGGTCATTCACGAAAAGGTCGGCGCGTTGAAGGCGACGGGCGGTGTCATCGCGCTCGATCGTCAGGGCACCATCGTCATGGAGTTCAACAGCGAAGGCATGTTTCGCGCCGCGCGGGATTCTCGTGGCCGCAGGGATGTCGCCATCTACGCAGATCGCTGAGGAACACACCGATGTATGCCATTGCGGTTCACGGGGGCGCCGGCGCGCTGCCGGCCGAGCTCGTCTCGTCAGAAAAGCGCGCGCGTTACGTTCAGGGTCTGTCCCTCGCTGTGGATGCGGGTTACGCGATCCTGGAAGCGGGCGGTTCCAGCCTCGATGCCGTTGCTGCCGCCGTGCGCGTGCTCGAGGACGATCCGCTCTTCAATGCCGGCTGCGGGGCGGCGCTCACGCGTGAAGGGTGGGCCGAGCTCGACGCCGCGATCATGGACGGGAAGGAGCAACGTGCCGGCGCGGTGGCTTCGGTGCGGCACGTGCGCAATCCCGTCGATCTCGCGCGGCGGGTCATGGAGAAATCGCGGCACGTTCTGCTCGTCGGCGCGGGCGCGGAGGAGTTCGCGCTCGAGGAAGGTCTTCCGCTCGTCGCCAACACGTACTTCCGCACTGAGGAGCGGCGGTTCCAGCTGGCAGCCGCTCAGAAGGGGCGGGAGGTGTCGGAGCTGATGCCTGATGCTCGCGGGTCTCGCGGCGTAGAGGGAGCGAGTTCCTCCGGGCCTGCGCCGATCGGTTCGCAAGGCACCGTAGGTGCTGTCGCGCTGGATGGGCGGGGCAATCTCGCCGCGGCCACGTCCACCGGGGGCCTCACGAACAAGCGTCAGGGTCGGGTGGGCGACTCACCCATCATTGGTGCGGGCACGTATGCGAAGAACGGCGTGTGCGCCGTATCTGCAACGGGACATGGCGAATCCTTCATTCGCGCCGTGGCAGCCCATCACATTGCCTGTGCGGTGGAGTACCGCCACCTCACGCTCGAAGCCGCTGTGCGGGAGCTGATCCATTCGCGCATCCCCGCGTTGGGCGGAAGTGGCGGGGTGATCGCTGTGGGTCCGTCGGGCGAAGTCGTCATGGACTTCAACACGCAGGGCATGTTCCGCGCGGCGCGCAGCTCATCGGGATGGCGGCAGGTGGCCATTTCCGCGAGCGCGGAGACTGAAACCCGCAGCGCCTAAACACGCTATCGCGGGATCGCTTGGCCGGCCACGTAGCACGCGCACGCTGCGTGAGCCACGGAAATGGTGGAGCTCACACGCGGAAGATACTTTGCCCGAAGGAACCGTCAGACCGATTTTCTTCGCGATCCCGAAACGCGCACTCTCAACGTCACGCTGCTGAGGCCGAGCAGCAAGGCAAGCAGAGCGACATCGACGCGTCCACCGCCGCCGCCACTACCACCGCCTCCGCCGCCGGTGCTGCTCGTGCCGCCGGTGGCAGGCGGCTCGGGCGAGGCGAGGGGTTCGGTTGTCGCGGTCACCTCGATCGTGCCGCTGTCGTTGTCGACATTCGCGTCGTTCGATGAATCGACTGCGAGGTCGACAGCGGCGGTGCCCGCCTGCGTCGGCGTGAGGCTCAGGTCCACGCGCCGCACTTCGCCCTTCAGGAGCGTGCCGAGATCGCATGTGACACTGCCCGTGCCGGGGGAACAGGTTCCGCCGTTCGTCGACGCGGATTGAACGGTGAGACTCGCGGGCAGCATGGCAACCACACTCACGTCGTTCGACGTGTCGCCGCCCACCGCGCGCACGGTGAAGGACAGCGTGAACGCAGTGTCCACCACGGCCTGCACCGACGTGCTCGCCAGCTCGAGGCTGACATCCGGCGGCTCATAATCCACGAGACACCGCGCGCTGGAGAGCATCGGCTGAATCTGCGCGACGCTGCACGCGGAGAACCGGTCGCTGCCGTTGAGCCTCGGCGCCATCAGGAACGTCTGCGGCGTGCTCGCGCAGGCCCCTTCGCCGTCATGAGGCGCATTGAAGTTGTGACCGATCTCGTGCGCGGCGATGAGCGCGGATTGCGTGGTCGAGCGTCGGCCCTCCGAGAGACTCGCGGCATTCGAGCTCTCGCAAAGTGTGCCGATGTAGGCGATGCCCACGGTGTCGCCGTCGAGGTCACGCCCGGTCATCAGATGAGTGAGTCCCAACGCGCGCTGAGTGGCGGAGCTGCGTCGAAAGGCACCCACTTCCTTCAGCAGGTCTGACGCCGCCGACTTCGAGAACGGATCCGCAGGCGTGCGGAACAGCACGGGGGGTGCAAGTGACACCTTCACGCCAAGCTGCGTCATGAAGATGCCGTCGACGATATTCATGCGCGCAACGATGGCATCTCGCGCGGCGGATTCGGACCCGAATTGGTTGTAGAACTCGAAGTCGCCGACGACCCCCACCTGCACCTGCCTCGCAGTGGCAAGCGCGGCGGCTTGCGCCTGCAACTCGTGACTGATCTGCTCGAAGGCCTGATCCGCGGTGGATTGCGCCTCCGGCTGCGCGACTTCGCACGACATCGCATCGAGCGGCAGCAACGCATCGGAAAGCCTGTACACCACCGGTTCGGAGCCGGCGGCATCCAGCGGCTGCACGGCCACGTCGGCGATGTCTGCCGCGGGCTCGATGGCGTAGAGCTCCTGCCCATCGAAGATCATCCCGCGCCATCCGCTCGCACTGCGCGTGATGCGCACCCAGGATCCCGGAAGCCCGTCCACCGCGCCTTCGAATGGCTCGGGGTTGGCCGCCCCGGAGCCGATCGCGCGCCGGATGCGCTCGTTGGGCGAGAGTTTCAGCGCGAATCGTTTTCCGTACGCGTCGAAGGTGACGCGCTCACTCGCGTCCGCGCCCGGACTACTGCGAAGCTGCACGGGCTCGTGGTGGAGAACACGAAATGCGCGCTCCCCTGCAGAAGCGTCCCGGGTTGCAGCGAGTGCGAGAAGCGTCGCCGCGAATGCAAAGCATGCCGCGGCTGGACGCGCGTACAGCGTATTTGTCATTAGATGTTGTTTTATCCCTAGCGGAGCGCGTGTTTGTAGCTGAGCAGGAAAATTCTTGCCGGTGCGCGTGTCACATTCCGGCCGAATGTGCGGCGAAACGAACGGCCCGCGTGTGACAGAACATGGTTCAGAGGACCGGCCGGGTTGTTCGTCCTGATTTCGTTTTGCGGCGACTCGGAGCATGAGCACTTCTCGTGAGGAGTCACGCGTCGCTCAGCATGTTCGGTGCCGCTACCGTTCTCGCACATCACAGTCGCATACGCGCGATGCGCTCGCCACCGCCGCGGATGGGATTGCGCACAAAGAGATTTGCTCAGCGCGTTGGAGAGACGGTGAGCCGCCGCATCAGGCGAGTTAGGGGCGGGCGTGCTGCCGCATTTCGCGAGTTGATGCGGCGTCGACATTGTTTACATGCCCTGCGCGTCGTCGCCGGCCGATGCGGCGAAGCTGGTTGTCATAAGCAGCGCGCTCTGAAGGAAATGACGCATCTTGGTATGGTGCCACCGCACACGAGACCGACGTCGGGAGGGCGGCCACCAGCGCGAGACAGATCTCGTTTCGAGAGGCTGCGGAGGATCTGGCGAGTGGACCCTTGCGAGCGCGTTGTTACGCAGCGCGCGGGCAAACGTCACGAGCCGGAAGCCCGGCCGCGTGTCGTCGCCCACAGCCGGCGACTCACACGGCTACGCTGACGATGTTCTTTTTCTGCGTCAGCGGCCGGGTCGCGAGCCGACCCTGGTTTCGCCAGCGGGCGCAAGGAGCAATCACAGCGGCTCGCAAGCGGCGGCAAGGCGTTCGTGTGCATCGCCCGACTCAGCAAGCCGTGGGAACCGCAGACCGCGCGCACGACGTCGGCTCCGCGGCGAGCAGGGAGAAGGGGTCATGTCGCCGCCGCAAGCAGCAAAGCAGCTGCGCGCATGATGCCGGCTTGGTGAGTGGTGAGAACTGACGGCGCGCCTGATGCGGAGTCGACAAGTGGCCGAGAGCAGGCCGCACGTATCACGCCGGTTCAGCAAACGATGGCAAAGCGGTCGTACGCATCACGCCGGCTCAGCAAGCGGTGCGAACCGTGTATGTCGTCGGCCCTTACAAGCAGCGGTAAGCAGGCTGCACGCATCACGCCGGCTGCGCACCATGGGTGGGCAGATGCCTGCCGGCCTCGCGCCAGAATGGTGCAGCTGCGGCGCGGGCGCGCGTATCATCACGCGAAGCCCCTGATTCTTCAGCATGCAGCGCAACCCGAGGCGGTGGCATGATTACTGCAAATCGCCGATGCCGGAACAGGTGGCTGAACACTCACGCGCCTGCATACACCGATACTTTCAATAAGGCCAAGACCCGACGGGAGCTCGCTCATGAAACTGGTCACCGCGATCATCAAGCCCTTCAAGCTGGACGACGTGCGCGCCGCGCTGTCCGACATCGGCGTCTCGGGCATGACCGTCACGGAGGTGAAAGGCTTCGGCCGTCAACGCGGTCACACCGAGCTCTACCGGGGGGCCGAGTACGTGGTCGACTTCGTGCCCAAGACGAAGATCGAGGTCGCTGTGCGCGGCGATCTGGTCGATCAGGTCGTCGAGGCCATCCTCAAGTCCTCGAAGACCGGCAAGGTCGGCGACGGCAAGATCTTCATCACCGACATCGAGCGCGTCATCCGCATCCGCACGGGTGAGACCGACGATTCGGCGCTGTAACGTTCAGCCCGCTTCACCTCACGGGGCCCGCGTGCCGAAGCAGCGGGCCCCGTCCGCTTCAGGCGCCTGAAAATGCCCCGCGACCGCCGGGTTTGGCCTGCGGGAGGCAAACCGGTACAGTCCGCGGCCCATGACAGACTTTGCCTCCCCCGAGAAGGTGGCCGACGGGCTGCGCATCGGCCGCATGCGCCGGCACATCTTCCTCTGCACCCATGGCGACTGCGCTCCCGCGGCGGAAGCGCTCGACTCCTGGAAATTCCTGAAGCTGCGGCTCAAGCAGCTCGGCCTTGCGGATGCCGAGCGCGGCGTGCTGCGCACGAAGGCGGATTGCCTGCGCATCTGCACGGCCGGCCCGATCGCAGTGGTGTATCCGGATGGCGTCTGGTACCGCCGCTGCACGCCGGAAAACCTCGAACGCATCATTCAGGAGCACCTGATCGGCGGACAGGTCGTCGAGGACCTGGCCTTCGTGAAGGCGCCGCTCGGCGGCTGAGCGGCACGCTCGCGCCGGCCATCCGTCGTCACTCCTGACCCCAACGCAGCGGTACAGCCGCTGAGCTTCGCGTTCGGCCGGCCAAAGCGAACATCGCGATCCCGGGAATCACCCGACGCGATGGGTTCTCAGCCCGCAGCGCTCAACCCGCGGCGGGGCTCGAGAGCGCCTTGTCCTGCCGATACACCTGCCGCTCGCGCCAGATCAGAAACAGCCCGCTCGCGATGACGAGCCCGCCGCCCCAGAGCACGCGGGCGGAGGGCAACGCATTCCAGATCACCCAGTCCAGCAGCACGCCCCACGGGAGCGCGGTGTACTCGAATGGCGCGACCAGCGATGCGGGTGCCGCGCGGAATGCCTCCGTCAGCATGCGGGTGGCGAGTGCACCCACGGCACCGATGGCGGCAATCCATCCCCAGTGCTCCAGGCGAATGGGAACCCATTGGAAGGTGGCAATTCCGCCCATCACCAGCACCATCACCACCATCTGCCAAAGCGTGATGCTTGCCGAGGTTTCCGTGCGAGTGAGCACGCGCAGGCTGATGACGTTCAGCGCGTATCCGACAGCTGCGGCGAGTGCGGCCACGGCCCCCATGGTGAGCAGCCCCGTGCCCGACGGACGAAGCATCACCAGCACACCGCACATCCCCACAGCGATGGCCGTCCACCGTCGCCACCCGACGTGCTCCTTCAGAAGCGGCACGGAGAGCGCGGTCACGATGAGCGGCGCGGAAAGGAAGATCGCGTACGTGTCGGCAAGCGATAGCACGCGCAGCGCATAGATGAATGTGGCCATCACGAACACCATCATCAGCCCGCGCATCACATGCCACTGCCATCGTCTGGGCCTCAGCACGTGCGCGTTCCCCGTGAGCAGCGCGGGAAGCGCAAGGAATGGAAGGGACGCTGCGCCCCGCATCGCCCCAACCTGAAACGGCGGGTAGTGCTGGGCGAGCAGCTTGAGCAGCGTATCGAGGAGCGCGAACGAGCCTACCGCGACGAGCATGGCACCGATGCCGCGAAGACGGGCCGCATGCGGTGCGGTTGTGGAGGGCGGTTCCGGCGCGTTTACCACTGCCCGACGTTGGGCATGGACTTCCAGGGCTCCGCGGGCGGCAGCGGGTTCCCCTTCTGCAGCAGCTCGATGGAAATGTTGTCGGGCGAGCGGACGAAGGCCATGTGCCCGTCCCGCGGCGGCCGGTTGATCGTGACGCCGTGATCGACCAGCCGCTGGCACGCGGCGTAGATGTCGTCCACCTGATACGCGAGATGACCGAAGTTGCGGCCGCCTGTGTAGGTTTCCGGATCCCAGTTGTACGTGAGCTCGACCTGTGCGTTCTCGTCCCCTGGCGCCGCGAGGAACACGAGTGTGAAGCGGCCCTGCGGCACTTCCTTCCGGTTCACCTCACGCAGCCCCAGGGCGTCGCAATAGAACCGCAGCGAGGCGTCCAGATCCGAGACGCGCACCATCGTGTGCAGGTATTTCATCAGAACATCTCCGACGGACCGGGTGTCTTGATGTCCACCTTGTGACGCGAGGGGATGTGATCGCCGGTGATCATCTCGTCGTACGTCTGACCGGGGCCCACCATCGGGTACACACCCGCGTCACGGTCGATCATCACCTCGAGGAATGCCGGGCCGGGGTAGCTGATGAACTCGGCGATCACGCGCGGCACGTCCTCCTTGCGCTCGAGGCGCTGCGCGAAACCGAACCCATCGGCCTGCGCGGTGCGCACGAAATCCTTCTTGTGGAGGGAGCGGTCGCTGGCGGAGAGGCGGCCCTTGAAGAACAGCTTCTGCCACTGCTTCACCATGCCGTCGCCGAAGTTGTTGAGCACCACCACCTTCACCGGCAGATCGTAGGTGGTGACGGTTTCCAGCTCGCCGATGTTCATGCGGATGCTGGAATCGCCGTCGATGTCGATGACCAGCCGGTTCGGATGCGCGATCTGCGCGCCGATGGCGGCCGGCAGGCCGAAGCCCATGGTGCCCATGCTGCCGGACGTGAGCCACAGGCGCGGCGCGCGGAAATCGCAGTACTGCGCGGCCCACATCTGATGCTGGCCCACGCCGGTGCTGATGATGGCCTGCCCCTTCGTGTGCCGGTTGATCTCCTCGATCACGTAATAGGGCTGGATCAGCGGGCTGTTGCGGTCGTAGTTCATGGCGTACGTGCGCTTGAGCTCCGCAAGCTCGGCGTGCCACTCGCCCCAGTCCCGCTGGAACTTCTCGCGCTTGCCGTATGCCGTGAGCGCGCGCAGCGCATCCGGCAACGAGCCGATGTGGCTCCACTGCACGCGCTTGACCTTGTTCACCTCCGCGCGGTCGATGTCGAGATGCGCGATGCGCTTGGCGTTCTTGGCGAACTTCGCCGGAACGCCGGCCACGCGATCGTCGAAACGCGAGCCGACGGCGATGAGGAAATCGCAATCATCGACCGCGTAATTCGCGAAGGCCGCCCCGTGCATGCCGAGCATGCGCATGGAAAGCGGATGCGTGGTGTCGAACGCACCGATGCCCATGAGCGTGGTGACCACGGGAATGCCGAACGTGAGGCACAGCTCGCTCAGCTCGCTGGCCGCATTGCCGTTGATGACACCGCCACCGGCATAGATGAGCGGGCGCTTCGCTTCGCCCAGCATCTCGAAGAACCGGGCAGCTTCGGCATCATCGACCGAGCGCTCGGCCAGCTCGTTCATGCGCCGCCGGTAGCCGGGAATGGGCAGCATGCCCGTGCCCTGGTAGATGCCTTCCCAGTTCTGCACGTCCTTCGGCACGTCCACGACCACCGGGCCGGGCCGGCCGGTGCGGGCGATCTCGAACGCTGTCCGCACCGTGGCTTCGAGCTTGGTGGGGTCGGTGACGAGGAAGACGTGCTTCGCGACCGCGCCCATGATCGACGGCACGGGCGCTTCCTGGAATGCATCCGTTCCGATCATGGCCGTGGGCACCTGGCCGCAGATGACCACGATGGGCACGGAATCGGCCATGCAGTCGCGGACCGGCGTGACCGTGTTGGTGGCCCCGGGGCCCGAGGTCACGAGGCACACGCCCACGCGCCCGCTCGAGCGCGCATAGCCCGCCGCCATGAAGCCCGCGCCCTGCTCGTTCGCGGGCACGATGAGCGGAATCTGCCGCCCGCCAGTGCGCGCCTGCTCCTCGTTGTAGAGGAACACGGCATCGTAGGTGGGCAGGATCGCCCCGCCGCTGTAGCCGAAGATAGCCGTTACACCCTCATCCGCGACCACCTGCATGATCATCTGGGCGCCAGTCATGCGCTGACCGGCGAGCGGATGGCCCATGGGGCGAGGCTGGATGACGGTATCGCTCATTGGTGGAGATCGAGTCGGAGATGCCCGGCTTTCGGGCGGGGGCTAACGAGACTAGCAGCTTGGCGACGATGCGCAAACCGCGTCCGCGACGGATATGATCGCCGGTCCGAAATCTCGCCAAAGCCATGCGTCACATCATCGCCATACTGCTGCAGAACGAAGCGGGCGCCCTGAGCCGGGTGGCCGGGCTCTTTTCCACTCGCGGGTACAACATCGAGTGCCTGTCCGTGGCCCCCACGGACGATCCGACGGTCTCGCGCATCACGCTGGTCACCACGGGCTCGGACGCCGTGATCCAGCAGATCCTCAATCAGCTCAACAAGCTGGTAGATGTGGTCAGCGCCGAGGACATGACGCTCGGCGAGCATCTCGAACGCGAGCTCGTGCTCCTGAAGCTGAAGGTGCGCCCCGAGCAGACGGACGTCGTGCGTGGTTATGTGGTGCGCACGGGCGGGCGCGTGCTCGACCCCGCGACCGACTGCTTCATCGTCGAGCTGACGGCGAGCGAGCCGGAGGTCAACGCGTTCATTGGAGATCTGGCCCGGCAGGCCACGCTGCTCGAGGTGGTTCGCAGCGGCGCGCTCGGCATCGGCCGCAGCGGTCGCGGCCTGCGCGTCGTGCGGTAGGGGCGGGCCGCTCGCCGCGGCGGAGCCTGACACCGGGCTGGCGTTCTCGCCCGGAAAACCGCCACAGGCGCGCGTCTTGCCCGCGAGGGTCAATGCGTCGTGGAGGTTCCGGCCAACGCGTTTGCCCTCTGCAGCGTCACCTGCTCGCGCAGCAGTTTCGAAGCTCTCGCCACCTTCAACGCCAGCTCGTCCAGCTGGTCCACACAGGCTTCGATGCGCTGGGTGGTGCGGTCGATGTCCTCCTCGATCTCATCGACCATCTGGTTGATGCGATCGATTTCGTCCGCCAACTGTGCCATGACGCTCACCTCCTTCCGCCCCGCGGGGCAGCAAGGAAGGTGCCGAGCGGGGCCTGCCGCCTGCGCCGGCAACGGCGTCAGGGGAGCAGCACGGTCGATCCGGTGGTGCGGCGGGCTTCGAGATCCCGGTGGGCTTCGGCGGCATCCTTCAGCGCATACGTCTGGCCGATGCGCACGCGCACGGCCTTGCTCTTCACGGCCGCGAACAGCTCGCGCGCGGTGGCCACGAGGTCCTCGCGCTTCGCCACATAGTTGAAGAGCGTGGGTCGGGTGAGGAACAGCGAGCCTCGCTTGCTCAGTTCCAGAGGACTGATGGCAGGCGGCGGACCCGACGCATTGCCATAGGACACCATCATCCCGAGCGGACGCAGGCAGTCCAGGGATTCCATGAAGGTGTCCTTGCCCACGGCATCGTAGACAACCGCGACGCCCACGTTTTTCGTCAGGCGCTTCACGCTCGGCACGAGCTCGTCGCGCCCTGAGATGAGCACGTGCTTGCAGCCGTGCTTTCGCGCCAGCTCCGCTTTCGCGTCGCTTCCCACCACGCCGATGACGGTGGCGCCGAGCGCCTTGGCCCACTGGCACAGAATCAGGCCGACCCCGCCGGCGGCAGCGTGGACGAGCACCACATCCCCGCGCTTCACGCGATATGTGCGACGGAGCAGGTACTGCGCGGTCATGCCCTTCAGCATGAGAGCAGCCGCCTGCTCGTTCGAGATTCCGCGCGGGATCTTCACGACGCGATCGGCTGGCACGTTCCTCAGTTCTGTGTACGCGCCCGGTTTTGGCAGCGCGTACGCGACGCGGTCGCCCACCTTCAGGTCCCGCACCTTTCGTCCCTTTGCGTGCACGACGCCGGTGGCCTCACGACCGAGCACGCACGGGAGCTGCACCGGGTAGAGCCCGGTGCGGTCGTAAACGTCGATGTAGTTCACACCGATGGCGGTGTGGCGCACCTGCACCTCGTCCGGACCCGGAGCGGGGATGTCCACCTCCTCGAGGCGCAGCACCTCGGGACCGCCGTATTCGTGAATCTGGATGGCCTGGGGCATGAGCTCGCTTTCTTCAACAGAACGCGTGCCGTGCTCGGGCACGCGGGCGATGTGACTCGTCTCGCAAATCCGGGACGAGGGCCCGCGATGATACGGTCTGCCGTCCGGAGAGCGAACCGCGTTCCAGCGCAGGCCGGGGCCTGCGACTAAAGTCTGCATCTCCTGTTCGCACAGCGCTCATCCATGGACGTCCCAGCGTTGCAAGTGGCTGTTGACTTGCCCGGGCAGGCTGGCCCCTCCGGCATGCCGGCGCGCGAGTTGTCGGCGGCGTTGCGGGACGCGGCGACCGCAATGAGCGCATCGGTCGTCGGCGTCACGCGCGCACAGGGCGGAGTGCCGAAGTACTTCACGCGAAGCGCGGCCGCGGCGCAGTTTTTCGAGGACGTGTGCGCCGGCGATCTGGCGCAACTCACCACGGAGAGCCAAGCCAACGGGGGCGTCTTCGGAACGAACCGCGTGCGCGCGGAAAAGGATGGTCCGATACGCGGCAGGCTGCTCGCTGTCGCACTACGGGATGCGCAGGGTACGCCGCTGGGCACGCTGATCGCCGGACGTCTTCCGGAAGAGCCGAAATTCGTTCCTCGCGACTCCCGCAACCTGCTCGCATTCGCTCCGCGATTCGTCGCGCTCTTGCAGACGCCTGCAGGGGCATCGTCGAGTGCACATGCCGAGCCGCACGCGCCTGCTTCAGGACACGATCGTTCCGCTTCCGATCCGCCGAAGCGCCGGGCGCTCGCGACGCTGCTGGGATGGACGGAGTTCGAGCGCACGATCCGCATCCGCGAATCCATGGAGCGCCTGCCGGGCTGCGTGCTGTACGGCGATATCGATCAGCTGCACGTGTTGAACAAGCTTGCAGGCTTTGCCGCCGGCGACCAGGCGATTTCCCTGGTCGGCAGCGTGCTGCAGACGATCGAGCTTCCGGCAGGCTCCTGCGCTTGCCACCTCTCGGGTGATCGCTACACCGTGTACGTGCCCTCCACGACGCTCGCGCAGGCGATGCGAGTCGCGGAACTGATCACCCAACGCGTGAGCTCGCTCTCCATCCCGGTGCAGGGGGTGCCGACACGACTGTCCATTTCGTTCGGCGCGGCGCTCATTCCGGCGAACGAGGGTGGGCTGAGCCACGCGCTCGCCGCAGCCGAAGCGGCCTGCAAAGCCGCCAAGGATCGCGGGCGCGGACGCGTCGAGGTGTATCAGGACGCGGATCAGAGCATCGTCCGCCGCAATGACGACGTGCTCGTGGCGGATCGACTCCGGCACGCCCTGCAGGACGGGCGCTTCGATGTGTTCGTGCAACCCATCGTGCGCCTGAACGGCGATGACGCGGTCAGTCGCCATGAAGTGCTCGTGCGGCTGATCGGTGAGGGCGGGGCGTATCTCTCGCCCACGTGGTTCATGTCGGCCGCAACGCGCTATCGCATGCTCATCGAGCTGGATCGGGCGGTGATCGGCCACGTGCTGCAGAAGCTCGAAGCGCAGCGCGCCATGCTGACCGAGCGAAAGATGCGCTTCTCGGTCAATCTCTCCGGCCCGACGATCGGCGATGCGGATTTCCTCGAGTGGCTCGCGTCCCGCATCGGCGGCGCGGGCGTTCCCGGCGATTGTTTGCAATTCGAGATCACGGAGACGGCCGCCGTCGCGAACATCGCGCAGACGCAGGCGATGATCCGCCGCCTGCGCGCGCGTGGCGTGCGGTTCGCGCTCGATGACTTCGGCACCGGCGTGAGCTCGTTTGCCTACCTCAAGTTCCTCGACGTGCAGATGCTGAAACTCGACGGCGCGTTCGTGCGCGATCTGCTGAGCAACCCGCGCGCCGAATCGCTCGTCCGCGGCATCGCGCAGCTCGGGCGCGGCATGAACATTGAGACTGTGGCGGAGTGCGTGGAGACGGAAGCTGTGCGTGTGCGGCTGACGGAGCTGGGGATCGACTGCGCACAAGGCTTCCTCTTCGGCAAGCCGCGTCCCATCGACGAGCTGCTGGCACGACCGGGGCTCTGAGCAGACTCCGGCGGCTCGATGGCCACCGTGAGTCCCCAGCCGACGCGCAACTCCAGAGGCTCCTCGAGCCCCTCACGCGCCCGGCGCCGGAAGATTCCCGCGACCTGCCCGCGCGTTGCGGCCGTGCAGTTCCCGGCCGCGCCGGAGAGCGGCCGGCAAGACAGGCCGCGGCGCCGAAGCGCCGTCAGCCCCGCGCAGCTTTCGCCGCGTGCAACCTCAACGCGCGCCCGGCTCCACGTACTGCGCGATCCACTCCCGGACCGTGCGGTACCAGAACAGGGAGTTCTGAGGCTTCAGCACCCAGTGATTCTCGTCCGGGAAGTAGACGAGCTTGCTGCGAACGCCCTTGCTCTGAAGCGTATTGAACAACTCGATGCCGTGGTTCACGGGCACGCGCAGGTCCATCTGCCCGTGCACGATGAGCGTCGGCGTCTTGAAGTTGGCCGCGTGCGTGTGCGGCGAGATGCGCGCGAATTCTTCGGGATTTTCCCAGTAGTGATAGAAGCGAGGCTTCTCGGCGCCGTAGTCCGAGGCGATCTGCGTGTATTCGTTGTACACGGCGGCGTGGGCCACCAGCGTCTTGAACGGGTGCTCACGCCCGAGCAGTGTGGCTGCCAAAAAACCGCCGTAGCTGCCGCCGCCGGCGGCCATGCGGTCCTTGTCCACGAAGGGCTGCGCCATGAGCCATTGCGCGGCCTTGATCGTGTCCTCATAGGGCAGCGTCACCCAGTCCGGATTGATGGAGTCGGCAAACGCCTGGCCGAATCCGCTCGAGCCGTGGAAGTTGTGCCACGTGACGATGTAGCCCCAGTTGGCGAACACGTGCGCGTTCCAGCGCCACTGCACGCTGTCGACCATGGCGTTGTGCGGGCCGCCGTGCAGGAGCATGTACACCGGATACTTCTTCGAGGGATCGAAGTCCGCCGGGTACACGACGAACATCTGGATGTCGTCGTTGCGGGCGCCCTTGTACGTCACGCTCTCCACCTTGCCGAACGCGAAGCGCGCAAGCTTCGCGTCGTTGAACGTCGAGAGTGCAGTGGCCTTGCCCGATGCGACGTCCACTCGCACGAGCGTCGGCGGCTCCGTGAAGCTCTGCCGCAGGGCGACGGCGGTGTTGTGGCGGCCCAGGGCGAGCCCGCTGAAGCTCGGTGAGGTCGTTACGGCCCGGGGTGTGCCGCCGGAGAGATCGAAGCGGTACAGACGGTAGGTGGCCGCATCATCGACGGCGGCAATGAGGCCCCGGCTGTCGGGCAGCCAGATCGCGTTGCTCACGGATCGATCCCAGTCTTCCGTGAGCTTGCGGACCGCTCCGCTCTTGCGGTCGAGCACCATGAGGCGCGCGCGGTCCGCATAGAAGCGGGGGATGCGCTGCTGCGAGAAGGCGAGCCAGCGGCCATCCGGGCTGTAGCGCGGGCTGCCATCGTCGGCCGGGTTGTCCGCCGTGATGTTGCGTGCCGGCTTGCACCCGCAGGACGGCAGGACGATGACGTCGAAGTTCGCTTCGATGCCGGACTTGTCGACGTTCGCCACGAAGGCGACCTCGGTGCCATCCGGAGAGATGTCGTACGAGAACGCATCGACGTCGGCGTTCGACAGCGCATACCCGGATTGCCGCGTGATCGCCACGGGCTCGCCGCCGTTCACGTCGATGGCGAACAGGTGCCGCTCCCGATCATCGAGAAAGTGGTCCCAGTACGCGATCGGCGCCTTCTCCCACACGCGAGCCGTCATGCGGGATTCCTGCCGTTCCTTGAGCCGAGCCGCCTGGTCTTCCCACCGGACGAGGTCGGTCCAGATGGGCGTCACGAACGCGAGGCGGTGGCCGTCCGGAAACCAGCGGGGGAGGTCTGCGCCAGTCGGCACCTGCGTCACGCGCCGCGCCTCGCCCCCGTCCACGGCAATCACGTAAATCTGATTCTCCTTGTCCTCGCCGCGCCGGGAGACGAAGGCGATCCACTTGCCGTCGGGGCTGAAGGCCGGCTGTGTGTCCGGCGCCGGATCGCTCGTGAGCTGGCGCGCGGGCCCGCCGCTTGTCGGGATGAGCCACAGGTCTGTGAAGCCCGTGTTGGCCGCCACGTCGTACCGCGTGACCGGAACCACGGCCAGCCGGCCGTCCGGGGAGAGTGCCGGCTCACCGAGCCGGTCGAGGCTCCACATCGCTTCGGCCGTGAACGGTTCGGGCCGGGCGAAGGGGGTGGCGGCGAAGGACAGGGTCAGCAGGGCAAACAGGACTCGCAGCGCATGAAGCATCGAAACCTCACCAGGCAGGCATGTCGCGTGAATCGGGCGGCGGGGATTGTGACGGTGAGGCACCGGCACCAGCAACGCGACGTCGTTCGGAACGCCGTGCGCGCCACTCCATCGGCCGCAGACGTGCGCTCGTGAAGTTTTTCTCGCGATGTCGGCCGCGCGGCTATTTACTCTGACTCGCGGCGGTGGAGAATGGCGCCGCATTGTCTTCGCGTTCGTTCGAGCACCCGCTCATCCACAACAAGGAAACCGTCATGAGCAATGCCGATCCCCGGGGGAGATTCGTCTGGCACGAGCTGCTCACCACCGACGCGGCCGCGGCCACAGCCTTCTACCCCAAAGTGGTTCCATGGAAGCCGCAGGCCTGGGAACGTGATCCCAAATACACGCTCTGGGTTGCGAACGGCGTTCCGATTGGAGGGCTCGCCACGCTGACCGATGAGTCCGCCACCTCTCGCTGGGTGGCGTACGTGGCAGTGGACGATGTCCCCGCCACCGTTGCCCGCGCGCGCGCCCTCGGTGCAACGGTCGTCAGGGACGCGACGGACATTCCGGACGTGGGCACCTACGCCATGCTCAAGGATCCTCAGGGCGCCGAGTTCGCGATCTACAAGTCCGCCACGGAAGGCAGCGCGCCGCGCTCGGGGCCGGGCACGTTCTCCTGGCACGAGCTCTGCACCACGGATGCAGAGGCAGCCCTGCACTTCTACACCGAGCTCTTCGGGTGGAAGGAGGGCGCGAAGCACGACATGGGTGAGGCGCACGGTGTGTATCACCTGTTCCAGCACGACGGCGCCGACTACGGCGGCATCTATCAGATGGCGAACGTGCCGGCCGCCTGGATGTGCTACGTGAAGGTGGCGGATGCGGGCAAGGCAGCGTCCGCGGCAAAGGCGGCAGGCGGGCGGGTGATCAATGGTCCGATGGAAGTGCCGGGCGGGAGCTGGATCGCGCAGATCCTCGATCCGGTCGGTGTCGGCTTCGCCGTGCACGAGGAAAAGGCCGCTGCGCAGGCGAAATCCGCAGCCGCGAAGAAGGCCAAGGCGCCGAAGACGGCGGCCGCGGCCACCGAATCCGTTGGCGCGTCGGGCTCCGCGGCCTCCGCCCCGTCAGATGGCGAAGAGGCTCCGGCTTCGCGAGCGCCGGCAAAGAAGTCCCGCAACACGTCCACCGCGGCGGGTGCCACGACGGAAATGCCTGCGCCCGAAGAATCTGCTGCCGGGGAAGAGGAAGCCGCTGCGCCGGCACGCCGGAGCACGGGTGGCAGCCGGGCTGCGAAACGGGAGAAGACCGCCGGACGCAAGGCCGCGGGCAAAAAGAAGGCGCCTGCGAAAAAGGCCGCACGCAAGAAAGCCGCGAGCAAGGGCGGTGCTCGGCGCAAGACGACCGCGGGGCGTGGCGCCAGAACAGCGGGCCGAAAGTCCGCGCGGCGCAGTGCTGCGAAAGGGGGGAAGACCGCCCGTCGGTCCGCAGGACGCAAGCCGGCTGCGAAACGGCCTGCCGCGAAAAAGGGACGGCGCGCGGCGGGGCGCAGTGCCCGCGGCCGTGGCGGCCGCAGGTCCGGTCGCTGAACGCCGCGACGCCGGTCGGACAACACGGTTCCGACCGGCGTCGGGCGAGCCCCCCCTGATAACGCGTTTGCGGCTGGCTTACTCGGTCGCCTCGTCGATCGCCCTACGCTGCTCTGCCGCGGCCTCCTGCGCGTCCTGAATGCCCTGCTCGATGCGGGCCTTCGTTTCCGTGGCGGCCTTGGCGGCCTGTGCCTCCGATTCCGCGACGGCGGTGGCGGTCGCGGCCGTTTCGCCCAGACCGCAGCCACTCGTGAGCGCAAGAATCAGCACCGGAGCGAGATAGCGAGTCACGTGCATGGATGACGTGTCCGAAGATCGCCGCCTGCCGATTTTTCCCATCAACCTCGCCGGCAGGCAAGCGTGCCGACGCTTTCCGTATACTGCGTGCCGACGACGCATGCGTGGCGCAGACTGACTCACAAAATTGCCGGCCCGCGCGCGTCGCGCTTTCCGGAGCCTCCATGTCCAAGGGAACCGTCTCGACCCGTCAGCCAGTCCGCGAGCCCCGCGTGCGCCGGGGATATTTCGAGTGCCGCTATGGACAGCTTCATGTCCACAACGCCATTCCGCCCGGGGGCGGATTCGAGGAGGGCACCGCGCTTTTGTGTGTGCACGGCGCCGGCCAGACGGGCCGCGCGTTCCAGCGCGTGCTGCCGGTCATCGGGCGCGACCGCTCCGTCTACGCTCCGGATCTGCCGGGATGCGGGGAATCCGATGGTCCCGCGGCGCGTGCGAGCGCGAGCGACGTGGCCGCCGCGCTCGGCGATTTCCTCGACACCATGCGGTTCCGGCACATCGATGTGCTCGGCTTTCACTCCGGGTGCCTCATCGCGGCGGAGCTGGCGATTGCGCGCCCCCAGCAGGTGCGTCGCGTCGTGCTGATGGGCATCCCGTCGGGTGCGGAAGTCGAACGGTTGCGACAGATCGGGCAGCCGCTGCTGGTGGCACGTGCCAGGGACGAAACGTGGGAGTCCACGGGCCGTGCGCGGGAATTCCTGCCGCGCGCGCGGGTGCTGGATCTGCCCCAGCAGGGTGCCGGGGTGCTGGAAACCGCGGCGGATGTGCTCGTTCCACCGCTTCGGGAATTTCTCGGTCACTGAAGCTCGTGGCAGCCCGGCCACGGGTCGCGCTTATGTCAGTTCGTTTCGCCGGCCTGTCCGCGCGCCGCAGCTGACCGCACTCGCGCTCTGCCGTGTTTCACGGCGGCGCGCTTTCGAAAGCAACGCGAGCGCATGGCGGTGCATCTCGCGATTCTTCACATTTCGGGTGTGACTCCCGCGCGGCAAGTGACAGTGCACGTTATATTCGGAAAAAATAGCCCCACGCCCGCTGCAGCGTCATAGCCGGCACGACTTGCGCCTGTACCGGGGGAAACGACCATGAGCGTGCAACGCCAATCAGCGCCCACCTCGCCGGACTCCGATCTCGAAGCCACCGCAGAGCTGCCCGTGCTCGATGTTGCGGCGTATGAGGAGCAGTCGGGGAGCACGGACACATGGCACATGCCGGCGCTGCAGACGCCGGCATCCGAATCCGCCGCAGCACGGCCCGCGGACGCGCGCAGTCGGCAGCTCGAAATCGATCTGCACCTGCTCTCCGAAAACCTGCGCGATGTGGAGGAGCGCCTCACCCGCAAGGGTGAGCGGCTGGCCGAGCTGGAGCGTGAGCTGGCGAGTGCTCGCGCCGAGCGCGTGGCTGCGGACGAGCGCGCCGCCGCCGAGCTCGCCATGGCACAAGAGCGTGCCCGCAGCGAGCTCGCTGCGGCCGAAGAGCGTGCGGCTGCGCGCGTTCGGGCCGCAGAGGAAAAGGCTGCCGCGCTTGCCGCCGAACTGAACGCTGCACGTGCCGAGCTGGCAGAGGAGCAATCCCGCACGGCTCAGCTGCAGACGCGTGTTGAAACTTACGAAGCGACGGTACGTGCGCATCAAACTCGCGATTACGAGCGTGCGAAGCTCCTCGCGCAGCGGGATCAGGAGCTCGCGCACGCTCGCCGGGATATCGGCGATCTGATGGCGCGCGTTGCGCATTATCTGGAAACGCTCCAGACACTCGAAGGCCGGCGCGTCATCTTCGATGGGCAGCTGCTGACGCTGGATGAGGAGGTCGGGCGACGGGATGCCGAGCTCGAGAAGCTCCGCGAAGCGCTTGCGGCAGCGACTCAGCGCGAACAGAACCTCACGAGCGAGCTGCACCGGGCGCGGGAACGCATCGAGGTGCTCGAACGCGAGGTGACTGCGCTTTCCGGGTCGCTCGCCGCGCGAAACCTCGCGCTCGAGAGAGCTCAGCAGGAGAACGACAGTCTCGAGCGCACGATCGCCGAGCTGAGGCGAACCACTGCTGCGCAACTCGAACGGATCGGCGCCCTCGAAGCCGCTGCGAACGATCAGAGCACCTCGCTTCAGGCGCGTCAGCAGGAATTCGAGCGCGCAACCCGTGAGCGCGAGGCGATCTCGTTGCAGATTTCCGAGCTGGAGGCGTCTGTCGCCGCTTTGGAGAAGGCTGTCGCTGAGAAGGACCGGGAGCTCGCAGCCGTTCGGGCCGAGAAGGACGCGGCGCTGGCACGTGCGGGAGACAACGAAGCGGCACTGGAAAAGCGCGCAGAAGCCGCGCAACTGCGTGCGCAGGATCTGGAGCGTGATCTAGCGATCGCCCGTGCCGAGGTCATCGAACGTACGGCGGCCATGCGCGGCATGGAAACGGCGCGAGACGAGCAGACGAGGCTTCTCGCGGCGGCGGAGGCGCGCGCAGTGGAGCTGCAGCGCCAGGCGGAAGATCTCGAAGAGAACGTTCGGCTTCTGCAGGAGGAGCTGCGCGCAAGTCTCAACCGGGGCACCGAGCTGGAAGGGGATCTGCGTGCCGCGGAAGACGCGCTTCTGCGTCTGGAGGCGGAGCTGCGGACGAAGAGCTCGAAGCTCGAGGAGCTCACCCGCACGCAGGAAGAGTGGCGGCAGACGATCGACTCGGCGCGCGAATCCCTGGCGCAGCGGGACTCACTGATCCGCCGTCTCGAAACCGAGGCCGCGCAAAGCGCCGCGCTGCTCGGGAACATCCAGAAGAGCATCAGTCGGCTCGACCCGGCCGCCGAGAGCGGCTCGCACGAGATCGCGCCCGAAGGCCCCGTGCGGCTGCTCATTCGCATGGACGGCGACACCGAGGTGGTGCACGTGCTCGGCCGCAAGACGACGGTCGGACGCACGCCCGACAATGATCTGCAGATCGACGCCAAGTTCATCAGCCGCAATCACGCCGTGATCCTCGCCGGCCCGAATCACACCATCATCGAGGACCTGAACAGCACCAACGGCGTGGCGGTGAATGGCCGGAAGATCTCACGCCACACGCTGCGCGATGGCGATGTGGTGTCGATCGGCAAGACCACGTTCCGCTTCGCCACGCGCCCCGTCGCGACGGAACGTCGCTAGCGCTCAGTCAATCGCCGCCGTCCACTGCGCGACTTCATCGTCGCTCATGCAGCCTTTCGGGCCGAGGCGCGCATCGGCGTATCCCCACTGCGCGATGTCGATGAGGTACTGCGCGCGCGAGATGAGCGGCCCGTTGCACACGCGCCGCCCTTCACGTGGCGGCTCGGCCAGTTCCTTCTGCAATCGTCCCAGCAACTCCTCCATCACCCACGCGGGAATGCACGTTCGGTCGTCGGGATACACGAAGCCGAACGTGATGAGGTGTGACAGCAGAATGCGCCAGTGCGGCCCGAACCGGCGCAGCAGTCGCGGCCAGTCGAGGACCGTTCCGCGCCGGAGCAGCAGATGCATGACATCCGCGCCGTCGTACCGCTCGCGCTCCATGATGAACGCCTTCGACCAGATCATTTCTTCCGCCGGCGAGAGTTTCACCAGCCTGCCGAGCACGTCGGTCACTGGCGCATGCGCGAACCATTCGTCATCGACGGTCGCCACGGCATTCCCGGAGCTGAAGATGATGTCCACGAAGTCATCGCCGCACACCGCCTTGCCGAGCCAGTGCGGATACGTGAGCTCGGTGCGGCAGTCCCCGCTTTCGAGCGCCGCGAGCGCACGCTCGAGGTCTTCACGACGCAGGAAGATGTCGAAGTCCTTCGTGTTGCGCCCGATGCCGGAGTAGAACGCCAGCGCGTACGCGCCCCCGACCAGAAAGGGCACCCCGGCATCCTCGAGACGCGACATCACACTTCGATAGAAGGCGTACGTAATCCCGTTTGCGCCTTCGACCGCGGACTTACCCGTGGGCATGTCAATTGCTCCGCCTGGCCGGGCCAAGCTGGGAACCTCCGATGACCCATCAGCAAGCTGTGCGCCTGGCCGCGGTCGGGGACCTGCACGTCAAGAAAACCTCTCAAGGGCGGCTCGCGCCGTTGCTCGCGAACGTGAACGAGCGCGCGGACGTGCTGCTCCTCTGCGGCGACCTCACCGACTACGGCCTGCCGGAGGAAGCACACATCCTCGCGAAGGAACTGTCGGCCGCCGTGCGCATCCCGATCGTCGCGGTGCTCGGCAACCATGATTACGAGTCCAACCAGCAGGGCGAGATCTGCCGGATCCTCGTGGAGGCGCAGGTGAAAGTGCTGGACGGCGAAGCCGCCGAGATTGGCGGCGTGGGGTTCGCCGGAGTGAAGGGCTTCGCCGGCGGCTATGGCCGCGGCACGCTCGGCGCGTGGGGCGAGCCGGCCGTCAAGCGCTTCGTGCAGGCGGCGATCGACGAGGCGCTGAAGCTGGAATCCGCACTCGCCCGGCTGCGCACGCCCCAGCGCGTGGCGGTGCTGCACTACTCGCCCGTGAGGGAAACGGTGGAAGGCGAGCCTCACGAGATCTATCCGTACCTCGGCACCAGCCGCCTGGAGGAACCCCTCAACCGCTACCCCGTGAACGTGGTGTTCCACGGCCATGCGCATCACGGCGCGCTGGAAGGGCGCACGGCCCGGGGCACGCCCGTGTTCAACGTGGCGATGCCGCTGCTGCTCCAGAAGTTTCCGAACCGCCCGCCCTACCGGGTATTCGAGATGCCGGCGGTGGACTATGCCGAGGGATCCATACTCGAACCCTCCGGCGAGCCTGCACGCGTGCTCGAGAATGGCTAAGCTCCGCGCTCCCCTGACGAGGAATCGGGAGCGGAAGTGGCGAGTCCCTACATCGAGCGGATTCTGAAGGCGCGCGTCTACGACGTGGCGATCGAATCCCCGCTCGAGCATGCCGCGCGCCTGTCGCGCCGGCTCGGCAATCACGTGCGCCTCAAGCGCGAGGACCTGCAGGAGGTCTTCTCGTTCAAGCTGCGCGGCGCGTACAACAAGATCGCGCATCTGGCGGAGAGCGCCGCGCGACGCGGAGTGATCTGCGCCTCCGCCGGCAACCATGCCCAGGGAGTGGCGCTCGCCGCGCGCAAGCGGGGTATCCCTGCGCTGATCGTCATGCCGGAGACCACGCCGCAGATCAAAGTGCAGGCGGTGGCCGATCTCGGCGCGGAGATCGTGCTGCACGGAAATGAGTACGACAGCGCCTACGATCACGCGCTCACGCTCGCGCGCGAGCGCAACCTGGTGTTCGTCCATCCCTTCGACGATCCGGATGTGATCGCCGGGCAGGGGACCATTGGCATGGAGATTCTCCGCCAGAGCGGCGGGAACCTGGACGCCATCTTCGTGCCGATCGGCGGCGGCGGGCTCATGGCCGGCATCGCCGTGTTCGTCAAGTACCTGCATCCGAATGTGAAGATCATCGGCGTGGAGCCGGAAGACGCCGCGGCGATGTACGAGTCGCTGCGCGCGGGCCGGCGCGTGACGCTCGACCGGGTCGGCATCTTCGCCGACGGCGTTGCCGTCAAGCGCGTGGGCGAGGAAACGTTCAACCTCTGCCGCCAGTACGTCGATGAGGTGCTGCTCGTGGACACCGACGAGATCTGCGCGGCCATCCAGTCGGTGTTCGAAGACACCCGCTCGATCGTCGAGCCCGCCGGCGCGCTCGCGGTGGCGGGCCTGCAGAAATGGGTGGAGCGCGAGGGCTGGAAGGACAAGCGTCTCGTCGCCGTGAACACCGGCGCGAACATGAACTTCGACCGGCTGCGCCACGTGGCCGAGCGCGCGGATCTGGGCGGTGAGCGCGAGGCGTTGCTGGCGGTGGAGATCCCCGAGGAGCGCGGCAGCTTCCTGCGTTTCTGCGAGCGGCTCGGCCGGCGCAGCATCACCGAGTTCAACTATCGCTACGAGGCCGGGCGCGCGGCGCAGATCTTCGTGGGCTTCGCCCTTTCCCGGGGTCGGGGCGAGCGCGACAGCGTGGTGGCCGAGCTCCGGGCTGCGGGCTATCCGGTGACGGACATGACGGACAACGAGATGGCCAAGCTGCACGTGCGCTACATGGTGGGCGGCCACGCACGCGGCATCGAGAACGAGCTGCTCTACCGCTTCGAGTTTCCCGAAAGGCCCGGCGCGCTGCTGCGCTTTCTGCAGGCCGTGGGCTCACGCTGGAACATCACGCTGTTCCACTACCGCAATCACGGGTCCGACTACGGCCGCGTCATGGCGGGCATCCAGGTGCCGCCGGCCGAGCGCACGGAGTTCATGGAACACCTGCAGGATCTGCACTACGCGTACACGGAGGAGACGGCAAACCCCGCCTACCGCATCTTTCTCGGTGGTTGAATCGCGCGGCCGGCGGCTCCACGTGAGCGCGCCGTTCGCCTCACTTCACGACGCGAACTGTGATCGGATACTTGTAGTGGATACCTTCACTCGCGCGGATGGCCGCCACCAGCGTCATCACGAGCCAGAAGACCAGCAATGCTGCGCCCAGCAGAATGCCTATGAAGATGAACATCAGCAGCACGCACACGGCATAGGCGGCGAGCACGGCGAGGTTGAAGTTGATGGCTTCCCGGGCCGCTTCGCTCACGAATGCGGAGGAATCCTTCTTCGCAAGCCACACGACCAGGGGCCCGATGACACCGCCCACGGGCGGCAGCACGAAGAAGGCAAGCGCGGACAGATGGGCGATCATGGCCCAGGTGCGCTCTTCTGTGCGCTGCGCTTGCGGCCCGTCCTGTGGCGCACTGGACGGCGAATCAGACGCGTTCATGGCCCCTTCCCGGCGCGGCCGGCGATGCGGCGTCGCCGCCATGATCGCCCCCTTCTGGTGGAGCGCGCAATGTGTGTCTGCACGGCGACTTGAGGCCCATGAGCCCACTGCAGCGGCGGCAGCCGCGTCATGAAACGCTTGTTCTGAGAGGTCTCCGCCACCGCATCACCTGGTGGGGTGAGCGCACGGATTCGCCTGTGGTGCTGCTCCACGGGTGGGGTGATTCCAGCGAGACCTGGCAATTCCTGGTGGACTGCCTGCCCGAGCATCACTCGTTCGTCGCGCTCGACTGGCGCGGGTTCGGCGGAACGGAGTGGTCGCAGCAGGGATACTGGTTCGCGGACTACTTCGCGGATCTCGAAGCGTTCCTGGATGTGGTGCATGCGGGCACGCCCGCACGCATCATCGCGCACAGCATGGGTGCGAACGTCGCATCGATGTACGGCGGCATCCGGCCATCGCGCATCGCGTGGCTCGTGAATCTCGAAGGCATCGGCCTGCCGCCCACGGATGCGGAAGATGCACCGGGCCGATATGCCGAGTGGCTGGATCAGTTGCGCGACCCGCCACGCGAGCGGCGCTACACCAATTTGGACGTGCTCGTGAACTTCATCGTCGCGCGCAACCCGGCCATGCCGCGCGATCGCGCGGAGTTCCTCGCGCGCGCCTGGAGTGCCGAAGACGCGGATGGCGCATTGAGGCTCACGTTCGATCCGCGCCATCGGTACGTCAATCCCGTGCTCTTCCGGCGCGCCGAAGCCGAGGCGTGCTGGCGGCGGTTCACGGCGCCGATGCTCCTGCTGCTGGCCGAAGATTCAGAGATGCGCAGGCGCATCGCACCGGAGCACGGCACCGAAGCGTACTTTCGTTCGCTGTATCAGAATCTGCGCATCGTCACGCTGAGCGGCGTGGGCCACATGATGCATGTGGAAGCGCCTGAGACAATCGCGCAGCACATTACAGAATTCGAGCAAGCGGTGGCGGCACGGCGGTTGCTCACATCCGCGCTCGATTGACTTCAACCAAGCCAATGCTCCACGACGGACATCCTCTCGTCATCACGTACAAATGGGCCCGGCGCATCGCCATCGCGATTGTCGGTTTCAGTGTGCTCGCGGTGGGTATCGCCATGCTGGTGCTGCCCGGGCCCGCGTTCGTCGTCATCCCCGTGGGGCTGGGCATTCTGAGCCTCGAGTTCGCGTGGGCGCGGCACTGGCTGCACAAGGTCAAGGAAAGCGGCGCAGCCGTAGTAGGTTCCATCAAGCGCCGAAGCGGTTCGGGTTGAATTGCCCGTGGCCGGTGCCCGGGCGTAGGCTCTGAGCCCTTCCGGTCCGGACGCCGCGACTCTCTCCGGGCCTGCGTGCGAGGTCGGGATGGGTCGAGGCGCTCACCGATTCGGATCTGGAGCGGCCGCACTGGCTGCCGCAGCGCTTGCGCTGACCTGCGTTTCGCAGGCTGGCGCGGCTCCGCCGTTGGAGGGCTCGCGGCTCAGCTTCGATCTGGCCCTCACATCCGATCACGTCGTTCATGGGGTGACGCGCTCGCAGGGCGAGCCGGCCGCGCAGGCGCACCTCGGCCTGAGCCGCGATTCCGGGTGGCTCATGGGCGTCTGGCTCTCGACCGTGGACTTCGGGTTCAGCGAGCCGCGCTACGAGATCGATCCGAGCATCGGCAAGCGCTGGCTGGTCGGTCGCGACTGGTCCGTGCGCGCGGATCTCACGCGCTACCTCTTCCGCCCGCGCTCGCAGTGGCAGGACTACGACTACACCGAGCTGCGCGGTTCCGTGGCATTCCGGGATGCGCTGGAGATGGCGGTCTCGTGGGCACCGGACTACACCGGCTATTCCTGGCTCGGCCCGGCCTACGACAGCCGGATGCTCACCTACGAGGCCTCTGCCCGCTTTCCCACCAGGCGCTGGCTCACGCTGACCGCGGGCGCCGGGCGGCGGGACCTGCAGGATGCCTTCGGCGCAAGCTACTGGTACTGGAGCGCCGGCACCGAGGCCGCCACGGAGCGGCTGAGCTTCGCAGTCACCTACATCGGCACGAGCCGGAAGGCGGAAGACCTGTATGGGCATGAGGATGCCGGCGACCGGGTGGTCGCCACCCTGGCGTTCCGCGTGAAGTGAACCCCCGGCCGGGGCCGCGGAACCCACGGCGGGAAAAACCATGAGCTCGCCACGCTTTCATCCGGATTCCAGCCCGTCCTCCGCGGACGAGCCGGCCCTGCTGGCTCGCGTCGCGGAGGGAGACCGGGAAAGCTTCCGGCGCCTGTACGTTCACTACCACCGCCGCCTGCATCGTTTTCTGATGCGGATCACCCGTGAGCCCCACGTCTGCGAGGAAATCATCAACGACACGATGATGGTCGTCTGGCGCCACGCGGGGGATTTCCGGGGGGACTCGCAAGTCTCCACCTGGATCATGGGGATTGCCTATCGCCGGGCGCTGAAAACGTTGCAGCGAAACCGGACTGCGCGCGCTCAGCCGATCATGGTTATGCCGGACCCTGCAGCCGGGCACGTGACGCTCGATGCGCTCGTGAACGGGGCCGAGATGCACGACTGGGTGGGCGCAGCGCTCGATCGCCTGAGTCCCGAGCACCGGCTGGTGCTGGAGCTCGCGTACTTCATGGGGCTCTCGTGCGAGGAGATCGCATCCATCGCCGGGTGCCCGGTGGGCACGGTGAAAACACGCATGTTCTACGGGCGTGAGCGGCTGCGCGACGCCCTGCAGGCCGTGGCTTTGCCGCGCGGCGAGGCGGCGACATGACTCGCAGTGTCCGAACGCGCGAGTGCGACGCCATCGGCGAGCTGATCGCCTGGTATGTGAATGGAACGCTCGATCCCGCGGGCTGCGCTCGCGTGGAGGCGCACACCAGCGCGTGCGAGCGGTGCCGCATCACGCTCGCGATGGAAACGCGCGTGGCGGAAGCCATGCGCGCTCCGGCGGACAACGTGGAGCACTCCCCGCACGCGGGCTGGCAGAAGATGCTCGCGCGGCTCGATGCCGAAGAGGAAGCGGGAGTGCCCCGGCCCGTGCGCCGCGCCGCAGCCCGGCGGAAATTCAACTGGCCCGTGGCGATGGGTATTGCCGTTGCGGTTCAGGCGGCCGCCATCGTGGTGCTCGCCATCGCGCTCGTTCAGGGCCGCCAGCAGGCCGAGGCGCCGCGATATCGCACGCTCTCGAATGTGGATGCCACGCTCGCTGCCCGCGGATCGCTGGTTCGTATTGCGTTCGATGCCACGGTGGATGAACGCACCGTGCGGGCGCTTGCGCAGCGCGTGGAAGGGCGCGTGCTCGCGGGCCCGAGCCCCGAAAACGTCTACACGTTCGTTTTTGACGACGCGGACAGCGCCGCCCAGATCGAAGATCGGGTTCGCGCGCTGCGCAGGGAGCCTCACGTGCTTCTGGTCGAGCCAGTCGTGCTCGGCCCCGCAGACGCTTCCGGGTGAACGCACATGCTGCGCATCGTTCTGATCGCGCTGCTGATTGCCTTCGCAGGTTGTGCGAACACAGCCCGCATCGTGCAGTCGCCGGTGCTCGTGAAGCGCGCTGTGCCGAAAAGCGGGGCGGAGCGGCAGCTGGTGATCACGATACGCGAGAGGCAGGGCGGGCTGCGTGCCACACCGGGCTCCTCCGCGCGCGCCTATGCTGAGCCGCCGGCCTATCAGGCCTCCGCCTACACACGACGAGTGATCGCCTCACTCGAGCACGACTATCCGATTGAATGGATCGACGGCTGGCACATCGAGGTGCTCGGCGTGCATTGCGCCGTGTTCGAAGTGCGCGATCGCACAGCGCGTGACGCTCTGCTCACCCGTCTCCGCAATGACGCACGGGTGGAATCGGCGCAGCCGATGAACACTTTCACCACGAGTGCGCGCTCGGCCGCCTACAACGACCCCTATTTCTCGCTGCAGAAGGGTGTGGAGGCGATGCGTGTGCCGGAGGCGCATCGCTGGGCGCGCGGGCGCGGCGTCACCGTGGCGATCATCGACACCGGCGCGGATACGGAACATCCGGAACTGAGCGGACGCATTCTCCTGTCGCGCAATTTCGTGGATGACGACACCGAGCGCTTCCGCATGGATCGGCATGGCACGGCGGTCGCGGGCGTCATCGCGGCCCTCACGAACAATCGCGAAGGCATCGTGGGCGTGGCGCCCGCTGCGGAGCTGATGGTGCTGAAGGCCTGCTGGGAAGAGCGGCCCGACGCGCCCGCCGTGTGCAACACACTCACTCTCGCGGAGGCGCTCGCCTTTGCGATCCAGCGGCGCGCCCGGATCATCAATCTCAGTCTCACCGGGCCGAGTGACCCGCTTCTCTCCCGGCTCGTGGATCGCGCGCTTTCACAGGGGACGCTTGTGCTGGGCGCCGCCGCGAACGCGTTCCCGGGGCGCAGCCTCGCAAGCACGAAGCTCGATGGATTTCCACTTGGCATCCCGGGCGTGATTGCGGTGGCGGACGCGAGCGTGACACCCGCCATCGCACGCAATCAGAGCACCGGCGTGATGCCTGCTGCTCAACGGGGCGAGACGGACGCCGTCCTTCAGAGAACGGCGAGCGCTGGTCATGAAATGCAGGCCTTGAGCGAGGCGCGCAGCAGCGCCACGCCGCCACACGCAGCCGTTGCCGGGCCCGCTCTGCTCGCCGCACCGGGCAGCGAAGTGCTCACGCTGGCGCCGGGTGGGCGCTATGACTACGTGTCCGGCGCATCGATCTCGGTGGCGATGGTGAGTGGCGTCGTGGCTCTGCTCCTCGAGCATGGGCAGGGGCTCACCAGCGCAGGTGTGCGTGCGGTACTGGAACACACGAGTATTCCCGATGAGGACAGCGGCACACGCATCGTGGACGCGTGCGACGCTGTCGCATCAATTGTGCAAACCGCGGACTGCGGCAATCCGGGCCCGCGCACCGCAGCCGATTCCTCACATCGCTGATTGCCCTCGCGCCGCTGCCGGTGCTCGCAAACGTGCTCCCCGCGGGGACTGAGCGCCTCACGGACGCACGGTGGGCGCAGGCATCACTTCCCGATCGGGAGATCGAACATCAGCTCCCGCACGTACCGCACCGGTGGCGAGCCATACGACAGCACGGCGTCGTGGTAGCGCTTGAGCGAGAAGCTCGTGCCCCAGCGCTTCTGCGCTTCTTCCCGCAAGGCCATGTGTTCCTGAAAGCCCACGAAGTACGTGGGAAGCTGCGCCGAAGTGAGCTGCGCGCGCGTCCACTTTCCCGCCGCTTCGCGCTCTTCCTGGAAGGTGTCGTGCATCATGAGATGCATCGCCTGCTCGCGCGTCATGCCGTCCACGTGCACGCCCTGGTCGAGCAGGGCGTTCGCGATCGTGCGCAGGTACCACTTGAGCTGAATGAGCTGCATGAGCGGATCGCCGTTCAGGTAGCCCTGCTCCAGCATCAGGCGTTCCGTATAGACGGCCCAGCCTTCGATGAACGTGCCCGACCCAAGCGCCGCTCGCAGCACCGAGTCGTAGCGGTTCGAGTGCATGAGCTGCAGGTAGTGGCCGGGCATGGCCTCGTGGATGGTGAGGTTGTTGATCGAGCGCAGGTTGTATTCGCGCAGGAAGGAATCCACCTGCGCATCCGTCCAGCTCTTCGGGATGGGCGAGACGGCAAAGAACGTCTTCTGTCCCTTTTCCAGCGGGCCCGGCGGATCGCAGTAGGCGAGGGCCACGCCCTGCCGGAATTCCGGCATGGGGACGATATCGAGAGGGTCGTCATACACGGTGACAAGGTCGTGCGCGCGCACGAAAGCGAGCGCATCCTCGTAGGACTTGCGTGCGGCTTCGAACACGTGCTCGCGCGGTGGCCGCTCGGCATATGCGAGCTCGAGTGCCGCGACGATGGCTCTCTGCTGTGCCTGCTCATCTGGTGCATCGGGAAGCGACGGAGCGCCGGGCCTGCCCTTCAGCACGTTGCGTGCAAGCTCATACATCTGCGCCCGCGTGCGGGCGAGCTCGCGCTCGGCGCGCTCGCGAATCTCCTGGCGCGTGAGGGGCGAATCGAGCGCGAACTGCAATTTGCGGTCGTACAGCTGCGCGCCGATGCGAAAGTCGCCCTTGGCTTGCGGGATCAGGCGCTTTTCGAGCCAGGTCTGCTGTTGCGAGACCGCTTCGCGTGCCCGCTCGATGGTGGCACGCAGCTGCGCCTGATCCGTTTCCGGCAGCGCCGCGAGCTGGGGCACGACGAGCTCGTCGATCAACGACAGCACGCCACCGTTTTGCTTCGCCGCCGTTTCGGCGTGGATGCGCGGAACGCGCGCAGGCTCGAGCCCGTCCCGCATCTGCGAAAACAGTCGCGGCAGCATCGCGAGTCGCTTCCCGACGTTGCGCAGCCGCTCGGGCAGTGGAGCGAAGTCGCGCGCCATGAGCGTATACACGCTGTCGCCCGCGAGACCGACATAGAGCAACGGATCCCAGCGCCAGTCCTGCAACTCCTCCATCCGCCATATGTCGTACTCGAGCTGGCTGGCGAGCAGCTGCGCATCCACCTGATGCGCGCGCGAGAGCTGCGCAGAATCGATCGCGGCGAGCGCATCGAGCAGCGATCGTCGCACGGCGACGGAATGCGCGCGCGCCTCGGCGCTCATGTCATCGAGCTGGTCGTCGAAGCGGTGGTCGCCGAGCGAGGTGGCGCTGACTGGCGACAGTGGCACGACTTCATTGAAGTAGCGTTCACTTACCGTCTGGAACGCAAGGTCGGCGGTGCTCGGCGTGTTCATCGTGGGCTCGCTGGGCGGCTCGGGTGCACAGGCCGTGAGAAGTGCCACCAGGCAGATCCAGATCGAGCGTAGAAGGGCTGGGTGCGTCGGGTTCGTTGTTGTCATCGCGATCGAGCTTGTCCTTGTGGGTGGGCCGATCATGAGCCAGGCGCACCCGGGAAGCGATATCCGGTGGTCGCGATACGACCACGCACCGGCGCGTTGCCGCGCGGAAACCCGGGGGATGGCCGTTCGTTCAGGACTGCAGTGAGCTGAAGGGAGAAGAGCCATCGCTACCTCGGCCGGCATCACGCACGACATGCAGCAGCTCGCTGAGGCGAACGGACGTCTCACGTTCCTTCTTGCCCTCGCAAGGGAGCTCGCCCGCATTCGCAGCCCGCAGGAGGTGGTCTGCACCGCGATGGTTCGCTTGCGCGAACGTCTCGGGGTTGCGGGCGTGATGCTCGCGGAGGTGGATGAGACGCTGCGTGAGGCGATCGTGCTGAGGGAGTCCGGCGGTGCGCAGTCGCGCATCGAAGTGTCGAGCGTTCCGCTCGAACGGCTGGCGCAGCTTGCGGCACAGTCCCGCGACGGGCGACCCATCGTGGTGACCGATGCGCGCGCGGATGCAGGCGCGGCGCGCCTGTTCGAGGATGCTTTCTCAACGCAGGGGGAGGGCGCGTTTCTTTGCGCGCCCGTGCTCGAGCGCGGCAGGCTCGTGGCGATCCTCTCCGTCGTGCATGCCGAGGCGCGCCGATGGAGCGAAGGCGAGATCGAGCTCGTCCGTCATGTGGCAGATATCCTGTGGCCGGCCCTGGACAAGGCCCGCGCCGACCGCCGGCTCACCATGGGCGAGGAGCGGCTGCGGCTCGCCCAGAGCGTTGCGCTGATCGGCACGTGGGACTGGGATCCCGAGACGCGCGCCATGTATCTCTCGCCCGAGTGCTCGGAGCTTCTCGGCCTCACGGGTGAGGAACAGCAGGTGCGCGCCGAGTGGCAGGCGCGGATCGATCCTCATCACCTCCAGTCCGTCACGTCGATGCTCGAACAGGTGGTCACCTGCGGCATGGGCGAGATCGAGTATCGCTATCACCATCCGCAACGAGGCCCGATGTGGATCTACAGCAAGGCCGGCCTCGTCGAGCACGGAGGGCATCGACATGTGGTGGGCATCAGCCTGGACGTGACCAGTCGCCGCCAGGCCGAGGAAGAGCTGAAGCAGGTGAATCAGCGCAAGGATGAGTTCCTCGCGATGCTCGCGCACGAGCTGCGCAACCCGCTCGCGCCGATACGCAATGCCGCGCAATTACTTTCCGCGCACGGCGCCGATCGGCCTGAAATCGAATGGGCCCGCGCGGTCATCGAGCGTCAGACCGGGCAGCTCGTGCGGCTCGTCGATGACTTGCTCGACGTCTCGAGGATGCTGCGCGGGCAGATCACGCTGCAGAAGTCGCCCGTGACGCTCGGTGAGGTGATCCATCACGCTCTCGAGACTTCCCGGCCGGCCATTCGTCGCCGCAAGCATCATCTCTCGGTGCAGGTGCCGGAGCAGCCGGTGCAGCTCGAAGGTGATCTCACGCGCCTCGTTCAGGTCATCGCCAATCTGCTCGACAACGCGGCGAAGTACACCGACGAAGGTGGCCAGATCCGGCTGGAGGCGGAGCTCGAAGGCGCAAGCGTGGTGATCCGCGTGCGCGATACCGGCCTGGGGATCGCGCCCGAGCTCTTGCCGCACGTGTTCGATGTGTTCACGCAGGCGGATCAGACCGTGGATCGTGCGGAGGGTGGGCTCGGCATCGGGCTCACGCTCGTGAAGCGGCTCGTCGAGATGCACGGCGGGGCCGTGGAGGCGCACAGCGAAGGGCTCGGTCGCGGCGCGGAGTTCGTGGTGCGCTTGCCTGTGATTGGGCCGGCGGCGCCGACCGTAAGTGTGCCGACAGCGCGGCCCGCTGACGTTGCGCGGGAGGCTCGACAAAGCCTGCGGGTTCTCATCGTGGATGACAACGTGGATGCGGCGGACAGCGTCGCGATGCTGCTCGACATGGAAGGGCACCAGACCCGCACGGTGAATACCGCGCGCGCGGCGCTGCTCGCGGCGCCGGAGTTCAAGCCGGAAGTCGTGCTGCTCGATATCGGGCTGCCCGAGATGGATGGCTACGAGGTGGCCCGACGCCTGCGCGCGCAGGATGAGGCGCGGTCGATGCGGCTCGTGGCCGTGACAGGCTATGGCCAGCCGGCGGATCGGGAGCGCGCGCGCGAGGCCGGGTTCGATGAGCACATGGTGAAGCCGGTGGAGCCGGCAGTGTTGCAGGAGTTCCTGCAGTCTGTGCGGCGAACGTAAGCACCAGGCCGGGCGGCGCTGAGGTCATTGCCGTGTCGCGTGCCTGATGGCCGCAGCAGAGTCGCCTCACACTCGCACGTCCATCCGGCTGTCTCCATCGAGTGATGGTTCGCGCGTGAGGCGCACGGTAAGCTCCGCGCCACACATGGGATTTACAGCGTTGTTACCGCCCGCATGAGCGAGGCGGGTGGGTCGGTCGCGCGCGCGTCGTCGGGCAATCGTGCCCTTGCAGCGCTGAGGTACCGGGATTTTGCCGTCTTCGTGGTGGCGAGGTTTCTGACCACGTGGTCGTGGCAGATCCTGGGGGCCGCGGTGGGCTGGCAAGTGTGGCAGCTCACGCACAATCCCCTGGCCATTGCCTACATCGGGCTCGCGCAATTCCTGCCCTTCTTCCTGCTCGTGCTCTTTGCCGGACACGTTGCGGATCGGTCCGATCGACGGGTCGTGCTCGCGGTGGCGTACAGCGTCGAAGCTGCATGCGCGCTGATGCTCCTCTGGTTCACCCTGTCGGGCATCCAGTCGGTGTGGCCCGTGTTCGTGGCGATGACGCTGTTCGGCGCGGGCCGCGCGTTCTGGATGCCGACGGGCCAGGCCATCACGCCGAATCTCGTTCCACGCGAGGTCTTCCCGGGCGCGGTCGCGGTGAACTCCGCGTCGTTTCAGACGGCGGTCGTGACCGGCCCCGCGCTCGGCGGGCTGTTGCTCATGATCGGTCCGCAGGCGGCGTACGGAACGGTGTCCGTGCTGCTCACCCTCGCGGTGCTGCTCATTTCCAGCATCCGGCCGGTGCGTGCGCACGCGCAGGGCACAGCCTTCAGGTTCCGGGATGTGCTCGAAGGCCTGCGATTCGTGATTCGGCGACGAACGGTCCTCGGCGCCATCTCGCTCGATCTTTTTGCCGTGCTCTTCGGAGGCGCCACGGCAATGATGCCGATCTATGCGAGCGACGTGCTACACGTGAGCCCCGTAGGCTACGGCTTCCTGCGCTCAGCGCCTGGTGTCGGCGCGGCCGTCATGGCCGCGGTGCTCGCGTTCTCACCCCTGCAGCGGAATATCGGGCGCTGGATGTTCGGTGGCGTGGCGCTCTTTGGCGTGTCCACTATCGTGTTCGGCATCTCGAAGGTGTTCTGGGTGTCCTTCATCGCGCTGTTCCTGCTCGGACTCGGAGACATGATCAGCGTGTTCGTGCGGCAGCTGCTCGTGCAGCTCGAGACGCCGGATGCGATCCGCGGTCGCGTGAGCGCCGTCAGCTCCATGTTCGTCGGCGCATCGAACGAGCTCGGTGAAGCGGAGTCCGGATTCGCTGCGTGGCTGGTGGGGCTCGTGCCCTCTGTCGTGCTTGGAGGCGTGGCCACACTGCTGGTCGTTGCCGGTTACATGAAGCTGTTCCCCGAGCTGCGCCGCATGGATCACTTCCCGTACGCGCAGGAGCGCTTTACCCGCTGACTGTATACGCGTACAGTGCGCGCGTGACACGGGCGATCATCGGCAAGGCGGCATACAAGGGGCGTGGCGCGCTTTCGAATCCGAGAGGGCGCTTCGATCGCACGGGCCTCGATGCATTCGATGACGGGTGGTATCGGGAAGAAGGCCCCGAGAGCATCGCCACCAGCGTGCAGCCGGAGCACGCTCGCAGCGTCATCAGCACCAACGACTCTCCCGACGTCGGCTTCGAATACTCCATCAATCCCTACCGCGGCTGCGAGCACGGGTGCATCTACTGTTACGCTCGTTCGAGCCACGCATACATGGGCCTCTCGTCGGGTCTCGAATTCGAAACGAAACTCTTTTACAAGGCCGACGTCGCTCGCGTGCTGCGCGCCGAGCTCGCACGCCCCGGCTACACGTGCAAGACCATCATGCTCGGCGCGAACACCGACCCGTATCAGCCTGTCGAGCGCCGGCTTCAGGTGACGCGCGCCATCCTCGAGACGCTGTCCGCCTGTCATCACCCCGTGGCAATCATTACGAAGAGTGTCGGAGTTGCACGGGATATCGACCTTCTTGCCAACCTCGCGCGGCGGAATCTCACGAGTGTGATCATCAGCATCACCACGCTCGATGCCGAAACGAAGCGCACACTGGAACCGCGAGCGGCGTCACCTGAGGCGCGGCTCAGAACCGTACGGGCCCTTGCGGAGGCGGGCATTCCGGTGGGCGTGCTTGTCGCACCGATCGTGCCGGCCATCACGGATCACGAGCTGGAACGCATTCTCGAAGCAGCCGCGCAGGCGGGCGCCACCAGCGCCGGATATGTGTTGTTGCGTCTTCCGTACGAGGTGAAGGATCTCTTCCGGGAGTGGCTGGAGCAGCATTATCCGCAGCGTGCGCGACATGTGATGTCGCTCGTTCGCGACGCGCGCGGCGGACGCGACAATGATCCGAACTTCGGTACGCGCATGCGAGGCACCGGTCCGTATGCGGAAGCGATTCGCGCGCGCTTTCGCGTCGCCGCGCGCCGGCTCGGTCTCGACCAGCCGCGTGCGCGGGCGCTCGTTACCACGCTCTTCCGGCCCCCGCGGCCGGACTCGCCGCAACTCCAGCTCGAGCTCTGAGCGGAAAGCTGCGGCTGCGTCCCGGCATCCGGGAACCGGATATGCAACATGCGGTCATAAACCCGGTCGCGTCGGTGGCATACTCGTCACGACCTTGTGGTCACGGCTCTCCCGCACGGCACTCGCAGGGACATCACCATGAACACCATGAAAGTCGGGTCTCGTTCTGCCGTTTCCCTTTCCCTTGCCGCTTGCCTCCCCGCAGTGCTGTTGTCGGGATGCATGCAGGCGCGTGTGGAGGAATCACGCGAGATGCCCACGCACATCGCCAAGGGCGAAGCGGTGGTCATTCTCGCCAAACCGCAGGTGGAAGGTGCCGGCGCCGAGGACGCCTTCATGGACTGCGTGAGCAACGAGCTGAAGGGTGGCAAGGCGAACATCATCGTCCACGGCAACGACGAATTCGTTGACGCGATGTTTCCCTGGTTCGAGCCGGGAACGGCCCCTGCTAAACCCGAGGCGGTGACCGCCCTGCTGACGCGCCCCGGCGTGAGCGAAAAGGTTGCCGCCTCCGGCGTGCGTTATGTCGTTTGGCTCGATGGCAGCACGCAGAAGACGGACGGTGGTGGCAGCATCGCCTGCGGAGCCGCGCCGGGCGCCGCCGGATGCATTGGCTTCGGGTGGTGGGAGAAGGAATCCGCGTACGAAGCCACTGTCTGGGACCTGAAACAAGCCAAAACGGCGGGCAGCGTGGGCACGAACGTTACCGGGACGTCCGCGATCATCGGCGCAGTCGTGCCCCTGCCGTTCATCGCGCGCGTGCAGAGTGCCGCGTGCAATCGCATGGCGGACCAGTTGCGCTCCTTCTTCACCGGTGATGGTGAGGCGCCTGCCGAAGCCGTGGCGACCACGACCACAGCCAAGGGAGCCGAGCCATGAATGCCATCCCCGGGCGTGATTCACCACGCCTCATCCGGTGCGTCGTGTCCGCCGCGGTGGCGAGCGCGCTGCTGATCGCTGCGGGTTGCCAGACGAGCTCGGGAGGAGGCAGACCTTCACCGAGCACGCCCACCAGTTCCGGCTCCGAAAGCAGCACGGGCTCCGAGAGCAGCAGCAGCGGCTCACAGGGCAGCAGCGGCTCCCAGAGCACGAGCGGCTCCGAAAGCAGCGGCTCGCAGCAAGGCGCGCCGAGCACCTCGGGGAGCGAGTCCAGCTCACCCGGCGGAACGAACGGTTCGAGTGGCACGGCCGGCGCGCCGGTGCCGTCGAACACCGGCTCCGGCACGCCCTCGGGCACGGGCTCCGCGCCAGGGCAGCCGTCCACGCCGGCCGGCTCGTCTGAACCCGGCATCCCTTCGCCCTCCACTCATTCAGGTACGCAGGGCGGAGGCTCGGCGGGCGGCTTGCCGCAGCCGAGCGGGTCGCAGCAGTCCGGCACGGCGGGTGGGTCCGCTTCGGGCACGGCCCAGCCGGGCGGCGCTCAGCCGGGCGGGGGAGCGCAAACGCCAGAGGAGCGGCGTGCGGCAATCGATCGCAGGCTCGATGAGTCGCTCGGCAAGCTGGATGAGCAGATCCGTCGCGAGCAGGAGCGTACCGCGCAGGAGCGCGATGCACGTGCGGCCAGCGGCAGTGCCGCCAACCCGGCCAGTGATACGGATGCCGACGGCAATGGGAGTGAGGCGGCTGCCGGCACGGCGGAAACCGAGGTGCCTGGCGCGGCGGGCGAGGGCACGGGTCCGAAGGACGACGAGGGACGACCGAGCCGCCCCGGCGATCTGAAATCGGACAAGCAACGCAAGGCTGAAGGCAGCGCCAGCGGCAGCAGCGGCGGCGCGCAGGGTTCCGGTGCCACGGCCACCGAGATTCCGGACGGCAGCGACGATGACATCGTGGCACGCCGTCTGCGCAAGGCGGCCGAGCAGGAAACCGATCCGGAGCTCAAGGAGAAGCTCTGGAAGGAATACATCGAGTACAAGAAGAACGCGGGCAAGTAAGCGCGACAGACAGGCGCCCGGGGAGGGGCCGTGCAGGCTGCGGGGCACGCTGACGAGGTGTCCAGGGTCGACGCGAGGAAAAAGGTGAACAACATGATGCGGCAAGCACTCATTGCGCTCGTTGGCGCAGCCGTCGTGAGCCAGCTCGGCGGCTGCATGGTCAGCGAGACCAAGCCCCTGCCCAAGATCAACCCGGTGCAGGCCAAGGTGCAGATTCCCGAGGACGAGCTGCTGGACGTCGGCGTCCAGGAGTTCGATCCGAGCATCCCCGAAGAGATTGCGAACGACCCGGAAGCCCTCGCCAAGAAGCGCATCTATCCGGATATCCGCAAGGCGGAAGCGCGGTACATCCCGACGCTGCTCCGCTCGACCCTCGAGTCCTCCGGCCAGTGGGGCGCGGTGCGCGTCGTGCCCGCCAACCTCGAATTCATCGATGTCATCGTGTCGGGAAAGATCATCGAGTCCACGGGAGCGAAGCTTGCTGTTGAGGTCTCGGTCACGGATTCCACGGGGCGCGCCTGGATCAGCCACAAGCGCTACGAGAGCCCTGCGGATACCGGGTCGTACAAGACGGACAACGCCCTGCGGGCACGGGATCCTTTCCAGAACGTGTACTCACAGATCGCGAACGACATGGTGGCGGCCCGCGATGCGCTCCTCGCGCAGGATCGGCGTGAGATCCGGCGCGTCACCGAGCTGCGCTTCGCGCAGGACCTCGCGCCTGCCGCCATGAGCGGCTATCTGCAGAAGGACGAAAAGGGGCTCTTGAAGGTGGCCCGCCTGCCCGCCGAGAACGATCCGTTCACCACGCGTATCGATCGCATCCGCGAGCGCGACGCCGGTGTCGTGGATACCGTGAACGGCTACTACGCCAACTTCTCGGAGGCGATGCGCGATTCGTACGGCAACTGGCGCCGCACGAGCTTCGATGAGATCGAGAAGGAAACCCGCGCGCGCAATCAGGCGCGCACGCGCACCTTCCTGGGCGCCGCCGCCGTGCTGGCGAGCGTGTTCGTGCCCGGCCAGTGCGCGTCATACGACTACAACTGCCGCCGCATCGAGAGCGCGGCGCGCACGGCCGGTGCCATCGGCGGCACCGCTGCCGTGCTCTCGGGATTGAAGAAGTATTCAGACGCCCGGGTGCATGCCCAGGCGTTGAAAGAGCTGTCGGAAAGCTTCCAGAACGAAGTGCAGCCGCAGGTGGTGGATGTGGAAGGCCGCACGCTGCGCCTCACCGGCACCGCCGATGAGCAGTACCGCGAGTGGCGCAAGCTCCTGCACGAGCTGTATCTGGAAGAGAACGGCACCGACGGGCGCCCCGCCCCCGCGACAGCGGCGCCGGCTCCCGCCACGACGGACAGTGCCCCGGCCACGGAGGGCAGCGCGACAGCTCCGGTCAAGCTTGCGACTGAACAGCCCGCTTCCACTCCAGTGAGGCCATGACCGAAGCCGTTATTGCCAATTCGGGAGGAATGCTCTCCTCGCGCTACACGCTGCTCGAGAAGCTCGGGACCGGCGGCCAGGCCGAGGTCTGGCGCGCACGGGACGAAACGGCCGGCATCGAGGTGGCGCTCAAGATCCTGAGCCCGGCTCATGCCCATGACGAGGGCGCGTGGGCGGCGCTCGTGCGCGAGCACGCCATTGCGAGCAAGCTCGATCATCCGGCTATCCTCAAGGTGTACCCGCCCCATCGGGAGGGCGATTTCGTCGCGCTGCCCATGGAGCTGGCCTCCGGCGGCGATCTGCGGCGCCTGCGGGGCAAGAGCTATCTCGATGTCGTCCCCGTGCTCATCGACATTGCGCAGGGGCTCGAGTACGCGCACGAGCACGGCGTCATCCATCGCGATCTGAAGCCGGGCAATATTCTTTTCGATGCGCGCGGGCGCGTGCGCATTGCGGATTTCGGCATCGCCGGCGTGCCGGGTGAGGTGCCGCCGGCGGGCACGCGGCCCGGGCTGTCTCCGTTCACCGCGAGCCCGGAGCAGTTGCGCGGCGAACCGCCGGCCATCTCGGATGACATCTATGGCCTCGGCGCGCTCGCGTACGAGCTGCTTTCCGGGTATCCGCCGTACTACCCGCGCTTCGAGGTGAAGCGCGTGCTGGAAGAGCCGGTGCCTGACCTGAAGCCGGCGCACATCATGCCCCGGCAGCTCGTCAGCACCGTGATGCGCATGCTCTCGAAGCGCGCCGCGCACCGGCCGCGCACGATGCGCGAAGTGATCGACGAGCTCGACGCAGCGCTCAACGACACGCTGGCGTTCGAGTTCGAGCCGGTGGACGAGCCTGACGGCCCGACCGCCGCCATGAAGCGGGATGCGGCCGTGATCGCCGCGGCGGAAGCCGCGCGACGCGGCAGTGCGTCCCCGGGGGCCTCCGCCGGTCCGGGCGTTCCCGCAAGCCGGGATCCCGGCGCCCCTGCGCCGGCCCCTCGCCTGGAAGCCCCCGGCGTGCCGTACGGATCGAATACGGTCCGTCCGGTTGCGTATGCGCCCACATTTGACGCGTCGGAGAAACAATCCAGGCCAGCAATCGCGCGATCCGTGGAGAACCCGCGGAGCCGGCCCGGCAAGCCGGCGAGTGCGGGGATCTCGCCACCGCCCGCGACCTACGGGGCCACGTACGGGCTCGATTCCCCCACGATCCCCGGCTTCCAGCCGGAGGAGTCCGCGCCCGCCGTCATGGACATGGCGCCCCCACCGTCCGATCCGCCCATCCTGGCGGAACGACGGGGCGAGAACGGCAGTGTGCTCGCGGCCGCTGCGGAAGCCGTGCGCGAGGAAGCCCCTCATCTCGTGGCTGCCCGCGCGGTGCCCACGTACTGGGATCAGGCGCGTCTGCGCGCACAGCCCTCCATGCAGTACCTGCGCACCCGAGGGCAACGTCGGCGCAGCTGGCCCTGGGTGGTGCTGAGTGCGCTCGTTGCGGGGGCGGCGGTCGTGTTTGTCGTGCTGCCGAAGTATGGCGTGCCGAATCTTCCGTTTGATACGGAAGCCCTGCGCGCCCGCGTGCTTGATTCCCTGCCCCGGCCCGCCGCCCCAACCGAGGCGCCAGCGGAAAAGGGCTCGGAAAGCACCGCGGCGAAGGTCAAGGCGGCCGGCGAAAAGCCTGCGGCAATGGCTAGCGCGAATGTGCCGGCGCCACGCGCGGGAAGTGCCGAACCCGAGGATGCGAAAGCTCGAGCCGAGCGTGAGGAACGCCTGAAACAGGCGCGTGCCACGTACCAGCAGCGCCTGGACGCACTCGAGGCGCGCGGCGCGGGTGTGTGGGGCGGCGCCGACTTCGCCACGGCCAAGACACGCGCGGCGGAATCTGTCGGGGCGCACGATGCCGGCAGCATTGAGCTCGCGGAGCAGCGTTTGAACGAGGCCCTGCGTCTGCTCGGCGTGGTCGAATCACGCGCCAGCCAGACGCTCGCCAATCAGCTCGCGGCGGGCGAGCGGGCCCTCGCCGCCGGTCAGGCCGAAGTGGCTCGACAGGCGTTCGAATCCGCACGTCGCATCGATCCCGACAACGCCCGCGCGAGGGAAGGGCTGCAGCGCGTTCGCAATCTCGGCGGCGTGCTGCCGCTGCTCGCCGATGCCGAGAATGCGGAAGCGGAAAAGGACTGGTCGCGGGCCGTGCAGGACTACAGTCAGGCGCTGTCGCTGGACCCGGGAAATACCAGAGCACGCGCCGGGCTCAATCGCGCGAATGCTGCGCTCGGCGAAGACACTTACGCGAAAGCCGTCGGCGCGGGATTCGCGGCGCTCGGCGTGGGCCGGCTCGAGGAGGCGCGCGAGGCGTTCGAGAAAGCACGCCGCATTCGTCCGAATGGCGAGGAGGCGCGCAACGGCCTCTCGCAAGTGAATGCAGCGCTGCGGGCTCGTGGGTTTGCCAGTGCCCGGCAGCGCGCCGTCGCGCTCGAAGCCGAGGAGCGCTGGGCCGATGCCGTGAAGGCGTACGACGAGGCGCTGAAGATCGATCCGTCCCTGGTCTTCGCGCAGCAGGGGCGCGCTCGCGCCCAGGCTCGGGCGGATCTCGCGGAGCGACTGCAGTCGCTGATCGATCGGCCGGAGCGTCTGGCGTCGGAAGCCGTACGCGCCGAGGCGCAGGATCTGCTGCGGCGGGCTTCCGAGCAGCAGCCGTCCGGGCCCGTCCTGCGCTCGCAGATCGCGCGGCTCGAGATCCTGCTGCCCACGTATGACATGCCCGTGCGTCTGGAGCTGGTGTCGGATAACGCCACGCAGGTGCAGATCCAGCGCGTCGGCACGTTCGGCACCTTCTCTCGTCGCGAGATCACGCTGAAGCCAGGCAAGTACACCGTGGTCGGCACGCGTCCGGGATTCCGTGACGTTCGCAGGGATGTCACGATTGCACCGGGCAGCGAGGTTCAGACCATCAGCGTCAGCTGCGTCGAACCGATCTGATCGGCCGATAGTCCAAGCAGGCTCATGAACGATGCTGCGTTGAGCAAGCCGGGCGCATCCTACGCGCAGATCCGGGTCCGGGAACCTGCGGGCGAGCGCACGCTGGGGGCGTCATCGACCCTCGGCGGGGAAGGCGCGGACCTCGTCGTGCCCGGCGCTGCGGCGGGGACGGCCGTCACATTCGAGCGCCGCGAAGGCGTGTGGCACGCCGTTCCGGCACCCGGCGCCCACGTCCGCTTCGACGGCCGCCCGCTCGTTCAGGCGCGTGAGCTGCGTCGGGATGACGTGCTCACGGTGGGTGAGGCGCAGATCGTCGTGGTGGACGATTCGCGCACCCGCCTGTGGCTGGATGTTCAGCACCTCGTCGGCAACGCCACCATCGCGCCGGTCGTCACCGTGGCGGCGGTCGATGTGGAAGCGAGCGACGAGGATGTCGAAATCCGCGTCGCGCCAGGCGGTGCGGCAGCGCGCCCCGCGGACGCCGTGCTCACCGCCGAGCGCCGCGCCGCACGCGAAGCGTATGCGCGTCGGCCCCTGCCGCGGAAATGGGTCTTCGCCATCGCGGCGGGCATTGCGGCACTTCTGGCGATCACCACGCTGATCTCCCTGCTCGAGTCCGTCGAGCTCGACGTGCTTCCCGAGGATGCAGATATCAGCACGCCCGGCACGTTCCTCGCGTTCCAGAGCGGTGGCGCCCTGCACGTGCTTTCCGGAACGCACGTCGTGCATGCAGAGCGCGAGGGCTACTACCCTTCGCAGGTCACCGTCGTCGTGGATGGCAAGTCGAAGCCGCGCGCGCGGCTTCGCCTGATGAAGTTGCCCGGCAAGCTGGACATCGACACGAAGGGTGTCGCGGCCACCGTCATCATCGATGGTGTCGAGGCGGGCAAGGCGCCGGGCGAAGTGGAGGCGGCGCCCGGGCCTCGCACGGTGACACTGCGCGCGCCGCGCTACCTCGATTTCACCGCGAACATCGACGTGAAGGGCGGCGGTGAGCGCCAGGACATCGAAGCCACCCTGCAGCCGTCGTGGGGCACCATCAACATCACCGCCGTTCCCGCGGGCGCGCGCGTGAGTGTGGATGGCATTCCCCATGGCACCGCGCCGACTTCCATTCAGGCGGACTCGGGCGTGAGGCGCGTGCAGATTTCGGCTCCCGGGCTCAAGAGCTGGGAGAGCAGCGTCGTCGTGAAGGCCGGCGAAACGCTGAACATCGGGCCCGTGACGCTCGGGCAGCCGGATGCGCAAGTCACCGTGCGTTCCGATCCCGCCGGTGCGGAGGTCACGGTGGGCGGCACGTATCGCGGCCGCACGCCCGTGAAAGTGAATCTGTCCGCAGGCGCTTCGCACGACATCGTGGCCGCGCTGCCGGGATACGAGAACTGGACGAAGTCCGTGTTCGCGGAATCCGGCCGCAAGCTCACGCTGGATGCGAAGCTCGAGCCCATTCTCGCGCGCGTTTCCGTGCAGGGTACGCCGGAGGATGCCGAGCTCCTCGTGGACGGCAAGCCGCACGGCCGCACGCCGCAGGTGTTCGAGCTGAGCGCGCGCGAGCACACGATCGAAGTTCGCAAGGAAGGCTTTCTCCCATTCACCGGCAGCGTGACGCCCGCGAAGGGGCTCGAACGCGCCGTCACTTACAAGCTCGTCTCCGCGAATCGCAGTCTCGCGCTGCAGGAATCCGCTCCCACGATCAAAACGAAATCCGGCTACGTGCTGCGGCTCGTGCCGAGCGGCAAGTTCCTCATGGGCAGCGACCGGCGCGAGCAGGGCCGCCGGCCGAACGAAGGGTTGCGCGAGGTCACGCTCGAGCGGCCGTACTACATCGGCGTCACCGAGGTGACGAATGCGCAGTTTCGCGAATTCCGCCGTGATCACGTTTCCGGCTACATGGGGAAGCGCTCGTTCGATCTGGACGATCAGCCGGTGGTGCAGGTCACCTGGAACGATGCGGCCGAGTACTGCAACTGGCTTTCGGAGCGCGAAGGCTTGCCGCCGGCGTATGAGCGCGGTGGCGGCAAGCTCGTGCTGAAGAAGCCTGTGACGACGGGCTACCGCCTGCCGACCGAAGCGGAGTGGGAATACGCGGCGCGTTACGAGGCACCCGGGAAGACGCGGCGTTTTCCGTGGGGCGACACGCTGCCGGTCGCGCCGGGCGCTGGAAACCTCGCCGGCGCCGAAACGAGCGGCCTGCTGGTGACGGATCTCGAAGGATACGAAGACGAGTATCCGGTCGTGGCGCCCGTGGGCAAGTTCCAGCCGACGCCGCTCGGTCTGCACGACATGGGCGGCAACGTTTCGGAGTGGGTGAACGACTATTACCTGTCGTTCTTCGACTCCACTCCCCAGACCGATCCGCTCGGCCCCGAGCAGGCTGCGCTGCATGTCGTGAGAGGCGCAAACTGGCGCTCCGCGGCCGTGGCGGAGCTGCGCTACGCCTGGCGGGATTCGGCGGACGACAAGAGTCAGACCATCGGGTTTCGTATCGCGCGCTACGCGGAATAGGTGATTCACGGAGAAGCCATGAACCGGAGAACTGCTGCTCTGCCCTCGCTCTGGGCCCTGCTGTTCCTGGCGGCGTGCATCATCGCCGCCGCATTCATCACGTACCGGGCCGACGCCCAGAACAACATCCCGACTGCGACACAGTCCTCGCGCCCGGCGCCTTCGAAGCCGGAAGAGTCGGCGACGATCGAGGACGACCCGACGCTTGTGCCGGACGACAAGGAGTCCGCCGACAACAACGTGTCGTTCCCCGTGGATATCTGAGATCGCGCGCCGCCGTGAAACCTGTCGCCATCGAGCTGAACGACCGGAGCCTTGCCCTGGCTCGAAATGGAGCCGTGCTGACGGCGGCGCCGAGTGCCGTGTTCGATGGTGGCGGGGCGGAGCCGGCCGGCACGAATGCATGGCAGGCGCTGCGCCGTCAGCCCACTACAACGTCCACGCGCCATCTCTCTCAGGTGGTGAGTCAGCCGGTGACATCCGCTCGTGCGGCTGCACTGTTGACGGCGGAGTTGGCCCAGCACCTGCGCAGTCACCCGGTCGAGCAGGGCGAGCGTGTGTGGATTGCGGTGCCCCTGCTGGCAGACGCGAACGGCCTGGGCGCCGTGCTTGGCATTGCGCAGAGCCTCGGGCTTGCGGTCGATGGGTTCGTTGATGCGGCTGCCGTCACGGTCGCTTCGCTCAGAACGGGCCGGAATGCGCTCGTGCTGGAGATGGGGCTGCATCACGCCGCCGCGTGTGCCGTCGAGAGCAGCGGGCAGGCGCGAAGGCGCCGTGTGGTGAAGTCCGAGCAGGGCGGGCTGATCGAGCTGTATCAGGCCTGGCTTGCGTTCATCAGCACGGCCATGGTGAAGCGCACGCGCTTCGATCCCTTCACGAACGCGAGCACGGAGCAGCAATTGTTCGATGCGCTGCCCGCGCTCACCCGGCAGGCAGCGGAAACAGGCAGCAGCACGGCGGCGGTCTCGAATGGCGATGCGCACTTCGAGGTGGCCTTGAGCCGCGATCAGTTCGCGGAGGCGGCGCAGCCCATCTATCGCGAGCTGATCCGGATCCTGCACGCGCTGCGGCCCGCGGGCGCGGAAGTCACGCTCGTGCTGCCCGAGCTGGTAAGGGCATTCCCCGGGTTTCACGAGATGCTCGAGCAGTTCGTGGGGTGCGAGATCGTGGCCGTACCCGATGGCTTCGCCGCCGCCGCGACGTCGTTGCTGGAGCTCCCGGAAGCGGAAGGGGGCGATCACGTGCGGCTGCTCAGGCGGCTGCCCGTGCGTGAGCAAGGCGCTCTTGCGGAGAACGTTGCCCGCGAAACCCTCGGAGGAGTCGCCGGCAGCAGCGCGCCAACGCATGTGCTGTTCGAGGGGCGCGCAATTGCGCTGCCTGCCAGTCCGTACGTGGTGGGCCGATCACCCGGTGCCGCGAACGCTCTCACGTTGCCGGACGGCCTTGCGGGCGTCTCCCGTCGCCATTGCACTTTCGTGCGCGACGGGCAGGAGGTGGTGCTCGTCGATCACAGCACGCATGGCACGTTCGTGAATGGCGAACGCGTCTCGGAGCGGGTGCGCATCCACGCAGGTGACAAGGTGCGGCTCGGTGAGCCGGGTGTCGAGCTATCGCTGATCGCCATCGGCGAGCTCGCCTGAGCGAGCGATACGCATGGCCAGACGGAAACGCAGCGTCGAGGTTTTCAGCCTCTCCTTCCTCGACTGCATCTGTTGCGGCTTCGGGGCCGTCATCCTGTTCTACACCATCATCAGCGCGCAGAGCGGCATCGACCGCGCACGCAGCACGGACCATCTCCTCGCGGAGGTGAACCGCCTCGAGGAAGAGGTGCTGGAGGGCACGCGGAATCTCGTCGTGTTGCGCAACGCGCTGGACAAGACCGAGAGTGAGACGGCGAGTGCGGCCAAGCGCGCGCAGCAGCTGCTGGCGGAGCTCAAAGCCCAGCAGATCCAGATGTCCGCCTACGACGAGACGAGCCTCGCACGGCGCCAGCGCATCGAGAAGCTCAAAGCGGATATCCAGGCGCTGGAGGCGGGCACGCGCCGGCTCGAAGCCGGTGCAGCGAGTCGCGCGCCAGCGGGGCAGGAGGTGCAGTCCTTCCGCAACACCGGAGGGGATCGCCGTTATATCACCGGCATCAAGGTGCGCGGCAAGCGCGTGCTCATTCTGGTGGACCGTTCCGCGAGCATGCTGCACCAGGACCTCGTGAACGTGATCCTGTTGCGCAACTCGGATGAGGCGAAGAAGCGCGCCGCCTCGAAGTGGCGCCGCGCGATCGACACGGTGAGCTGGATCGTGACGCAGCTGCCGCCTGACGCGCAGTTCCAGATCTACGGGTTCAACACCAAGGCGGAGGCAGTTGTCAGCGGCAGCACGGGCACGTGGCACAACGCAAACGATCCGCTCATTCGCGCGCGCAACCTCGAAGCGCTGAGCGCGCTCGTTCCGGACAACGGCACCAGCCTCATCAACGCCTTCACGGCGGTGAAGAGCATGAACCCGTTGCCCGACCAGATCATTCTCATCACGGACGGGCTGCCGACCCAGGGCAAGTCCCCGGGCTTCCGCAAGTACATCGACGCCGGTGGCCGCGCGCGACTGTTCGACGATGCGGTCGGTGAGTTGCCGGACAGGGTGCCCGTCGACGTGATCCTGCTGCCCATGAAGGGCGATCTGCCGGCGGCGCATCGCTTCTGGCAGCTCACGCGCCTCACCCGGGGCACGCTGCTCATGCCCTCGAAGGACTGGCCATGAGGCTCAAGCGTCACGGCGTCGAGGTGTTCAGCCTCTCGTTCCTGGACTGCATCTGCTGCGGGTTCGGGGCGATCATCCTGCTGCTCGTGCTCACGGAATACGGTGACCCCATCCAGTTGCAGGAGCGCACGGCCACGCTGAAAGCGCAAGTGAACGCGCTCCAGCAGCAACTGCACGAGATCCGCGGCGAGACGGAGCTGCTCAATAGCGAGCTCCGGGGCAAGATCGATCTGCTCCAGAAAGAGCGCATGCGCGCTGCGCAGCTCGCTGGCGATCTCACGAATGTGAGCGGCAAGTTCGCGGCGAGCAAGAAGGAGGCATCGGTCACCAACATCGTCGAGGGCGAGCTGGTCGCCGCATACCAGACGCTCACGGAGGAGATGAAGCGCCTGCTCAAGGACCAGGCGAGCAGGCCGAAGAGCGAAGCCATCGGCGGCATTCCGATCGACAGCGAATACATCATTTTCATCGTCGACACCTCGGCGAGCATGACGAGCTTTCACTGGCCCGAGGCGCAGGCCATCGTGAAGGAGATCCTGTCGATCTATCCGAAGGTGAAGGGCCTGCAGATCATGAGCGATCAGGGCAGCGTCCTCATCGGCGGCACGCGCGGCAAGTGGCTCACGGATTCCACCGCGCAGCGCGAGCAGATCGTGAATCGCATGAAGACCTGGCGCGCGTTCAGCAAGTCGAGCCCGGTCGAGGGCATCGAGACCGCGATCCGCCTCTACTGGGCGCCCGACAAGCGCATCAGTCTCTACGTGGTGGGCGATGAGTTCACGGGCGACTCCATCCAGGCGGCCCTGGATGCGGTCGCTGCCGTGAACAAGCCGGACAAGAACGGCCGTCGCCTGGTGCGCATCCATGCGATCGGCTTTCCGGAAGGGCCTGGCATGACGCCATTTACAAGCATCCGGTTTTCGGCATTAATGCGCCTGATGTGCGAGCAGAACAACGGCACGTTCGTCGGCGTTACCCAGTGAAAGCACGCACCGCTCAGTCAGGCTTACCCGCGTCGCTCGCGCAGCGCGCGGGCGTGGTCGCAAGCTGCACGGCCGCGCTCCTCGGCCTCAGCGCTTGCGGCGGTGTGCAGATCAGGCCGGACGCCTCGTTGCCGAAGCCGCTCATCGTCACCCTGCCCGCCCGGGTGGGGCTCGTCCTCCCCGAGGAGGCGCGCAACTTCAAGCACACGGAAACGCGCTGGGGCGTGAACTGGACGATCGATCTGGGCCCGGGGCACACGCACATGATGCAGGAGGTGTTCAAGGACACCTTCGCGAACGTGCAGGAATTCAAGGATCTGGAAGAAGCCCGCCACGCGCAGGGTTTGCTCGCGATCTTCGAGCCGCTCATCGAGCAGTACGCGTTCGTCACCGCGCGCGAAACCGGCGGCCGGTACTACGCCGTCACCATCCGCTATCGCATCAATCTCTACACGCCAGGCGGCGAGCAGGCGGACAGCTTCACACTCACGGGTTATGGCAACGCCCTCGCAAAGGGCATGTCGAGCGGCAAGCCGCTCGAGAAGGCGAGCCTTGCCGCGATGCGCGATGCGGCCGCCAAGTTCCTCGTGCAGTTCCCCGAGCTGTCTGCAGGAGAGAAACTCGCGAAGAACGAGCCGATCGTCGTCGAGGAAATCTCGGCCGCCGATGCGGGTGGCATCGACACGGTGCCCATCGAGGAGACCACCGTCGAAGCGGCGCCACCTCTTCCGCCACCCGCGCCGGCCGCTGAGCCTGAAGACAAGACGCACTCTTCGCAGCCCGGCTCCACGCCGGCGACCAAACCTTCAGCCTCGTGATGCTGCGTGCGGCGATCGCCGCTCACGCCGAAGATGCGGGTTCGATTGACCCGCGTCAGTTGCTCGCGGTCTGCTGCTTCACCTTGACGAGAATGATCTCGCGCCAGGTCACGTTGGGCGTGTCGACGGGCTCGCCGTTCACGAAGCGGGGCGCGTAGCGCGCCTTCTTCATGGCCGAGACCACGGCCTTCTGCGCAGATTCGCTCGCGTCCGCACTCACGGTCTGCACATCGCTCGTGCGTCCATCGCGTGTCACGGTGTAGCGCAGTTCGACATAACGCTCTTCGGATTCATCCGGCCCCAGGCGTGAACGCCGTGCCGATGTGGGCGGCGGGCGATAGGCGAGCAGGCGCGGCATCTGCAGCAGCTCGACGGCGTTCGCCTCGCTCAGCGCCTTCCAGGCTTCGCGATAGGTATCCAGGCCCTTGGTCAGCGCGCCGGCGCTCATGTACCAGTCGCCCAGCTCGACGAGCGTCTGGCCGCGCTTTTTCTGGTCCACCGGCGTTGCGCCCTCGAGCGCATTCAGCGCAAGACGCAGCGCGCGCTCGCCATCGGGGTTCAGGCGCTGACCCTCCGAGCTGATGGGCATGTCGTTGTCGACGAACGGGTCCGGCGCTGTGGGCACCTCCTCGGCGCCGTTCACGAACTCGAGGCGATAGCTGCGCGCGATGCCCAGCAGCGGATCCACGGCGAGCGTCGTGCCGCGACCGCCGGACTTTTCCGCGATGGTGAGTGCGCGGGCATACATGAGCCGCGCGGTCGTGTATCGGCCAATCTGCTCGAGCCAGCGGCCGTAGCGGTCGAGCGGCTTCAGCATCCGGACGTCGTTCTTGCCGTAGGCAGTTTCGGCGACGCGCAGCGCATACTGCTGTTCCTTCTCCGCCTCGTTCATGAGATTCAGCGCGATGTAGCTGGAGATGAGCGGATCGAGAATCTGCAGCTGACCGGCATTGAACAGCCCGTCGAGATTGCGACTGAGATCGACCGCCCGCTTCAGCGCAACTGAGGCGTCCACGTACTCGGCTTCCGCAAAATGCGCGGCGCCCAGGCCGTGCAGTGGTCGCAGCAGCTGCCGGTCCGTGGCCCCGCCCGTGGCTTCGAGGATCTCGAGGCTGCGCTGGTAGTCCTTCTCCGCGGCCTCGTAGTTCTTTATCCGGTAATACACCGTGCCGCGGTTCGTGAGCGGATTGGCGAGCGCGCGATCGTTCTCGCCGTACTGCTCGATGGTCATCTTGACGAGGCGGTCTGCGACCGGCAGGGCCTCTTCATAGCGCCGGGTATCGAAGAGCTGGCGAAATTCGCGGTAAACGGCCTGACGCTCCTCGTCCGTGACTGCAAGGGCGGTCTGGGCGCCCGCCCAGACTGCCAGACATGCCGTGAGCCAACGGATCGTGTGCCTCTGCATGGTGACGGTGATCCTAACGCTTCTCGAAGACCTAATGCGAGACGAACCCTGCGGCCCGGCGGTGACCGGCCGCTCCATCGCGGCTCGACATCGCTCCATCGCAGCCCGATATCGAAAGCCACGCGCGGATGTGCAATCCATGGCAACGCGCGGCACGCATGGGGCTGTGCCAGGCATCAACTCTTCGTTTCCCGTGTCATTCCCGACACGCACTTCGCTCGTCTGCGGCCGTGGCGCCCAGACACTCGCATGCGCGCGGCGGGCACACGTCGCGTTTGCAATACACCCGTGACTGTCCGCCGTCAGGATCGCTTCCCGGCGGAAACGACGAACGTTCCAGTCACTTTCGCAGCAGGTGCCGATCGAACGCGCGGGATGCACATCCGCAAGGATGTGCGCGAACAACGCGCCGGACGGCTTCATGGATGACGCCACACACGCGCGGCCCGGGGTACGCAGCGTGTGCTCGAGCGCCTCCGCCGGCATTCTCGGTCGCATCGTGTGTTCCCGACATGGGCGAGGCGGTTCAGGACGCGGCATTCGCCCGATCCGCGCCATTGCGCCCGCAAGTCCGTAGCGAGAACCGACGTGAACGGGGCGGGCCTCCCGTGGCGAGATGCGTGACGCCCCGCTAAGCTTCCGGAAAACCAACAAGAACCGAGCATCTGATGGCGGAAACGGGAACCCGGGTCGCGCTGCTCGCCGGCGCGAGTGGCCTGGTCGGTGGATATCTGCTGGACGCACTCCTGGAGAGCGGCGATTTCAGCCGCGTGTTCGCGGTGACTCGCCGTCCGCTGGGCCGCGAGCATTCGCGGCTCGCGAACCGCATCGTGCTGTTCGACAAGCTCGAATCCCAGCTCAAGGGCCAGACGTGCGATGTCGCGTTCTGCTGCATCGGCGCCCCACTGGGCAAATCCGGCTCGGAGCGCGCCTTGAGGCAGGTGGACTTCGATTACGTGCTGGCGATTGCGCGTGCAGCGCGAGCGGGCCAGGCGCAACGCTTCGTCGTGGTGACCTGCGCGGGCGCGGACCCGGGCTCGCGCGATCTGCGCCTGCGTGTGAAGGGCGAGGTGGAGCGCGAGCTGGAAGCGCTCGGCTTCCCGTCGCTCGACATCATCCAACCGGGCCGGCTTCTCGGCTGGCGCAAGCAGGTGGACGTGCACCAGCTTGCCGCGACCTTGCTGATGCCGCTCATCAACCCGTTGCTGGTCGGCGCGCGCCTGCCGCATCGGGGCATTCCGGCACGCACCGTGGCGGCGGCCATGCTCGGCGCTGCGCGCTCCGGGCGGCGCGGTGTGTATCGCTATACGTACGGTGCGTTGAACGCCCTCGCCGTGAGCAAACCCGCGCTCAGTCCGAGGGCACAATCCGTCGCGCGGTGAGATTGATCCGGTCGCGCGCCCACACGAGCGCGGCCGCCGCCAGCACCACTGCGGGGCCAAAGAGCTGCGCGCTTCGCCCGGGCTGCCATGCCTGCGCAATCTCCACGAGCAAGGTCGTAGTGAGCATGCCGATGACCGTGGCTTTCAACGACAGGCGTGCTTCGCGCAGCAGCCATACCGCGCCCGTGTAGAAGAAAGCCATCTCCAGCAGGCCGGGGTCGCCGCTGCCGAGTCGTGCCGTGAGCGGCGGCAGCGTGGTCCATTCGAACCGCGGCACCTGCGCGGAAAAAGCGAACGGTGCGAGCGCGAAGAACACGAACGCAGGCAGGGCCCACACCACAGCGAGCCGATACGCCGCCTGCTCCGGTGCGTGCAGCACCTGCCAGATCATCGGCAACGCGAGCAACAGTGCGAGGCATTCGTTCAACTCCAGCCGCTGCTCGCGAAACACGATGCGCGCAATGAGAACGAGTGCCGCAAGCGCGAAGAACAGCCGCCAGAAACTTTGCGGCCGCAGCTGACTGCGCAGGACGGCACCGACAAGAATGTAGCTAGCGAAGAAGCCCGCGAACGCGCCGCTCGACCAGTGCCAGTCGAGCGCGCGCTCCGGATTGCTGAAGTACCACACGAAGCGCGTCGTCGGCATGAAGGGCGCCGCATGGGATGCGATCCAGATCGCGATGATGAGCACGGCAACCACATCCGCACGCGCGGAACGCAGTTCCGGCAGCGCAGGCTGCAAACCGAGCCCGCGCGCACTGAGTGCAAGGAGCGCAGCGGAGCCGGCGCTCAGCGCGTTCAGGATCACATCTGTGATCGAGGGGTCTCGCGTTGTCGTGGTCACCTGCAAGCACTCGATGAGAGTCGATAGCGCGGCGCCAACACCCAGGGTGAAGAGCACGCGGCGTACCACGCCCCAGCGGCGCGGTGTGAGCGAGGCGACCAGCGCGCCGAAAGGCAGGTAGAAGATGAGGTTCGCCACCAGATCCGTGCGCGGCGGCTTGCGCCAGGTGAGGCTGCGCGCAAGATCGTCCGCACCGAAGGCGCCGAGCCGGCCGATGTCGAAATCGAACGGGTAGAGCGACGCGTAGAACATGAACAGCACGGTGAACGACAGCAGCCACACAGTGGCTCGCCGCAACGCGCGCTCGGATGCACTTCCCCGGATGTTCATGTGTGCCCAGTGTAACGTGACCCAGTTAACATTCCGGTGGGGAGAGTGGACCTCACACTTGGCTACATTGACGTAACGCTCACAAGGCTGCGTGCGTTTTGCGAAAAAATCACACCGGGGAACGCGCACACCAGCCTGAAGCTGACCAATCCGGATGATTGACTCTGTATTCAAGAGCCGCATGGGACGGCGGATCGCCATTACGTTCGTCGTGGCCACTGTGGTTCCCCTTGTGGTGCTCACCGCGCTGGCGGCGCAGACGGCGGCCGAAACGGCCGCGAACCTGGCCGAGCGGCGCCTGGTCGGGGTGAGTCAGGCCTACGCACGCAGCTTGCGCTCGCGTCTGGGTGCGGCGGAAACCATCGCGCAATCCCTCACGGCGCGCGACGTGGGCTACGACGGCTCCCTCCTCAAGCAGCAGATCGTCAATTCACGCGCCTTCAAGACCGCGGTCGTGGTCGATCGTGACGGCCTGCTGGCCGGGGGCGACTCCGGTCTGAAACCCACGCCGGCGCAGATGCTGGCCCTGGAAGCCGGGCGCACGGTCGTGATGCGCGCCGTGATCCAGGGGCAGCAACCAACACTGTTCCTCGTCCGCGGGGTGATCGCGGGCGGGCAGAGCCGCCTCGCGTATCTGGAGCTCGCGGCGGACTGGGTGTGGAAAGACCTGAGCACCCTGCAGTCGAACGGCACGCCCGTCGCCGTCGTCGACGCGGACGGCGCCGTCCTGCAGTCCACCGTGCCGCTGCTCGAGGAAACCGGCGCGATGTTCGGCGAGCACATCAAGCGCACCAGCGCCAGCAATGCGCCGAGCCACGCCATGTCGTGGCACGGCTCCGGCGAGGAGTGGATGGGCGTGCTCACGCATCTGCCCCTCGTGGATGAGCGCATCACCACGGTGCCCTGGGCGGTCGTGGCGCTGGAGCGGCGCGTGTCCGTCTTCGCGCGCTCGCGGGAGATCTGGGGCCTGCTGCCCTGGGGCATCGGGCTCGCCGTGCTGCTCTCCGCGATCGGCGCCACCTACCTCGCCCGGCGCAACCTCCCGGCGCTGCGGCTCATCGAAAACGGCCTGCGCGGTCTCGCGAACCGCAAGTTCGACCGGCTGAGCGTGGATGCGGTCGACGAGCCGCGCGAGCTCCTGCGCACGTTCAACGCGTGCGCCGCGAGCCTCGAGGAGCGGTTTCGCGCGATGGAAACGCTGGCCGAGATCGACCAGTTGCTGCTCGGGCCGGCGGAACTCGAGCAGATACTGGAGTCCATTCTGGAGCGCGTGCAGGCCGTGACGCGTTGTCACAGCGTGAGCATCACGCTGCTGGACGTGGACGCGCGCGGCCGCGGCCGCATCTATCTCGCGGCCAACGGCCACACCGGCCTGCCCGTGAGCCGCGTCGAGCTGGACGACGACATGCTCGCAACGCTCGAGGCAGAAACCGAAGGTCTCACCATCACCCGCTGCGAGGAGCGTCGCCACAGCTTTCTGCGGCCCATGAACGAGATCGGCTCGGAGTTCTTCTGGGTGTGGCCGGTGATGCCGGAGGATCGCGTCGGGGCCATTCTCGCGGTGGGTTACCGCGAAGCGCCCGCGCTCGATCCCCACGTGGCCGAGTGTGGCAGCGAGTTCGCTCACCGCCTCGCCATGGCGCTGTCGAAAAACGCGCGCGACGAACGCCTGCATCGCCAGGCGCACTACGATCCGCTCACCGCATTGCCGAACCGCCTGCTGTTTCTGGATCGGCTCAACCAGGAGCTGGCGAGCGCCACCGCGGGGCTCAGCCGCGGCGCGCTGCTCTACATCGACCTGGACCACTTCAAGAGCGTGAACGATTCGGTGGGCCATCCCGCCGGCGACCAGCTGCTCACCATCGTGGCGCAGCGCCTGCGCTCCTGCGTGAAGGAAGGCGATACGGTTGCACGCCTCGGCGGCGACGAATTCACGGTCATCCTGCGCAACGTCATCGATCCGGACGCGGCGCGCGCCGTTGCCGAGCGCATCATCGAGTCCCTCCAGCTTCCGGTGAATCTCGGCGGGCGTGATCAGTACGTGTGCGCGAGCATCGGTATCACGCTGTTCCCCGACGATGGCATGACCATCGAAGAGCTGATGCGGAACGCCGACACCGCCATGTACCGCGCGAAGGATCTGGGTCGCGGCCGCGCCCAGTTCTTCGATGTGAACATGACGGTGAAGCCCTCCGCCCCCACGGAGACCGGTCTGCATCGGGCGCTCCGCCGGCGCGAGTTCTCGCTGTTCTACCAGCCGCAGTTCTCGATTGCGGACGGGAGCCTTGCGGGCCTGGAAGCGTTGCTGCGCTGGCAGACGCCGCGTGACGGTGTGCGCTTCCCCGGAGACTTCGTGCCCGCGGCGGAAGAGAGCGGGCTCATCGTCGACATTGGTGGCTGGGTGCTGGAAGCGGCGTGTGCGCAGCTGGCCGAGTGGCGCGAGCAGAACATCGCGCCCCCGCGGCTCGCGCTGAACGTGTCGGCGCAGCAGCTGAAGCACCCGGAGTTTCCGAAGGTGGTCCGCCGGGCGCTCGACAAGTACAACATTCCGCCGGATCTGCTCGAGCTCGAGCTGACGGAAAGCGTGTTCGCGGATGAAGCCGCGGGCTCCGCGCTCGTGCGACTCGCGCAAGCCGGCGTGCATCTCGCGCTGGACGATTTCGGCACGGGCTACTCGTCTCTCAACTACCTGCGGCAGTACCCGATCGGCACGGTGAAGATCGACCGCACGTTCCTCGAGGAAGTGCCGCAGAACCCGTCGGCGGCCACGCTCGTGGAGACCATCGTCGTGATGGCGCACGCGCTCGGCAAACGCGTGGTGGCCGAGGGCATCGAAGCGGTGGAGCAGCTGGAGTTCCTGCGCGAACGTCGCTGCGACGTTGCGCAGGGATACTACCTGGCGCGCCCGCTTACGCCGCCCGCCGTCACCGAGCTGCTTCAGGCCCGCACCATGGCAGTGAACGGGGCCGGGGCCAGCGAGATTCGCCACGTCGGCTGATCACGGCCACGCTGCAGGTCGCGGCTGCTGCCTGCTACGCGGAACATCGCCCCCCGCTGAGTGGACCCGGTTCGCACGCCACGGATAACCTCGGGGCAGTTGAGCTGAACCGAGGGCAACCGAGTCGTCAGCGAACCTCATGAGCGTGCGCGGCCTCGTCACTCTCGTCGTGCTTGCGTTCCTCGCAGCGGGCTGTGCGAGCACGGTGACCACACCCGGCAGCGGCGCGGAGCGCGAATCGGTCACTTCGCGCCTTCGCGAGCCCACACGCGGGGAGCAGCTCGTGCAGATTGCTCAACGGTTCATCGGCACGCCCTATCGCTACGGCGGCGAAGACCCGCGGGGCTTCGACTGCAGTGGCCTCGTGTTCTACAGCTTCGATCAGCTCGGCATCACGGTGCCGCGCACAGCCGCCGATCAGCGCAAGGCGGCACGTCCCGTGGATCGGGACGAGCTGACGACGGGCGATCTCCTGTTCTTCCGCATCAAGCGGCGCGTGGATCACGTCGGCATTTATGCCGGCGACGGGCGGTTCATTCATGCGCCGAGCACCGGGCGCGTCGTGTCGTACGCGTATCTGGACGACCCGTATTACAAGAAGCGCTTCGTCAGCGCCGGCCGCCTGCCACCGTAGCCAATCGGCAACGCTTCGGCTTATGTCGTGTCGCTAAGTAGAATCCCCCGCTGTCGCCGCGAGGGGGTGAGAGTCAGTGCACATAAGGCGGCTTGACGCTCAACCGCGACGCGTTGACACTGATTGCCTGAAGTGAAAAGGGCAAACCCGTCGAAAGGCGGGGACGCAAAGCCACCGGTCTACTGGAGCGCGCTCCTATGACGGCGGGGCTGCCACGGACGCGCCACGCGCGGTCCCCAGCAGGACCCTCCCGCCATGTCCAGAACGCTCTCCGCACAACCGGCGGGTGTCTGGAACACGGGGTCGGGGAACGAACATGGGTCCACAAGCACGCATGGCGGCCGGTGAAGCACCTGGTCCGGAAGCCGAAGAGGGTGCGGAGAGCGCATCCGCGCCGGGTCCTTTCGTCATCAATCTCTGTTCGTCGACAACGCCGATGGCGCTGTCGCATCCGGAAGCACCCGAGCTCAAGCGCTTCACCTTTTTCGTGAGCCGCCGGCGCGAGGACAACCGCGAGCGGTTCCGTCTTCACATGGGCTACTTCGCCACGCTGGCCGAAGCCGAAGAGTGGCTGGCCGTCGTGCGCGACATCTACCCGGGCGCGTGGGCCGGCGAAGCGCCGGGCAAGAAGTTGCGCGCGCGCGCTGCGGCTGCCGAGCTCGCAAAGCAATTGCCTCCGCCGCCCACGGCCGCGAATGCGCGCGTGGTCGGCGTCACGGCTCAACTCTCACGCAGCGTCGCCGCTCCGCCGCCCCCGAACGTTGTTGTCCCGACGCTCAAGGCGGCACCCGTTGCGCAGGCTGCGAAAACAGCAACACCGTCCATGCTCATGCAGCCCGTGCTCGCGACGGCGCCCGCACCGGCTACGTCACCAGCGCAAGCACGCGTTGCTCGCCCGGCGGCTGCGTCCGCTCAGTCAGCCAGCATTGGCGCGCAAGCGCGCGCGCCCGCGCACGCGGCGCCTTCTGTTCCCGGCAGGCCGCCGGGTGCCACTGCTCCCGCGGCTATCGCTGGCGCAAGGCCCGCTGCGACGAAGCCCACCGCCAGGAAGGCGCCGGTGCCCGATCTTCTTTCGGCATCGAACGTTCGCGAAGTCATGGCGGCGCTCGACGATACCGGCGCCGACACGCGCCAGATGCAGGCGCCGGCATACCGCCCCAGCGCCGCACCCACGGGTTCCGCACCTTCGGTTGCGCGTGCTGCGCCCGGCGCGGCGGGTGTGCGGGCTCAGCCGCCTGCCGCTCACGGCCCACGCGCGCCGGCGCCAGAAGCGTCGCGCGCGAAGGCACCCGTTCAACCCACCGGCAGGCCCGCGGCTGACGCGTCTTCCACACTCTCGGATACCCAGGTGCTGCGCATACTCGAGAACCGGCGCAGCGATACGTCTGGAGCCAACGATGCCGCCAGTTCGGGCATCTCGCTCCTCAAGCCGGATGACACGCAGACACTGCAGGCGCTGAAGGAAGCCGTTCGGGACAACGCGCCGGTGGCCTTCGCCGTGCAGCTCTACTGGTCCGTGCAGCCCGTCGAGCTGGACAAGGTGCCGCCGTTGGCCATCTTCAGCGCGTACACGCTGTACACGGTGGAAGGCAGCCGCGAAGGCCGCAAGTGGTACGGGCTGCGTCTGGGATTCTTCTCCGACGCCATTTCCGCCAAGCAGGTGGCGTACTACGTCCGGTCCGAGTTCAACAGTGTGGCCGTGGTGCCTGTGAGCCCGCAGGAGAAGGCGCGCGCCACGGCGGAGGAAAACAAGAGCGCCGTGGTGTCCCCGATGCCGAAGAAGAAGGCGCCGGAGCCCAAGGTCGACGAGTTCAAGCTGTTTGATGACGAGCCGGCGCCGCCTCCGCCGGCCCCCGCGGCCAAGCCGCCCGAGAAGCCTGCCGCACGCACGGCACCAAAGAAGAAACCGCTCGGCCGCGTGCGCGCGCGGGAGCACCGCCCGCCGAAGACGCTGGAGGAAACGCTCGAGATCCTGGGCGCCAGCGAGCTCGAGATCGATAACGGCGTCGAAGTGCTGAACGACACGGGCGTGCGCCATCTGCGCATGGAAGTCCAGAAGGACACACCGTTCGCCAAGCTGCTCGATCGGCTGACGGAACGCGTTCGGCGGAACTGATTCGCGCCACATCGCGCGGCGAAGCGGGCCGGTGCGCGATCGCATCAACTCGCGCCGCGCCAGCTTCGCACCGCGAGGCGCGAACACATTCCTTCGCCCCTGCAGAGCGTGATTGGTGTAGACGAGCACGGGCAGGGCCTGCTCCGTGCTCGCAAACGTGCGGTTCTCCGCGGGATCGTTCAGCCCTTCCCGAAGAGCTTTTCGAGCTCCGCTCGTGCCTTGTCCACTTCGGCCGTGTTGGGCGGTGTGTAGGCGCCCGGGCGGGGCTTGAAGTAATCGCAGAAGTTGGCGCGCGTCTTGTCGCGCACTTCCTCCGCGGTGGGCTCGCGACAGTGCTTGGCGACGCGCGTGTCGTAGTCCACGCACATGCGGCACACGTGAAGCTCCGCCCGGCACTTGGGGCATTCATCCAGCCGCCGCAGAGGCAGCGTGAGGGCCTCGAGCGAGAAGCCGCACTTCCAGCAAACGAGATCGTGTTTCACGGCGCGATGTTAATTCATTCGATGTTTCCAGGCCCTGTGCGACGCGCCCGGCGTCAGGCCGCCGCCGTTCTGCGCGTGCGCTCGCGCAGGAACTCGTGCAGCACCCGGCCCGTGTGCGAGCTCGCGCGCTTGCGGGCCACCGCGGCCGGCGTGCCTTCGGCGACAACTTGTCCGCCGCGGTCCCCGGCCTCCGGGCCCATGTCGATGATCCAGTCCGCCTCGGCCATCACGTCGAGATTGTGCTCCACGACCACGGCGCTGTTTCCGGCGTCCACCAGCCGATGCAGCACGTGGATGAGCTTTTCGACGTCGGCCATGTGCAGCCCGACCGTGGGCTCATCGAGCACGTAGAGCGTGCGGCGCGGCTTCTGGCGAAGCGCGCGATCGGCCTCGCCACGCACCTTCGCAAGCTCGGTGACGAGCTTGATGCGCTGGGCCTCTCCGCCTGACAGCGTGGGGCTCTGCTGGCCCAGCGTGAGGTAGCCAAGCCCCACGTCCTGCAGGAGCTTCAGGGCGTGATGCACGCGCGGGTGCGCGCGGAAGAACTCCACGGCATCGTCCACGCTCATGTTGAGCACCTCGCCGATGTTCTTGTCGCGCCAGGTCACGGCGAGCGTTTCGGAATTGAAGCGCTGGCCGTTGCACACATCGCAGAGCACCTTCACGTCGGGCAGGAAGTTCATCTCGATGGTCTTCACGCCCTGGCCCTCGCAGCCCTCGCAGCGTCCGCCAGCGGTGTTGAAGGAGAAGCGGCTTGCGGTGTACCCGTGGATGCGCGCTTCTGTCGTCCCGGCAAAGATGCGGCGAATGTCATCCCAGAAGCCGATGTACGTTGCGGGGCAGGACCGTGGGGTCTTCCCGATCGGCGTCTGGTCCACCTCAAGCACGCGGTCGATGTGCTCGACGCCGCGAATGGCACGGCAACCGATGAGCTCGAGCGCCCGAGCGGATCGCGCCCGCGCGCCGCTGGGGTTGCCGTTCCGTGCCGTCACCCGACCTTTGCGCGCCTTCGAGCCGTTGCGGCCGGAGTTCCGGCCGGTGCGCGCGTCGTCCGATTCGCCGTTGCCGTTGCGGCCGCCATTCGCGCCGGCTCCCTCACCGACGAGACGCTTCAAATTCGTGTACAGCACGTCACGGGCCACCGTCGATTTGCCGGAACCCGACACGCCGGTGATCACGACAAGCCGCCCGAGCGGAATGCGGATGTCGGCCTTGCGCACGTTGTGAAGCTCTACGCGCTCGAGCTTGAGGAACGGCGTCTGGGCGTCCACGGCCCGATGCGGCTGCTCGGGATGCGAGAGCGGCTCGCGAAGGAAGCGGCCCGTGATCGAGCGCGGGTTGCGGATCAGGTCGTCCACCTTGCCTTCGCCGACGATCTCGCCGCCGCGAACGCCCGCGCCGGGGCCGAGATCGACGACGTGATCGGCGCGGCGAATGGTGTCTTCATCGTGCTCCACCACCACGAGCGTGTTCCGGTGCGATGCGAGCTCCGCCAGCGAGTCGAGCAGAATCCCGTTGTCGCGCGGATGTAGTCCGATGGTGGGCTCATCGAGCACATAGCACACGCCCTGCAGATTCGAGCCGAGCTGCGCGGCCAGGCGAATGCGCTGCGCTTCACCGCCCGACAGCGTCGGCGCGGAGCGGTCGAGCGCGAGATATCCAAGCCCCACGCGCTCGAGGAACTGCAGGCGCGCGCGAATCTCGGCCAGCAGATCGCGGGCGATCTCGCGCTCGCGGGCATTCAGCTTCAGCTTCGCGAAAAACGCAGACGCGCTCTCGATGGGCTCGCGAGTGAGGGAGGCGATGCTCCGATCCCGGAAGAGCACGTTCAGCGCGACCGGATTCAGCCGCTGGCCCTCGCAGTCGGGGCAGGGCGTGGGCTCGTGCTCGTACCACTCGTTCCACCAGACTTCTTCGCCAGTCTGCTCCTCGTCGAAGCCCGGCATCTCCACGCCGGTGCCGTAGCAGCTCTCGCACCAGCCGTGCTTCGAGTTGAACGAAAAGAGGCGCGGGTCCAGCTCCGAGAAGCTGCGGCCGCAGGAGGGGCACGCGCGCCGCGTGGAGAACACGGTCACCTTGTCGGACTTCGGGCCGAGCACGTGCACGAGTCCCTTACCGAAGTCGAGCGCGCGATTCAGCGCTTCGTGAAGCGCAGTGTCGGATTTCGCGTCGACGTCGATCTCGGCGACAGGCAGCTCGATCGTGTGCTCCTTGAAGCGCGACAGGCGCGGCCACTGGCGTGTCGACACGTTCGCACCATCCACGCGCAGCGTCCTGAAGCCCTTCTTTGCCGCCCACTTCGCAAGGTCCGTGTAATAGCCCTTGCGCGCAACGACCAGCGGCGCCAGCAGCGCAATGCGCTTGTCGCGATAGTCCCGCAGCAGTCGCGCGGCGATGGATGCGGCGCTCTGGGGCTCGATGGGAACGTGGCAGTCCGGGCAGTGCTGGGTGCCCAGCTTCACGTACAGCAGCCGGAGAAAGTGATAGATCTCCGTGAGCGTCGCCACGGTGCTCTTGCGGCCGCCGCGGCTCGTGCGCTGCTCGATCGCCACCGTCGGCGGAATGCCGTAAATCGCATCCACATCCGGCCGCGCGGCGGGCTGCACGAACTGGCGCGCGTAGGCGTTCAGCGATTCGAGGTAACGGCGTTGTCCCTCGTTGAAAAGAATGTCGAACGCCAGCGTGGATTTGCCGGAGCCGGAAACGCCCGTCACGACCGTGAAGCAGTCTCGCGGAATCCGCACATCGATGTTCTTGAGGTTGTGTTCGCGTGCGTTGTGAATCACCACGGCGTTTGCTGTGCGCCGTGTCTCGCGTCCGTACGACACGCGCGGTTCTTCCACACGCAACGCGCCCGCAGGTTCGTGCACCGCGTTCAGTGAACCCACTGCCGTGACAAGCGGCGCATCGGTCGCGAGCGCCTGCTCGTATGCCGCCAGAGCCTGGCCCGTGAACGAACGCGCATTTGCGCGTACTTCAGCGGGCGTGCCCACGCAGACAATCTCGCCGCCACGGTCCCCGCCCTCGGGCCCGAGATCGATGATCCAGTCGGCCGCGCGAATGAGGTCCAGGTTGTGCTCGATCACGAGCAGCGAGTGCCCGGCGGCCAGCAGCTTGCGGAAGGCGCGCAGCAGCTTCGCCACGTCCTCGAAGTGCAGACCCGTGGTCGGTTCGTCGAACAGGAACAGCTTGCCGTGATGCGTGGTGCTCGAGGCGACACTGCCTGCCGCGGCGAGATGCCCGGCAAGCTTCAGGCGTTGCGCTTCGCCACCGGAGAGCGTGGGCACGGGCTGCCCGAGCTTCACGTACTCGAGGCCCACGTCGGCCAGTGGCGCGAGGCGTGCGGCCACCTCGCGCGAGTCCGCGAAGAACTCGAGCGCTTCGGTCACCGTCATGTCGAGCACGTCCGCGATGCTCGCCCGGCGCTTGTTGGCGCCCTCGCGCTTGATCTCCAGCACTTCCTCGCGGTAGCGCCGGCCATTGCAGTCGGGGCAGCGCAGGTAAACGTCCGAGAGGAACTGCATCTCCACATGCTCGAAGCCGTTGCCGCCGCACGTGGGGCAGCGCCCGTTTCCGGAGTTGAAGCTGAACGTGCCGGCGGAGTAGCGCCGCTCCTGCGACGCCGGCTCCGCGGCGAACAGCTCGCGAATGCAGTCGAACGCGCCTACGTAGCTTGCGGGATTGGAGCGCGTCGTGCGACCGATCTGGCTCTGGTCCACCAGCACCACGTCGTCGATGAGATCCGCGCCCTTCAGCGTGTCGAACTCGCCCGGCGCCTCCGTGGGCCTGCCGAGGAATTTCATCAGGGCGGGGTAGAGCACATCCTCCACGAGCGTGGACTTTCCGGAGCCCGACACGCCCGTCACGCACACCAGGCGCTTGAGCGGAATGCGCACGGTGAGGTTCTTCAGATTGTGCTGGCGAACGCCTCCGAGCTCGATCCACCTGTTCGGGCGGGCCTCCGCGACCACGGCGCCATCGCTGTCGATGACCGCGCCGCGCCCGGTGCTCGCGCCCGGAGGCGTGGCGTCGGAAGGTTGCGCGACAACCTTTCGGCCGCTGAGGTAATCGCCGGTGAGTGAGCGATCGTGACGCCGGATCTCGCGCGGTGTGCCGAAGAACACTACTTGTCCGCCGCGCTCACCTGCGCCAGGGCCGAGATCGAGGATGCGATCCGCCTCCAGCATGATCTGCGGATCGTGCTCCACCACGACCAGCGAGTTGCCGGCATCGCGCAACCGCTTCATCACGCCGATCACGCGCAGCATGTCGCGCGGATGCAGCCCGATGGACGGCTCATCGAGCACGAACAGTGTGTTGACGAGTGAGGTGCCGAGTGCGGTGGTGAGATTGATCCGCTGCACCTCTCCGCCCGACAGCGTTCGCGACTGCCGGTCCAGCGTGAGGTAGCCGAGCCCCACGTCGGTGAGATAAGTGAAGCGGGTGCGGATCTCGCCGAGCAGCAGGTCCGTGGCCTCATCGAGTGGCTGCGGCAACTCGAGCTTGCGGAAGAACTCACACGCTCGCTCGACGGGCAGCAGCATCAGATCGTGCACGGTGAGGCCGGGGAGTGAGCGAAGCGTGGCCTCGTCCCACTCCACGCCGTTCGGGCGAAAGCGCTGGCCAGGGTCCAGCACGGAATCGGCCAGCTCCCGGCTGCCGAGGCGCCACAGCAGTGCTTCCGTCTTGAGCCGGGCGCCGTTACACGTGGTGCAGGGCGTGTACGCGCGGTAGCGTGACAGCAGCACGCGCACGTGCATCTTGTACGCCTTGGTTTCGAGCCAGTCGAAGAAGCGCTTCACGCCGTACCAGACGCCCTGGCTCCAGGAGCCTTCGCCTTCGATGACCCACGCGCGGTGCTCCGCGCTCAGCTCGCGCCACGGGCGGTCGAGCGGAATGCCGCGCTTCTTCGCAAACTTGAGCAGATCGTCCTGGCATTCCTTGTACGACTGCGTCTGCCACGGGCGCACGGCACCGGCACGCAGCGATTTGCCTTCGTCCGGAATGACGAGGCCGTAATCGATGCCGATGGTGCGACCGAATCCGCGGCACGTTTCGCACGCGCCAACAGGCGAGTTGAAGGAGAAGAGGCTCGGGATCGGCTCGCGATACGACAGGTCGCAATCCGCACAGTGCAGCTCGCTGGAGAAGCGCCAGCAGTCGAGGCTGCGCGGCGGGTCCGAATCGTCGACGACGTGCACGCTCACGCGCCCACGGCCCACACGCAGGGCGGATTCCAGCGATTCCAGCACCCGGCCGCGTTCCGCATTCCCGATGCGGAAGCGGTCCTGCACGACCTCGAGGATCTTCGGCTTCTCTTCGCGCTTTTCCGACGCGCGCTTGCGCGCGCTCTTCCCGCGCGCACGAGCGGCAGGCTTCGGATCGGCTGCGGCCCCGGCGGCGGCAGCGGATGTTGCCACCCCATTCACGGGCGTGCCTTCGAAGAAGCGCGTGTAGCCCTGCTTTTCCAGCAGCTCCCGGACTTCGCTTTCCTTGAAGGTCGCGGGAACGGGCACCGGGAAACAGAGCAACAGGCGAGGGTCTCCCGCGCGCTGGGCGCGGCTCTGCAGCTCCGTGTAGATGCTCTCCGCGGTGTCCCGCCGGACGGGCTTGCCGCAGCACCGGCAGAAGAGCGCGCCCGCGCGTGCGAACAAGAGCTTCAGGTGATCGTTCAGCTCCGTCATCGTGCCCACGGTGGAGCGCGACGTGCGCACCGGGTTGGTCTGGTCGATGGCGATGGCGGGCGGAATTCCCGCGATGCTGTCGACCTGAGGCTTGTCCATCCGGTCGAGGAACTGGCGGGCGTAAGGCGAGAACGTCTCGACGTAGCGGCGCTGGCCTTCCGCGTACAGCGTGTCGAACACCAGCGAGGACTTGCCCGAGCCCGACACGCCGGTGACGACCACCAGCTCGTTGAGCGGAATGTCGAGATCGAGGTTCTTGAGATTGTTCTGGCGCGCGCCACGCACAACGATGGCGTCGCGGGAGACGTCGTTCATCTGGCTTCCTGATTCAATCGCCCGCGCAACGCCCGGACGACGCCGGGCGCTGTGAGGGGCGAACGGGGCGACTCGTCCAGCGCATCTGGTGCCATTGGAGTTGCGCCCCAAGTCCGAGCGACTGCGAGCCCGTGCTCACAGCAGTATTCACTAGCGTGAAGAGCACGCGAGAAATCGCAGCATTTTATAAGAGCGTTGCCGGCAGCGCATGCGCGGCACACGCTCGAACGCACTCATACAGTGGTGGGCGGCGAGCGGCACTGTATGCAGGGCGCGCAGGCCGGATTGCGGTCTGGGAGGACGAGCAAAATGACGAGCGGAGGCGCGGCCGTAACTCCGCCGGCGATGACGTCGATTTCTCAAGGATTTCAGGGATTCGCCCGAACCGTTGCAGCGTGCGCGGCGCGCCCCGCGCCTGACGTACAATTTCGCGCTCGTCACAGGGGACTGCGTGCATGCCACTTCCCGTGTACTCGAACGCGCTCGAAATGATCGGGCGCACTCCGCTTCTCGCGGCACGTCACCTCGATACCGGCCCGTGCGAGCTCTTCCTGAAGCTGGAGAACCAGAACCCCGGCGGCTCGATCAAGGATCGCGTCGGCCTTTATCTCATCGAAGCCGCCGAGCGGGAGGGGCGCATCCGGCCGGGCGGCACGCTCATCGAGGCCACGGCCGGCAACACCGGGCTGGGCCTTGCGCTGGTGGCGGCCCAGAAGGGGTATCGGCTCCTGCTCGTGATCCCCGACAAGATGAGCCAGGAGAAGATCTTTCACCTGAAGGCCATGGGCGCCGAGGTCGTCATGACCCGCTCCGACGTCCACAAGGGCCACCCCGACTATTACCAGGACCGTGCCGCGCGGCTCGCGCAGGAGATTCCGAACTCCCTGTACGTGAATCAGTTCGGCAACGAGGCCAACCCCGCCGCGCACGAAGAGACCACCGCGCCCGAAATCTGGGAGCAGATGGGGCACGACGTGGATGCGATTGTCTGCGGCGTCGGCACGGGCGGCACGGCCACGGGGCTCTCCCGTTTCTTCGCTCGCGTGGCGCCGCAGGTGCAGATCGTTCTGGCGGACCCGGTCGGTTCCATCTACGCCAACTACGTGCGCACCGGCCAGGTGGGCAAGGGCGAGCGCTCCTGGCTGGTGGAGGGCATCGGCGGCGATGCCATTCCCGCAGTGGCAGACCTCTCGCGCATCCAGACCGCCTACAGCATTCCGGACAAGGAAAGCTTCCACACCTGCCGCGAGCTGCTCCGGAAGGAAGGCATCATCGCAGGCACGTCCACGGGCACGCTCGTCGCCGCGGCCCTGCGCTTCTGCCGTGAGCAGAAGACGCGCAAACGCGTCGTCACGTTCGTCTGCGACAGCGGCAACAAGTACCTCTCCAAGGTTTACAACGACTACTGGATGATCGATCAGGGATTCCTCGAGCGCGAGCGCTTCGGCGATCTGCGCGACCTGATCGCGCGCCGGCACTGGGAGCACGCGGCGGTGACGGTGAGCACATCCGAAACCGTGCTCGCAGCGTATCGCCGCATGAAGCTGTACGATGTGTCGCAGCTGCCGGTGATGGACAACGGCCGCATCGTCGGTATCGTGGACGAGGAAGATATCCTGCTCGAAGTGTTCTCCAACCCGCAGCACTTCAACGAGCCGGTGACGGAGGCGATGGAAAGCCATCTGGTCACGGTGCCGGCGGATGCGCCCGTCACCCGGCTCATGGAAATCTTCCGGCGCGGCATGGTGGCCATCGTGATGGACGGCGAGGCGTTCCTGGGCCTGGTCACGCGTATCGACCTGCTCAACTGGCTGCGCCGGCGGCAGGTGGACGGGTGATCGGAGAGAGCATGACGAGCGCGACAGAGGATCTCGAATTCGGAACACGTGTCATTCATGGGGGCCAGCGGCCCGATCCGCTCACCGGGGCGGTGATGCCGCCCATCTACGCCACCTCGACCTACGTGCAGTCGAGCCCCGGCGTCCACAAGGGCTATGAGTACTCGCGCACCGCGAACCCCACGCGCGATGCGCTTCAGGCCTGCATCGCCAATCTCGAGGGCGGCGCGGCCGGGTTCGCCTTCGCATCGGGGCTGGCGGCGTCCGCGACAATCGTGGACCTGCTCGATGCCAGCTCCCATATCATCGCCATGCACGACCTGTATGGCGGCAGCTATCGCCTGCTCGAGAACGTGCGCAAGCGCTCGGCGGGGCACGAGGTATCGTTCGTGGATCTCACGGACCCGGCCGCGCTCGAAGCCGCCATCCGCCCGAACACACGCCTCATCTGGGTGGAAACGCCGACCAACCCGCTGCTGAAGATCGTGGATCTGGCGGCAGTGGCGGCCGTGGCGCGCCGTCGCGGCATCCTGAGCGTGTGCGACAACACATTTGCCACGCCCTACCTGCAGCGGCCGCTGGAGCACGGCTTCGACATCGTGGTGCATTCGACCACGAAGTATCTCAATGGCCACTCGGACGCCATCGGCGGCGCGGCGGTGGTTCGGCACGGCGCCGACGCGCTTCGGGAGAAACTCGCCTATCTGCAGAACGCGGTAGGTGGCATTTCGAGCCCGTTCGACTCCTTCCTCACTCTGCGCGGAATCAAGACGCTGGCGCTGCGCATGGAACGGCACTGCGCGAATGCCCTGGCGGTGGCGCAGTTCCTCGAGTCACACCCGAAGGTTGCGCGCGTGATCTATCCGGGCTTGCCCAGTCATCCCCAGCACGCGGTCGCGAAACGCCAGATGCGCGGTGGCTTCGGTGGCATCATCACAGCGGAATTGCGCGGTGGGCTGCAGGACGCACGGCGCTTCCTCGAACGCTGCCATCTTTTCGCGTTGGCCGAGAGCCTCGGCGGCGTCGAAAGCCTGATCGAGCATCCGGGGCTCATGACGCATGCGTCGCTCCCGCCGGCGATGCGGGCTCAGCTCGGCATCAGCGACAGCCTCGTGCGGCTGTCTGTCGGCGTGGAAGACGTGAAAGATCTGATTGCGGAGCTTGGCGCTGCACTTTCCTGATGTGCGGCGCAGCCTTGCGTGCCCGCCGTGCGTGTTGCGCACCGCGTGCGCCTTTGTTGAGTGTGCGGGCGCGTTGGTGGTAGTGGCGCATCTGCAGGCATGAACGGAGACGCTGTGCCAGGGCGGGGCCTCGGGCGAAGAGGGGTTGTGAGGCACCGGCCGTAAGACCCATCCCTGGGGGGCTGCTGAAAACACGTCCTGTGTTTTCAGCCTGCCTCACAACCC
>JADGHX010000235.1 GCA_019683695.1 Steroidobacteraceae bacterium
GGCACGCTGTGACTCTGCGGCCAGCCGATCACGTGCGGCAGCGTCCTGAACTGCTGCTCCGTGAGCTCCTCGGTCACTTGCGGGTTGTTCGCCGAGACCACGCACACCCACTCGACGGGTCGGATGTCCACCACGCGCAGCCACTCCGGAAAGGCGCGTGCCCCGAGCACCGTGAGCATGTTCATGCCGAGGTACAGGTCCGCATCGCCGTATTCGAGGCGGGAAAGGGTGGTTTCGGAGAACTGCTCGAGGTGGCATTGAACGCCGGGCGCCTCGCGGACCACGCGGCGAAGCGCGCCGGGCATCACGCGCAGGTGCGCGTCCGCCGAGCAGATGACGGTGAAGCTGCGCTCGACCCTCGCCGGATCGAACGTGGGCTGGGTGCCGAGCGTGATCTGGATGCGAAGCAGCGCCTCGCGCACGGGCTCGACGAGCGACAGCCCGCGCGGGGTGAGCTGCATGTCCCGCCCGACGCGCACGAGCAGCGGGTCGTTGAAGTAGTCGCGCAGCTTCTGCAGCGCCGCGCTCATCGCGGGCTGCGAGACGAAGACGCGCTCGGCCGCACGGGTGACGTTTTTCTCGTGAAGCAGCGCATCCAGCGCGATCAGGAGGTTGAGATCGAACCGATTGAGCTGCATGGGCGGCGAATAGTGAAGGCGAGGCGCGGCCGGTGCAATGACTCCGCGCGCCCGGGGGGCTGGCCTGCCGCTGGCCCCGCCCCCGGTGGGGCGGGCGGCCCGGCAGGTCACCCGCGGAAGCAGTGGCCCGTCAGGCCCGGCAGGGCGTCCCGGAAGGTCCCGCCGCGTGCATCCCCACAGGGCATGGCCGCCTGTGCCTGCTCCATGGCGGACACACTCGCGTTCGGCCAACTTTGCCGTCCAAAACAGACGCTTCGGACGTATATTCGCGACGAATAGCTCGAATTTGTAAATCTGATTGCACCGTTTCTGGCACCGCCCTAACGTTCCACGCCCACATGCAAGCCCTTGCCCAAGCTCAGCGGGAAGCCGTTCTCCGCATCCTCGAGGCCCATCGCGCCCGACCCGGCGCGCTGCTCGAGATTCTCCACGGCGTGCAGGCCGAGCTGGGGTTCATCCCCGCCGCGGCCGTGCCCGTCATTGCCCAGGAACTGAACATCTCCCGAGCGGAAGTGCACGGGGTGGTGACGTTCTATCACTACTTCCGCAGCCATCCCGCCGGACGCCACACGCTGCGCATCTGCCAGGCCGAGGCCTGTCAGTCCATGGGGGCGGCGGCGCTCACCGCGCACGTGAAGCAGCGGCTCGGGGTGGATTTCCACGAGACCACGCCCGATGGCCGCTTCACACTGGAACCGGTGTACTGCCTCGGCAACTGCGCGTGCTCGCCCGCGCTGCTGAAGGATGAAGAGCTCTGCGGCCGCGTGACGCCGGAACGTTTCGACGAGCTGCTGGCCGAATGGCAACGCGACTCATGAGCGCCCTGACCTACGAGATCTACGTTCCCCGCGACGCAAGTGCCCTCTCGCTCGGGGCCGAGAGTGTGGCGCGCGCCATCGCCGCCGAAGCCCGCACGCGGCAGATCGAGGTGCGCATCGTGCGCAACGGATCGCGCGGCCTGTTCTGGCTCGAGCCGCTCGTCGAGGTGGTGACGCCGGCAGGTCGTGTGGCGTATGGCCCGGTGACGGCCCGCGACGTGCCCGGTCTCTTCGATGCCGGGTTCCACAAGGGCGGGGCGCATCCGCTCGCACTCGGCAACATCGCCGAGCACCCGTATCTCAAGACGCAGCAGCGCCTCACCTTCGAGCGCGTGGGCGTCATCGACCCGGTCAGCGTGTCCGACTACGTCGCGCACGGCGGCTATCAGGGCCTGCGGAACGCGCTGGCCATGAGCCAGGCCGAGGTCGTTCAGGCGGTGACGGATTCCGGGTTGCGCGGCCGTGGCGGCGCGGCGTTCCCCACCGGCATCAAATGGAAGACGGTGCTCGATCAGAACGCCCCGCAGAAATACATCGCCTGCAACGCGGACGAGGGCGATTCCGGCACCTTCGCCGACCGCATGCTGATGGAAGGCGACCCGCTCATGCTCGTGGAGGGCATGACCATCGCGGGCCTCGCCGTGGGCGCCACGCAGGGCTACATCTATCTGCGTTGCGAATATCCGCACGCGTACCGCGCGCTGAAGGAAGCTATCGCGGCCGCCTACCAGGCCCGCTATCTGGGCGCGGACGTGATGGGCAGCGGCCGGCGCTTCGATCTCGAAGTGCGGCTCGGCGCCGGTGCATACGTGTGCGGCGAAGAGACCTCGATGCTCGAGAGCCTCGAGGGCAAGCGCGGCGAAGTGCGTGTTCGCCCGCCGCTGCCGGCCATCAAGGGCCTCTTCGGTCAGCCCACGGTCGTGAACAACGTGATCACGCTCGCGAGCGTGCCCGTGATCGTGGCAAAGGGCGCCCAGCACTATCGCGACTTCGGCATGGGCAAGTCCCGCGGCACGCTGCCCATTCAGCTCGCGGGAAACATCAAGCACGGTGGTTTGGTCGAACGGGCGTTCGGCCTCACGTTGAAGGAGCTGCTCTACGACTATGGCGGAGGCTCGGCCACCGGCCGTCCGATCCGCGCGATTCAGGTCGGCGGCCCGCTCGGGGCGTACATCCCCGCCAGCCAGTTCGACGTGCAGGTGGACTACGAGGCGCTCGCCGGCATCGGCGCCTTGCTGGGGCACGGCGGCATCGTGGTCTTCGACGACACGGTGGACATGGCCCGCATGGCCCGCTACGCGATGGAGTTCTGCGCCATCGAATCCTGCGGCAAGTGCACCCCGTGCCGCATCGGCTCCACCCGTGGCGTCGAGGTGATGGACCGCATCATCCAAGGCATCGACACCGAGCGGAACCTGAAGCTGCTCGAGGATCTGTGCGAGACCATGCTCCAGGGTTCGCTCTGCGGGCTCGGCGGCATGACGCCGTACCCGGTGACGAGCGCCCTGAAGCACTTTTCGGAAGACTTCCGCGCCCGCGCGCGGGATCATTGAGGCCGGCGGCGAATTGCATGAGTTGCATGCCGCATAGGTTGAAGGCTCAATAGGTCGGCACGGACGCCGTCCACCCTGGAGAGGCCCATGTTTGCCATCGATTACAAAGACCTGGGAACACCCGCCAGCCCGAGCACCACGCAGGTGACGGTGGAGATCGACGGCACGCCCGTGACGGTGCCGGAAGGCACCTCCGTGATGCGTGCGGCGGCTCTTGCGGGCGTGAGCGTCCCGAAGCTATGCGCCACGGATACGCTGAAGGCCTTCGGCTCGTGTCGCCTGTGCCTGGTCGAGATCGAAGGTCGCAAGGGCTACCCGGCTTCGTGCACGACCACGGTCGCGCCCGGCATGAAGATCCGCACGCAGTCGGAGAAGCTCACGCAGCTGCGCCGGGGCGTCATCGATCTGTACGTGTCGGATCATCCGCTCGAGTGCGACACCTGCCCGGCGAACAATCACTGCGAGCTGCAGGACATGGCTGCGGCCGTCGGCATCAAGGAAAGCTCCTACGCGCCCGGCGCCACGCACTGGCCCGCGAGCCCGGCGGAAGCGCAGCACGACACCAGCAACCCGTACTTCGGCTTCAATCCCGAGCTCTGCATCGTCTGCTCGCGCTGCGTGCGCGCTTGCGATGAGGTGCAGGGCACGTTCGCGCTCACGATCCAGGGCCGCGGCTTCGACTCGAAGGTGGCCGCGAGCCAGAACGAGCCGTTCATGGAATCCGAGTGCGTCTCGTGCGGCGCCTGCGTGGAGTCCTGCCCGACGGGCGCGCTCATCGAGAAGTCCATCGTCGCGCTCGGTCAGCCGGACAAGGCGACGACCACCACGTGTGCCTACTGCGGCGTGGGCTGCTCCTTCAAGGCGGAAACCCGCGGCCTCAACGGCGATGTGGAAATCGTCCGCATGGCGCCGAACCGCGAGGGTCACGCGAACAAGGGTCACGCATGCGTCAAGGGGCGCTTTGCCTACGGTTACGCCACGCACGAGGATCGCGTCACCACACCGCTCATCCGCAAGTCCATCCATGAGCCGTGGCGCGAGGCCACCTGGGATGAGGCCATCAACTACGCGGCCAGCGAGTTCAAGCGCATCCAGGCGAAGTACGGCAAGTACTCCATCGGCGGCATCACCTCTTCGCGCTGCACGAACGAGGAAACCTTCCTCGTGCAGAAGCTCATCCGCGCCGCGTTCGGCAACAACAACGTGGATACCTGCGCGCGCGTGTGCCATTCCCCGACCGGGTATGGCCTCAAGCACACGATCGGCGAGTCCGCCGGCACGCAGGAATTCCAGTCCGTCATGAAGTCGGACGTCATCATGGTCATCGGTGCGAACCCGACGGACGCCCATCCGGTGTTCGGGTCGCAGATGAAGCGGCGCCTGCGTCAGGGCGCGAAGCTCATCGTCATCGACCCGCGGGCCACAGGCATCGTGCAATCGCCGCACATCCGCGCGGACTACCACCTGCGCCTGCGCCCGGGAACGAACGTCGCCATCATCAATGCGCTGGCGCACGTCATCGTCACCGAAGGGCTCACGAAGGAGGATTACATCGCCGAGCGCTGCGAGCGCGAGTCGTACGAGAAATGGAAGGCGTTCGTCGCCGAGGAACGCAACTCACCGGAGGCCGTGGAGGCCATCACCGGCGTGGATGCGAAGCTCGTGCGCGGCGCGGCGCGCCTGTACGCCACCGGCGGCAATGGCGCCATCTACTACGGCCTGGGTGTCACCGAGCACAGCCAGGGCACCACGATGGTGATGGGCATCGCGAACCTCGCGATGGCCACGGGCAACCTCGGCCGCGAAGGCGTGGGCGTGAACCCGCTGCGGGGCCAGAACAACGTGCAGGGCTCGTGCGACATGGGCTCGTTCCCGCACGAGTTCAGCGGCTACCGGCACGTGTCGGATGCCATCACCCGCAAGCTGTTCGAGGATGCCTGGGGCGTGAAGCTCGAGGCCGAGCCGGGCCTGCGCATCACGAACATGTTCGAAGCCGCGCTCGACGGCAGCTTCAAGGGCATGTACATCCAGGGTGAGGACTTCGTGCAGTCCGACCCGAACACGCACCACGTCACCGCGGCCATGGAAAAGATGGAGTGCGTGGTGGTGCAGGACCTGTTCCTCAACGAGACGGCGGCCTACGCGCACGTGTTCCTGCCGGGCTCGTCGTTCATCGAGAAGGACGGCACGTTCATCAACGCCGAGCGTCGCATCTCGCGCGTGCGCAAGATCATCGAGCCGCTCGGCGGGCTCGCGGATTGGGAAGTGACCATGCGGCTGTCGAATGCATTGGGCTACCCCATGCATTACAACCATCCGTCCGAGATCATGGACGAGATCGCGGCACTCACCCCCACGTTCCGCGGCGTCTCCTACGAGAAGCTCGACCGGCTGGGCAGCATCCAGTGGCCGTGCAACGACGAAGCGCCCGAAGGCACGCCGACGATGCACGTGGGCCAGTTCGTGCGCGGCAAGGGCCGGTTCTACGTCACGGAGTTCGTGCCGACGAGCGAGCGCACCACGCGCAAGTTCCCGCTCATTCTCACGACGGGCCGCATTCTCACGCAGTACAACGTGGGTGCGCAGACGCGCCGCACCGCCAACAGCCAGTGGCATCCCGAGGACCTCCTCGAGATCCACCCGCACGATGCGGAGGAGCGTGGCATCGAGCACGGCGACTGGGTCGGCGTCCAGAGCCGCACCGGTGAGATCGTGCTGCGCGCAAACGTCACCGAGCGCATTCAGCCGGGCGTGGTGTACACCACGTTCCACTTCCCGGAGACGGGCGCGAACATCGTCACCACGGACAACTCCGACTGGGCGACGAACTGTCCGGAATACAAGGTGACGGCGGTTCAGGTGGTGAAGGTGAACCAGCGGGATGCGTGGCAGAAGCGTGCCGCCACCGGCGACACCACACACCATCATCAGCCGCAGCGGACGCCCGATCTGACGCCGGCGTGAGGCGTCGGATGCGGGCGCTCCCGCACGCGGCTCGCGGGACTGGCGCCGTGCCGGCGCTGCGCCGCGATGGCTGATCCGGTGACATCCGTGCATCGACGCGGAGGCGCATCGTGAATGCGGTCGTGAAGGAAGCTCCGGCGAGCTTCGCGGAGGTGCCCGTCCAGCGCTGGACAGAAGGCGACGTCACGCACACCACGGACTTCGTCACCGAGGAAGTGCCCGTGGCGCTCGTGTACCACGGAGTGCCTCACGTGGTGATGCTCGCCACGCCCGCGGATCTCGAGGACTACGCGGTCGGCTTTACGGTGAGCGAGGGGCTGGTCGCGCATCCGCGCGAGATCCAGTCCGTGGAAGTCGAGCGGGGGGCGGACTCCGTCGAGGTGCGCATCGGCATTGCGGGTGAGCGTTTCTCGGAGCTGCTGCGCCGGCGGCGCAATCTCACCGGCCGCTCGGGCTGCGGGCTCTGCGGCGCCGAAACGGTGGAGGAGGCCGTCCGTCCGCCCGTGAAGGTGGGGCGGGGGCCAGTGGTCACCGTGGGTGAGTTGCACAGCGCGCTCGTGCAGCTCGAGTCGCTGCAGCCGGTGAACGCGCGCACGGGCAGCATTCACGCCGCCGCATGGGTCACACCGGGCGAAGGCGTGCGGCTCGTGCGCGAGGACGTGGGGCGCCACAACGCGCTCGACAAGGTGA
>JADGHX010000236.1 GCA_019683695.1 Steroidobacteraceae bacterium
GAACTGCACACCGCGAGGCGTCGTGTAAGTGCCCAGCAGGGCGCCACGCACCTCGCGGGTCGCCCCGTCATCGCCGTAGTAGAGAGTGGGCTCGACGGCAAACCGGCTTCCGATCCAGCGGTGCGCACCCACGTTCACCACCCATTGCGTGGCCTCGTCCCCAAACGCGATCCACGTGCCGATCTTGGGAGTGAGCCCGCCCGGCAGGAAGAACACCTGCTCCGCTGTGAACACGGGCTGCGTCTCGTCGACGAGATCGCGCACGCCGACTTCCACGCGAGCGGCGAGCCGCGGGCGGTAGTTGAAGAAGCCGCCGATCGTCGTGGTTGCGGCATCCTGCGCGCGGCGGTCCGTCGAGAACCCATCGAAACCCACGCCGCGATCGTGCGTGATCCAGCCCCGGAAGCGGCTGTTGAACTGCTTCGAGAGTTGCGCCATGCGAATGCCGGTTTTCTCGACCGAGCCGGAATCGCTGCGCCCGTAGAGCAACAGGACTGCCGGGCGCCGCTCGATGGTGGCGCGCTCTACCGCTTTCAGGCCGTCGCGCGCGGCCTGCAGATCCGGCTGCAGTTTCAGCGTTTCGTTGTACGCCGCGCGTGAGGCTTCGAGATCGCCTTCGAGAAAGGCGGCTTGCGCGATGGCGAGGGTGTAATCAGGGTTGCCGCGATCCTCCGCGGCCAGCGCCTCGAAGCTCCTGCGTGCCTCGCGGGCGTGGCCTCTCCAGAGCTGCACGTAGGCGAGTCCCTTTTGCGCATCCAGATAGTACGGTTCGACGCGGCTCAGATAGTCGAACACGGCGACGGCGTCGTCGTAGTTTCTGTTCCACGCGTACGTCCAGCCGAGACCGCTCAGCGCCTGCGGGTTATCCCGATCGCGTTTCAGAACGGCCTGATAGTCTGCGATGGCTTCGGGAAACCGCTGCAGCCATGACCGGATGCGCGCCCGGCCGATGAGCGCGTCGATGTTGTCGGGCTCTTCCTGAACCGCGCGATCGTAGAGCTCCTCAGCGCGAACGTAGTCTTTGCGCGCCTCGGCGGTTTGCGCTTCGATAAACGCGCGCGGCGCGTCGCTCGCCTCGCCCGACACGGCTTGCGCGTCGGCACCCATGAGCCCGAGTGCGGTGAGGACGACCACCCAGTGCCACGTGCGATCGGCGCCGCAGGCAGGCGCGTACGTCCGGCGTCCCATGCGTGTCCCCTGGTTTTTGCGGAGAGTCCCAGCAAGGTTCGCGCCCGGGTTGAAGCGCTGCAGATCGTCGCGGCGTGAACCGGCGAGGGCGGCGCCCTGCACTCAGGTGAGCAGGAGCGTTCTCCTGCAAAAAAGCGGCTCTGTTGCGCGTCAGCCGTTTGCGCAGCGAACGCGCGCGGTCATTCCGATTGGAATACGCGATCGAGCCGGAGCGTGATGCGATCGCCGACGCGGTCGGCGGTCGAACGCGAGGGGGTCGCACACCGGTGCGCGGCGATGGCAATCACATCGCCGCGCACCGGGCGCGAACGTCAATGGTGGGGGAGTGAAGCGACTCAGCGCGTGCTGGGGGCCGCTCCCGCAAGCGCGCGGAAATCCACATCGCTGTCCGCCGCGAGCCAGGCGAGGGTGACCCACGCGGCCACGTTCTGCGCGAGCTCTTCGGGGTTCACCTTGTCCAGCGTGTCATCGGCGGTGTGGTGATAGTCGAAGTAGTGCGTGCCGTCCTGGTTCAGCAGGAAGACGGGCACGCCGGCCGCCGCGAGCGGCGCGACATCCGCGCCACCATTGCCCGGCGGCTGGGAGGACGAAATAACGCCGATGGGTGCCATCAGCCGTTGCAGCGTGCGGCCGAACGCGCTGTTTGCCGCACCCGCAGGCAGCGACACGGAGTACACGCGCCCCGCGCCGAAATCACTCTCTCCGGCCAGCACGTGCGAGCCGATTTCGGCCTTGCGCTTTTCCAGGTACGTGCGCCCGCCGAGCAGGGTATCTGACGGCTGCGACACTTCTTCGGACCCGTAGAGCACCACTCGCAGCGTGCGCTGCGGCTTGCGCGGGGCCTCCTTCGCGAGACGGGCCGCGGCGGTCACGATGGCGCAGCCGGCGGCATCGTCGATGGCGCCGGTGCCGGTATCCCAGCTGTCCAGGTGCGCGCCGAGCACGATCACTTCCGAGGCCCGGTCGGTTCCGCGGATCTCGCCGATGACGTTGTATGACGTGGCGTTCGGCACCAGGGTCGCCGCCGAGGTGAGGCGGACGCGCACCTTCTCCCCGAGCCCGGTCAGCCGCTCGATCTGGTCGGCATCCGGCTCGGAGACTGCAAAAGCGGGAATCGGCACACGGCCATCCACGTATCGAGTGGCGCCCGCATGCGGGAAACGATGCCCACCGGTGGCCAGCGACCGAAGCAGGAATCCGACAGCCCCACGCTTGGCGGCCTCGGCGGGCCCCCCGCTACGCGCAAGAACCGCGGTGCCATACCCGGAGCCATCCTGCGTGCGCGGCATGTGGAACGTGACCATCGCGATCTTGCCGGCGAGTGAACCGGGCGCGGCCGCCATCAGCTCGTCCAGCGTCGAAAAGAGCACCACCTCGCCTTCGACGCCACCTGGCGCCGTGGCCGGAGCGCCCCCCAGCGACACCGCGCTCAGCGGTTGGGGCGACGGCGCAACGATTTCCGCGCGCTCCGCGCCGCGCACCCACGCCGTCATCGGGAAGCTCTCGATGTGCACGTTCTCGAAGCCGAGCGCCTCGAGCTTGCGGGCCGACCATTCGGCCGCCGCGCGCTCCGCGGCCGAGCCGGCGGGCCGCGGCCCGATGCGTGTGGTGAGCTCGCTGACGAAGTCCCACGCCACGGGGTCGTGCAGGGCCTTGTCGCGGAGAGTGGCCGCGATGGTTTCGGCGGACGGCTGGGCGGCCGAGTGTGCGAGCGGACCGAGGAGGGCGAGCACGCAGCTCGCGAAAACGATGGAGGGAGCCTTCATCGGTAGGCGAGTCCTCTGCAAGTTCATGGATATGTCGCCTGCGCCTTTGGCAATCCGTTGCGCCGGGTGCTTCGTGCCACCCGCAGCGCGTTGAGTCCCGTCAGGGTGCGATCAAGGGCCGGCATGGTAGCCGAGCGGCGGGCCCCGGCGCTCTCTCCACAACGGGTGATGCGTTTCCCACTCGCAATCAGGTGTGTTGACCGGGTGCAGTCCCATCGGCAGCATCGCAGCCGACGCGCGCGGGGGTGATGTGACGGACGAAGCCGGGCTGCCAGCCATCTTGCGATGTCCGCGATGCGCGGACGGGCGGCTGTACCTGCAGCGTGCGGGATGGATCTGCCAGTCCTGCAGCTCCGGATATCCGGTCATCGGTGAAATTCCCTGGCTCTTCGCAGAGCCGCAGACCACGCTCTTTGAATGGCGTGCGCGCCTCGATTTCCTGCTCCTCGAGCTCGACCGCGAAGTGCGTGTCCTGCGCTCGGAGCTCGCCGCAACCACGCTGCTGCCCGAGACGCGCCGGCGTCTGGAGCTGCTGGCCGATGCGAATGAAGGGCATGCGCAGCGGCTGCGTCGCATTCTGGAGCCGCTCGGCCTCGGCGGCTCGCAAACCGCATACGAAACGCATCTGGCGCTGCGGACGCGTCTGCCGGCGGATCAGGGCCTCACGAACTACTACGTGAACGTGCATCGGGACTGGGTGTGGGGCGAGGCGGAAAACGAGGCTTCCGTGGCGCTCATCGAATCGGTCGTTTCGCCTGCGCACACCTGGGGCCGCACGCTCGTGCTCGGAGCGGGCGCGGGCCGCCTCGCATATGACCTGCACCGGCGTGCTCGCCCGGCACTCACCGTCGCGACGGACTTCAACCCGCTGCTCTTGTTCGTGGCGCGGGAGGTCACCCAGGGCCGGCCGGTCGAGCTGTACGAGTTCCCGATTGCGCCACGGCGGCTGGAGGATCACGCGATTCTCCGGCAGCTCGCCGCGCCGGAGCCGGTGCCGCCGGGGTTTTTCCTGATCGGGGCCGATGCCCTGCGTGCGCCGTTTGCGGCCGGGGCGTTCGATACCGTGGTCACGCCCTGGCTCATCGATGTGATCGCGGAAGATCTGCCCACCTTCGCGGCGCGACTGAATGGCCTTTTGCGGCCGGGCGGGTCCTGGATCAACTTCGGTTCACTGGTATTCTCGCAGGCCGAGCGCGCACTGCGCTTCGGTCTCGAGGAAACGCTTGTCATCGCGCAGCAGGCGGGTTTTTCCGACATGCAGCTGCGGGAGGAAGTGATTCCCTACATGGCCTCACCGGCGAGCCGGCACGCGCGCCGGGAAAGCGTTCTGGCTTGGTGCGCGCGCAAGGAGCGGCCCGTTGCAGCTCCCGCCGCGCACAGCGCGTTGCCGGAATGGCTCATCGCCACGAGCCTGCCGGTGCCGCAACTCGAAGACTTCAAGGTGCAGCAGGTGGCCACTCGCATCCACGCGTTTCTCATGGCGCTCATCGACGGCCGTCGCAGTGTGCAGGATATGGCGCGCATGCTCGTGGAGCAGCGGCTGATGGCCCCGGCGGACGCCGAGCCCGCGGTGCGCACGTTCCTGACGCGCATGTACGAAGACAGCCGCCACCGCGCCGGTTACTGAGCGATCCCCGAAGACGAATCCCATCATGCCCCGCGATCTCATCGTTCGGCACTTCCGCCAGATTGTCGTCTGGCCGCTGCAGCTCATGCCGCTGCGGCCCGGCCAGCAGGTGCAGCGTCACTGGGAGGCGCTCGAGGCCATCAAGTCCGACAACCACTGGAAGGAAGTCGTCGACGAGTTCTCGGACCCGACGGATTACCACGAGCGTCACTACAAGGAGTTCGTCACCTTTCTGCCGTACGTGCAGCGCTTCCTCTATGGCTCCACGGCCGGGCAGGAGTCCGCCGCCGCGAAGGCCCAGGGCAGCATGCACGTGTACCGTCGGGACGACGTGGCGCGTGTGCGAATCGTGTTCTCTCCCGGGCAGGAGCCGACGCTCTTCGAGGTGTCGCGCATCGACCTGTTTTTCTTTCTCGATGCGGATATCGCGATTCTCGCCTTCGAGATGTACGCCGAGGACATTCCGCTCGATCGCGCGCAGGACACGCTGTTCCGTTTCGGGCGTGCCTATCCCGCGTACTGGGAGCGGACAGGGCAGGCGGGCAACTGTCCGCATTCGGTCGAGTGGCTCGGCCGGAATGGCGAGGTGCTCGCCGCGTCCGATTACGCTGCCCGCGCGAAGTACCTGGCGTTCGTGGCGCGCTATCGCACGGCGTGCCTCGCGCATCACTGGGAATACCTGCTGCAGCCGCTGACACTCGAATATCCCGGGGCGACCGGCCGCCTGCGCTACCGGCTGCTCGAATACAACCGCATGCCGTTCATGTCGTTCTTCGCGCTGGATGATCCGACGCAGCTCACGCGTGCGGACTTCGTGCGCATCGGCATGGTGACGCGGCCCGGGGAGCCAGACACGCTGCCGTATTCGTCATCCACGCTGGCGGATTTCGAGCGGGACTACTGCGACGACCGCTTCTGGGGGCGTTCCGGCGAGCGCCACTCGGGTGACACGCGCTTCATCGTCACCGGCCACACGTTCTCGATCATCGGGCGGCACGACGATCATTTCTTTTCCGGGTTCGCGACCGGGATGCTCGGCCAGTTCCGGCATCAGTACTTCCTGCTGTTCCTGATCGTGCACTTCCACAAGGCGGCGCTCGTGTCGATGTCCGACGAGCTCGCGGTGGCCATGAACAAGCTCGTCGTCGGCGAGACGGAATCGGTGAAGCAGTTCAAGCGCACCATTCGCCAGATGATGGAAGTGTTCCTGCGTTTCACGCATCGCTACTGGTTCAACGAGGTGTCGAACCAGGCGCTTGCGCGCAGCGTGTATGCGCGGCTCACGAAGTTTCTGGGCAATCAGGAGCTATATGCCGAGGTGCGCAGCGAAGTGACGGACATGAACAACTACCTCGACTCCGACAGCGCACGGCGGCAGGCCAACACGGTGCTGCGACTCACCGTGGTGACGATCATGGGCCTGATCGGGACCGTTGCCTCGGGGCTCCTCGGGATGAACATTATCGATGAGGCGGCTCGTCCCATCGGCGTGCGGGTCGTCATCTTTCTCGTGTTCGTGGCGGCCACCGTCGTGCTCACGGTGATGACGGTGGCCCAGTCGAAACGACTCGCCGACGTGTTGGACGTGCTGTCGGACACGCGCCTCAGGTGGACGTCGAAGTGGGCGCGCATGCGGCGCGTCTGGAAGAGCGCGGGCTAGGAGCCCCTTTGCGTCCCTCGTGACGTGCAGCCTCGCGTCGAGGTAAGCTCGCGTCCGAAAAGTGGTCAGGTGGTACGTCCCGGTTTCCAGAAGGACAGGTTTCCCCGTGCTCCCACGTGCGCTCATTCGAGCGGTGCTGCTGGCAGCGGCAATCGCAATGCCCTCCGCCTCCGTGCTTGCGGGCGAAGCGTCCGCGCAGGGCGGTCTGCACGTTGTCAGCGACACGAAACCGGAAAAGCCCGCCGCGCCGGAACGTTCCAAGCGCAAGCCGGGTTCGCGCGCGCCAGCGCCCAAAGGCTGTCCGGAAGGCGGGGGGGGCCCCCCCCCGCCCACCCCCGCCCCCCCCCCGTGAGCCATACCCCCCCCCCCCCC
>JADGHX010000048.1 GCA_019683695.1 Steroidobacteraceae bacterium
GCCCCGTTCCCGCGGGAACGCACTGGCCTTGCTATGAGTGTGTGCCGCGCATGACGGCGCCGCCCCGCGCGCGCCCCGCCCGACCCTCACGACATCAACACCGTCGTGTCGTAACTCTCGAACCCCTGCATGGCGCGCCGGTAGGCGTTGTGGAGGAGGCGCTCCGCCACCTTGTCTGCGCGCGGCGAGAGCAGCATGCGCAGCACCACGTCGTCTGCGGGGCGCGCAGCGTCCTCGGCGAGGAACTGCTCGATGAGACGCGTCAGGCGGTGCACGATCTCGTTCACGAAGCGCAGATGCAACGTGTCGTGCACGGCATCCGTGCCGGGGCCGTAGGTGGAACGCGCCTCTTCCGCGAGCTCGTGCAGGAACATGTTCAGCAGTCGCGCCTTGTCGAGCAGCGTGAGGTCCGAGAAGTATTCGATTTCCGATTGCAGGTTCACGGCGGACTCCTGCCCTCACGCCGGGAAGAAGTCGATGGGTTTCGTGGTGGTGATGGGCTCGACATCCTTCGCCTCGAAGCGGAACAGGCGCACGCGCTGCACGATCTTCCGCTCCAGCTCGGGGTCGTTCAGTTCGCTCGACACCACCCGGCACATCGTCACCTCGCCGGAGGGCGCAATGGTGAACTCCAGCACCATCTTGCCCTGCAGGTTCGGCTGCTCGCGCAGCGCGCGGCTGTAGAGCGCGTAGATGGCACCCTTGTTGCGATCAAAGATGAGCTCGATTTCCTCGCGGCTGCGCGCGGCCTTGCCACTGTTGCCGGTGCGCGTGGGTCCGCGCGCGTCGAGGCCCGAGCGCGCGATGGTGGACGTGACCGTGCCGGTCTCGTGCCCCGTGAGCGAGCCCGCGCCTGAGCCGAATCCGCGGCTGGAATTCACCGAGGTGATGCCGCCACTGCCAGCGCCCACTTTCGAGGTGATGAGCGAACGCTCCGCATGCGACTGCGCGCCCACGGCACCCATGAGATTCTTCGTTTGCCCGAGCGGCTGCAGATCGAGCTGCTCGCGCAGATCCGCGAGCTCGTCCTTCACCTGACTGAGCTGGCGTTCGGCCTTTTCCCGCGCCTGCCGCTGCCGGTCCACCGGAGGCCGCGGCACCGAGGCGACGCGCGGCCGTTCCGGCTCCACTTTCGGCTTCGGCTGCTCCTGCACGGGCGGCGGTGGCGGCGGCGGCTTCGGCCGACTCTCGATCATCACGCGCGCAAGGCGCGGCGGGATGACCTCCTGCGTCACGACCCGCTTCGGTGTGGGCAGCAACGGGAACAGCAGACCGAACACCAGGAGCAGGATGAGCCCGATGCGCAGGATCCGGCGGAAGCGCTGGCTCGATTCCGGATCGCCTTCCCAGGCCAGCTCGTACTTGCGGTAGTAGGGTGCGAGAAGCATCGCGCAACTTCCGTGCTTACACCGGTTTGAACGAGCCCGGCGCCACGGGCTTTTCCTTCTGCATCACGGCCAGCGAGATGCGCCCGTAGTCCGCATCCGTGCAGGTAGCCATCACCTTCTTCAGCACGTCATACGGCAGGCTCTTGTCGCCCATCACCGTGATCTCGCGCGCTGCCAGATCCTTCTCCGCCACCTCGCCCGCCAGCATCGGTCGCTTGAGCGCGGCGCGCAGCGGCTCGATGAGCGGCGACTTCGAGGCGCGAATCTCCTTGATGCTCGTGACGTACTCGCCCTGCACGAACAGGTCGTCCTTGGTGATCATCACCACCACCGACTGCCGGGGCTGCGCCTGGGCGATCGATTCGGGAATCTCGATGGCCTTGGTGTTCTGGATGACTTCCACCTCGGTGGAGTACACGAGCAGAAACGCCACCATCACCGACAGGATGTCGATGAGTGGAATGAGGTTCAGCTCCGCATCCGCCCGATGTCGCAGGTGATGCTGGGCCATGCGGCGCGCACGGTTCGACATGCTCATGAGGGCTGCTCTCCGGAGGAGGCCGGCCGCGTGGCGCCCGGCCTGCTCGCCACCGACGGGTTCTCCGCCGGCGCATCACCAATGGAAATGTCCGGGAAGAGCTCGGCCTGCACGGTCGTGAGGCCCTGCTGCGCTTCGAACACGCGCACGCGATCCATCACCTGCACGAGGATGTCATACGGCGTATCCGGCTCGAGCAGGATGGTGGCATCCGTCTTCTCGGGGAACTTCGCTTTCACGCGCTTCAGATATTCCGTGAGCCCGTCGTAGTCGTAGCCCGCCGGCGTGTTGTGGAGCGTGGCGAGCGGGCCGGAGTTGCGGTCGGCCACCTGGATCAGGTTCTTCCGCACCAGCACCTCGATCATCAGACCCGGCGGGGGCTCGCGGAACTCGGTCACCGAGGCCGGCAGGTTCAGCTCCAGGACCACGGTCTTCGAGAAGACCGCGGTCATGAGCAGGAACGTGACGAGCACGGTGAAGATGTCGATCATCGGCACCAGCAGCAGCTCGGCGGGCTTGCGCATGTGCCGCGCGAGTTTCCGTGCCGCGTAGGACCTGCGCATGTGCGGCCTTCCTTTTTGAGGATTACGCCTGGCCCGGCGCGGCGGGCTGACGCTCGGTGATCGCGTTCAGGAACTTCACGGAAGCCATCTCGAGGCTGTCGATCAGCTCCGTGGTCTTCGTCTGCAGGTACGCGTGCACGAACAGGATGGGCACCGCCGTCATGAGACCGAAGGCCGTGCAGTTCATGGCCACCGAGATGCTCGCCGACAGCAGGTTCGCCTTCTCCGCCGGGTTCACCGTGGCCACCGCGCCGAACGCGTGGATGAGACCGATGACGGTGCCGAGCAGGCCCAGGAGCGTGGCGAGGTTTGCGAACGTGGCGAGATAGTGCGTGCGCTTCTCGAGGCGCGGCACCACTTCCATGAGGCTTTCTTCCATCGCCTTCTCGATGTCGTCGCGACGGCGCGCGGACTGGATGCGCGCCAGCCCGTAGTTGAGGATCTGGCCGATGGCCGAATCGGATTTCGACGTGATGGCCACGACCTGGCGGAAGTTGCCCTGCGCCAGGAGCGGCACGATCTCGTTCCACAGCGCGCGATTACGCGCCGCCGTGCGCGAGAGATAGATATAGCGCTCGACCGCAATGGCGATGCCGAACACCAGGACCACGGCAATGGGATACATGAACTCCCCACCGCCCTGGAAGAACTTGACGATCACGCTCCAGAGTTCCATCGACGTAGCTCCACCTGTTGACTGGACGCATCGCGCGCGGCGACGCAGGACAAACTGAATGACATATGCCCAAAAAGCTGCGACCTACATCTCATCCTCGGGGGGCCGCGCCACGCCCCCGCCCGAGCTGGGACGCGCTGCTCCACTGGCGGCCGTCGTGTCTTCGGGCATGAGTGCGCGGTAATACCGGTTCTCGCGCCGGAACACGTCGCGGTCGACCGGCGTCAGCACTTCGTCCAGCAGGCTGTTCACCGGCTTGCCGACGAGGTCCCCGAGATCTGCACGTTTCCAGGGCACGATGTACAGCACCTTCGGCAGCTCACGATTGCCCGTGATCTGCGTGGTGTCGAGCTCGATACGGTCCCGCGCGCCGCCGCTCGTGGCACGCGCGGAAGTGCTTTCGGGCGTGCGATCAGCAGCCGCATTCGATTGCGCCGCGTCCGCTTGCGCTGCGCGCGATTCCGTCGCGGACGATGTGTTCTCCGCCTCGGCGGTGTCCGCCGCGGCATCCGCCGCCGGCTCCCGCGGCGCTGATGTATCGACGGCCGGATCGATGTCTTCCGGGCGCGGTTCCTCGGCCGCGGCAACGGTGAGCGATGCGACGGACAGCAATGCCAGCAACGTGCGATGCAGGTGACGCATGATTACTCCCCTTGTGCAGCCACCGCGGGCTCGGAATCCGCGGACGGGACTGGCACGGCGTTCTCGTTCGGAGCGGGCTCCTCGTGCGGCGCTCCTTCGGCCGGTGCGCTTTCGCCCGGCGTGCCTTCAGTGGGCGGTCGCGGTGCGGCGGGCTTGCCCGTGCGCTGGCGCAGCTCTGCGATCCACCCCGTCACGGGTTTGTCCTCTCCTGTGAGTTCCTTGTAGCGCTCGAATTCGGTCAGCGCCCGCTCCGGGTCCCCGAGATACAGGTCGAGGAGCACGCCGAAATTGCGATGCGCCGGTGCGTAATTCGGGTCGGCCGCAATCGCGCGCTCGTAGGCTTGCGCTGCGTCCTGGAACTTGCCCTGCATGCGCAGCGTGAGGCCCAACTCGTTCCATGCTAAGGCACTCGTCGCATTCGCTTCGACCGCCGACTCGAGCGTCGCTTGCGCCTCATCGAGCCGCCCGGCCTTCCGCTGCAGCAATGCAAGATTCACACGCGGCGCCGCAAGCTGCGGATACGCCACCGTGAGTTGTTTGAACTCCAGCTCGGCTTCCGTGGTATTGCCGGCGCGCATGAGATTCACTGCGCGGTCGAAATCGGCGAGCGCTCGCTTCGGCAACAGCTGCGGTTGTGCGGGAGCAGCGCCGGGCTCGGCGCTCGCCGGCGCCGCGGGCGATGTGGGTGCGCTTGCACTCTCCATCGGCTGCGCATCTTCAGGCGCCTTGGTGGGAGTGCTGCGGCAACCAACCATCACCAGCACGCCGCACGCAAGCAGCGCAGCTCTCAGGGAGCGGCTACTGAAGTTCAGTGACCACATCCTGTACCCACTCCGTCTTGCCGTACCGCGCAGGCTTCAGTTCCGCCAGCGCCGCGTAGCTCTTGCGAACCGATTCGTCGTAGATGCCTTCCCTGGCGCGCGCCACATTCAGCTCGTGAATCTGGATGGCCTGCTCCTCGAATGGAAACACCTGCTCCTCGAGCAGCAGGTTGTATTGCTCGAGCTCATCCCCGCTCAGTGATTTCGGCCGCTCCGACTCCAGAAGATCCTTGGCGAGCGTGCGATACAGCTCCGCCGTTTCGTACGTGGCGGCCGTGGTGACTTCGGCAATGTTGTAGGAAGCCGCGAGCTTGTACGCGTTCAGTGCCTTGTCGAGCGCCTGGCGCTTTCCGGTGAGGCTCTTCTTGAGAGGCGCCGTGAGCCGCACGCCACGAAATGCGTCGCGCGCCGGCTGGGCAAGGGCGAGTTGCGCCTTGGCGGCCAGATATCGGGTGCGATCTGTGCGCGCGTTGCCCGCTTGCGCGTCCGCCTTCACGATCTCGCGATACCAGCGATCGCGCTTCACCACGTCTCCACGGCGCGCAGCGATATCCGCAAGCCGCTGGCGGGCTTCGATCGCGTCGCCGACCGGCGTGGGATACTCATCCACGAATCTTTCCAGCATCGCGACGGCCTTGGGCTCGTTGTTCGCCTTGCTGTAGAGATCCGCGGACTGCAGCAGCGCCTCGCGTTGAACACCGTGATCCTCTTTCGGGTCGAGCGCGATGCGCTCGAATTCCGCCGCGGCCTGGCCCGGGCGATTCGCTTCCGTGTACGCAACCGCAAGCTTGCGCCCGACATCGGCAGCCAGCTCGTGCTTGGGATAGTCACGCCGGAAGTTCTCGAGCACCACGATGGCGCGATCCCACTGCTTGAGCGTAATGAGCTGAGCCGCCGCGTCGTACTCCGCGGTGGAGCGGATCTTCGATTCCGGCGCGACGCGCGCTACACGCAGGAAGTCTTCGACGGCTCCGGCACCGTCGCCCGCCTTCATCTTCGCCTCGCCCTGCTTGTAGACCGCTGCCGCGAGACGCTCCGTCAGATCCTCGCGCAGCTTCGGGTCATCCCCCGCCAGCTCGCGAGCCTTGAGATAAGCCGGCTCCGCCTTGTCGTAGGCGCCCATGTCGTAGTGGGACTGCGCGACGATCGTCCACGCGATGCGCTGCTTCGGAACATCCACGGGCGGCTGCCGCGCGAGAATCATTTCAGAAACCTGAATGGCTCGCGGAAGATCCTTCGCGGCGAAGATGTCTTCGGCCGCTCGCGTGAGCACGCCCGCGCTGTCCGGGTGCTCCGGAAAGGCCTGTGCGAACTTCACTCCGGCCTCCACTGCCTTCGCGTGCCACGCGGCCTTGGCAGGGCCGCTCAAGCCGTCCTCGTGCCGGCGATAGGCCACCAGCGCGGCATACCCCGCCGTGGCCGACTTGTCGTTCTTCGGATACGCGTAGGCCGTGCGCTCGTACTCCGCGGCGGCCTGCTCGAACTGTTTGCTCTCGAAGAGCGTCTCGGCCAGCAGGTAATTCGTGGCGGCGGAATCCGGGTCGTCCGGGAACGACTTGAGCGAGGCGCGATACCACTTCGCGGCTTCCTGGAAATCCTCGATCTTCTTCGACTTCTGCGCGGTGGCGTGGAAGTGCGTGGCCACGTCCTTGAGGTTCGTCTTCAGCTCGCTCACCACCTGCGGATACTTCGCGGGGTCACGCCCCTGCCAGAACGCGGTGCCGAAGTTGTACCGTTCCACGTACTCATGCTTGCCATCGAGCACGAGCTGCGTGAACCCGCCCTTCCTGTAAGCCTCGATGGCCTGCATGGCGAGCGTGGGCGCGTAATCGCTGTTCGGATCCCGCGCGACGTAGGCGCGATAGGTGGCGGCGGCGTCCTGATAGCGTTGCTTTTCCACGTACAGGTCGCCGAGCGCCGAATACAGCAGATGCGAGTAAGGCGAGGCACCTCGCTTGTTCAGGAAGCTGTCGAGCGATTCGGCACCATCCATGTAAGAGAAGGTGATGGACATGACGCGAAGCGTGTCCTCCACCAGCTCACGATCCGCCCGCTTCAGGGTCTCCACGCGTTTGGCGGTGGCGCCGCCCGATCCGCCGAGCAGCTTTTGATCCAGCACGGCCGCGAACGAGGGAAGGCTCTCCTCATTCAGAGACTGCTTGAACAGCGACCAGCCGTGCTTGTACAGGCTCTGCTCATAGAACGATGAGGACGCACCACGCCGGATCACCACTTCGTAGGCCCGCGCTGCGTCCGCATACCGCTTGGCCGAGAAGAGCAGCTCGCCGCGGCGGAACTGCACTTCGTCCAGCTGTGGCGATTGCGGGTAGCGGCTGACGATGCGATCGAGCGTCGAAAGCGCCTGTTCAGGCTGGCCCGTGGTTTCGTAGGCGCGCGCAAGCTGATACAGCACCTGATCGTTGCGCGCGTAGTCCGGATACGCCTGCAGCAACGTGGAGTACAGCTTGATGGCCTCGGCACCCTGCAGGTCCAGCGAAGTGACTTCGCTTTCCATGCGCTCGAGCTCGCCGGCCTCGAGATTCAGGTCGCCGAGGCGGCGCAGTGCCTCGGCGCGCAGTTGCGGATCGGTCTTCTGCAGCTCGAGAAACCGGCGGTAGTTCTCCATCGCCTTCGAGGAGCTGGCCGGGAGCTTGCTGTCCTTGCGGATCTCGATGGGGCGCGACTCCAGATCCTTGATGGTCTTCGGCTTCTGCGCGGCGCCCGCCAGTGCCGCGAGCACGCAGGATGTGAGCGCAAAGAGGGCTGCAGACGCCCGCGTCGCCGTGCTCATTGCTGCGGCTCCTCGCTCGGCGCAGGCGCGCTCTCGTTCGCAGGCAGCGACTCGGGCGCGGTCTCGCCTTGCTCTTCGGTCTGCTGAATCGGCCGCGTTTCCTGCGGAGTGCTCTGCGCATTCGCCGCGCGGTCGTACATCGTGGCGAGCGCAAATCTCGCCTGGACCTGATAGGTCGCGAGCCTGTCCTTCTGGTCCTGCAGCTCCTTCACGGCAAGCTGCGCGAGATACGCATTCTGCTTGCGGGCGGCCTCCACGAGCCGGATCTGCAACGCATCGATCCGCTGCTGAAGCGCAGCGATGCGTTCCGCAAACTCTCCGGTGTTCGTGGGCACGCTCTTGCGCGCACGCTCGACGCGAATCCAGCGTGATTGCGCTTCGTGCAAGGCCAGGTCCAGATCCTTGAGCGTGCGCCGCTCGCGCCACAGGCGCGCCTTGAATGATTCATTCAGGCGGAAGTACAACACGCCCTTCACCAGGCGCAGGCGGTCGCGCAGCTCCGCGGTCTCTTCATCATTTGGCGCGCCGGCGAGTTCCGCCTCGATGCGCAGGATGCGCGCCCACTGCTCGCGCTCCTCCGGCGAACCCAGCGCAGCCACATCGCCCTGCGCCTCGATCGAGTTCAGGCGGCCCTCCAGCTCATCACGCGCGCGCTGATGCCGTTCGAGCACGTCGCTCGCCAGCAGCGCGTCCGCCCGCGGCAGGCGCTCCGCGTGGGCGCGCTCCCGCGTGTCGATCATGTTGCGGAAGGCCTGCATGCTCTCGCCCCACCGATCGAGCGTGCGACCGAGATAAGTGAGGTCGCGGTAGTTCTTGAGACCTTCCTGGAAATCGTGCCCCGCGAGCACCGTGTACAGATAACGGGACTCCGGCGCATCCGGCACGCTACGCAGTTGCCAGAACCAGCCGTACCGGGAATCGTCTGCGTTTCCGAGCAGCGAATCCAGCATGTTCCCGCTGCGGATGCGGTCGATGGCCGCGTCGAGTTGCGCGCTTTCCTGCGCGAATGAGTTGACCGCCTGTTCGTAGTATTCCGCTGCCTGCGCGGTCGCATCGAGCTTGCCGAACGCATAGGGCACCGCGAGATACGATTCCTGCACGGCCGCGTCGAGCAAATTGCGGTCCCGCAGCTCGAGCCACGGGACGAGCGCCTCCCGGTACTGGCCGAGCGAGGCACGCGCCCACCCCGTGCCGAGCAGCGCCTTGTTCGAGTACGGTCCGTTGAGACGCACGCGCTCAAGGGACTGCAGGGCGCGCTCGGGCTGTTCCGCCTGGAGGTACGCGAAACCCAGTGCGAGATTGGCGCGGTCCTTCAATGCGAGCAGCTCCGCCCGCGAGGTCTCCATCGTGCCCACCTGCGTGAGGAACGCGTCCGCCTGCCCGAGCTTGCCGTCGCGCACGAGCGCCACGCCGAGATTGAAATGGGCGTACGCCGTCCAGTCCACGGGCCCGCGCCAGTTCTGCAGCAGCGTCGCGGCCTCCTGGAAGCGACCCATGCGCATGAGAATGTTCGCGTGCAGGTGCTGCTTTTCCGCCTCGAGATCGGGCGCAAGCCTTCTTCGAGGCGCGTGAGGCGGCGCGCGGGGCGAGCGGCTCCGCGGGCGGCGGCTGCGGCTGCAACTGACGATGCGACGTTCTGCGATGCGTCTGCCCTCCTTCGTGCCCGCCCTGCTGGCAGGCCTCGTCCTGCTCGCGCACTCGGCCGCGGGATTTGCGGCCGTGCTGCCGGAAGACCGGGCGGACGTTCTCTACCACCGCTATCAGGGCGGTGGCGTCACCATCCACGGGCCTTCCGTGCTGGTGCGCAAGAAGTTCGGCGAGCGCTTCTCGGTGGCGGCCAACTACTACATGGACATGGTGTCGAGCGCCTCCATCGACGTGCAGCTCTCGGCGAGCCGCTATGAAGAGGAGCGCAAGCAGAAGAGCCTCTCCGTCGACTTCCTGCACAACAAGACCACCTACAGCGCCGGCATCATCGACAGCCGCGAGACGGATTACATCGCCGACACGGCGTTCTTCTCGCTGAGCCAGGACATGTTCGGTGACCTCACCACCGTCACCCTCACCTACAAGCGGGGCTGGAACGACGTGTTCCGCAACGTGAAGCGGGCGGATGGCTCGAAGGGGCGCGACGACACGTTCGCGGAAGGCGTGGACACGCGCGGCTACGCGGTGGGGCTCACGCAGGTGCTCACGCGCAACCTCATCATGAGCCTCAACTACGAGGTGATCACGGACGAGGGCTACCTCAACAGCCCGTACCGTTCCGTGCGTTACGTGGATCCCAATTCGCCCCTGGGCTTCAGCCTCGAGCGCGAGGTGTATCCGAACACACACACGAGCAATGCCGCCTCCGCGCGGCTCAAGTATTTCCTGCCCTATCGCGCGGCGCTCGACGGCTCGTACCGCTTCTTTACGGATACGTGGGGCGTCGACGCGCACACCGTGGATCTCACGTACACGCATCCGGCGTGGCGGCGGTGGATCTTCGATGGCCGCCTGCGCTACTACCGGCAGACCGCCGCGGATTTCTATCGCGACCTGTTCCCGCGGCCGCAGTTCGCGAACTTCCTGGCGCGCGACAAGGAGCTGTCCACCTTCAACAGCTACACCATCGGGTTCGGCGCCACGTACGAATTCACCATCCCGCGTGTGCGCTGGGTGCAGAAGAGCACCGTGAGCGCACGCATCGATCACCTCACCATCAACTACGACGACTTCCGCGACGCCACCGCGACGGATCCGGCCAACGGCATCCTCGCGGGTGAGGAACCGCTCTACAAACTCAACGCGAACGTCTTCCAGCTCTTCGTGTCGATCTGGTTCTGACGCGCGCAGGAAGGCGCCCACGGGCGCGTCGCGAACACCCGGGCCCTGAGTTAAGCTTGCGGCGCATCGCTCACCGGCCGCACGTCGGTGAACGGCGACAACATTCGCCCCTGCGCGGGCGGAAAAGGGGATAAAGCATGCGCAATCGCGTCGCGCTCTCAGCCTGGCTGATCGCACTCGTGATGGCCGTGACGGCCACTCACGTCCACGCACAAGCTCGCGAGCAGGGCCGCCTGCTCATGGCCACCGAGGTGCTCGAGGAGATCCGCACCTCCCGCGACCAGTTCATTCCGGATCGTCTGCTCGAACGGTCCTACGGCATCGTCGTCGTGCCGAGCGTCACGAAGGTGGCGTTCATCGCCGGGGGCCGCTGGGGCAAAGGCGTCATGGTCGTTCGCGATGCGAACGGCAATTTCACGAACCCGGTGTTCATCAACCTGGCCGGCGCGAGCGTCGGCTGGCAGTGGGGCGGGCAGTCCTCGGACATCGTGCTCGTGTTCACCACGCGCGCCGGCATCGAAGGCATCACCGGCGGCAAGCTCACATTGGGCGCGGATGCCTCCGTCGCAGCCGGCCCGGTCGGGCGCACGGCCTCAGCAGCCACCGATCAGAACTTCGCCGCGGAGGTGTATTCGTACTCCCGCTCGCGAGGGCTGTTCGCCGGCATTGCGCTCGATGGCACGTCCCTGAGCGTGGACAACAAGGCCAACGCCGCGTACTACCGCAAGAAGGGCGTGAGAGCCTCGGACATCATCAACGGCACGGTGACCACCACTGACGACACCGCGCGCCGGTTCCTGGCCGCAGTGGCGACCAGCACGGCGGATGAAGCGCCGCCTGCCAATACCACCGCCACGAGCGCCGCTGCGCAGCCTGCCTCCGGTGGGTCGAGCGGCACGGCCGTGACCGAAGGCGCGAGGGCCGAAGCGCCGGCCGCCACGGAAGCGCGCACGTTCCCGATGGAAGATCCGGCGCCGGGGCAGGACCCCCGGTAAGCGCATTCCCTCTCGCAGAGGTCAGGTCTTGCGCGTGAACACCAGCAGCCGCTGACGCGCGTGCTGCGTGTTCGCGCGCAGATCGAGCCGTTCCTGTTTCGCCCGGGCAATCAGCGCCTCGGAATCCAGACGCAGCTTCGGGTAGGTGCTGCGCTCCGAGCGCCACATCTGCCCGGACCATTCATGCACCACGTCCGTCACCCAGACGCGCTCGGGCTTGAAGTGCAGGATGCATTCCATGATGCGGTCGCGCTCGCTGCGAACGGTGAACGAGCAGTCCTCGATGCGCGGATCGTTCGGCTGCTCGCGAAACTGCAGGACAAAGGCACCACCAGGCGCGAGCACTTGTGCAGCGAGCGCAATCAGGCGATCGACCTCCTCCACCGAGGCGAGATGCGTCACCGTGTCCCCCACACACAGCACGGCCGCGAAGGGCGCCCACCGGCGGAAGGCGCTCTCGTTGAGCAGATGTGCATAGACCGGCGTTACGCCGAAGCCTGCGCACACCTCCGAGAGCTCATTCAGCAGCGTGGCACTGGAATCCACGGCGACGACTTCGAAGCCGCGCTCCGCAAGCGCACGCGCGTGAAACCCGGCACCGGCGCCGAGATCGAGCGCCCGGCCACCCTCGCCCGCCTGAAGCTTCGCCGCGTCGAGCAGCGCGCGGGCGTTGCTGTGACAGGCCGCGAAACCGCCCATCATCCAGGTATATCGGGAACCGAGCAGCTGCTCGTAGTGCGCTTCGACGGAACGGCTGGAATCGATCATCGCGGACTCTCCGATGCAGAGACAGGCACTGTGCACTCCGGGAGATCAGGGCGGCAAGATCTTGCCGCTTCTCCCGCGATGTTGCCTTCAGCCGTGATGCGTTTCGCGACTCGCCCTGCTCCGCGCGCAAGGCTTCTCAAGCTTTTCGTGCGCGGGTCGCTACTCGTCGGGATACGTCAAATGGCACGGTACGCGCGTGGCGGAGCACGACGAACACCTGTTGCGATGGATGCCGGCGGTGGTGGACTACCGCCAGCGGCTGGCTTCCCTTCAAGGCGCCTGGGACAACCTGGCGCTGCTTTCGCATCTGGGCGATGACGGCACGAACCTGAGCAGCACCCGCGAGGCGTTTGAGTCGCTCGCCACACGCCTCGTGACGCATCTCGGCGCCGAGACACACCGGAAGGCGGTGCTCGACTGCCAGGCGCGCGCGCAGGTGGCCATCGACATTCTGGTGCGCAACCTTTTCGAGCGGACGGCCGACATCGGCCATCTGGCTGCGGACGATTTCCTCGCGCGCTACGCGAGGGAGGTGCCGAAACTGCGGAGCATCATCGCTCAGGGCGGCACAGACGCCGAAGGCGCGCGCCGGACACTCGCGATGGCCACGGACTCGATTCAGAAGCGCCTGAGCGAATACGTCGCGAAATATTCCGTGTACCACAACGTGGTGCTCGTCTCCCCAGACCGTGACGTGCTGGTGCAGTTGCCCGGAGGGCAGGCGCCCGCGCAGACGCGCGATCCGTTGATCGCCGCAACGCTTGCGAGCAACGCACCGTACGTGGAGTGCTTCCGGCCCAGCGACCTCGTGCCAGATGCGCGCCGTGCGCTGATCTATGCCCATCGCATCGGAAGCGACGGCACCCTGGGCGTGCTCTGCCTGTGCTTCCGGCTCGAGGACGAATGCGAAGGCATCTTCCACCGGCTCAACAATGCGAGCGGCTGGAGCGTGCTCGCCCTGCTCGACGACCGGGATCAGGTCATTGCGAGCACGGACCCTTACCAGTTGCCCGCGGGCGCCCGCGTTCCCACCGCGCCCGGCCCGAATGGCGGCGTCATCCGGTTCGCCGGCCGCGAATATCTTGCCGTGACGCGCAGCGCGACGCCTTATCAGGGCTACGCGGGTCCGTCGTGGCGCGGTCATGTGATGGTGCCCGTCGAACGCGCCTTCGAGCCGGACCCGGAGGCGCAGCGACGCTGCGACCCCGCGGTGCTCGCGGACATTCGCCGCAACCCGGCGAACTTCGCCGCCGGGCTGCGCGAGATTCCGCAGCAGGCGGACGCAATCCAGCGCGATCTGAACCGCTCCGTGTGGAACGGCAGCGTGCGCCTGTCCACCGGATCGACCGCGAACGTCGCGTTCGCCAAGGCGCTCCTGCGCGAGATCAGCAACATGGGGCGCCGGACCAAGGACGTGTTCGAGCGCTCGATCGGTGAGCTGCACGAGACGATCGTCACCTCGGTGCTTCAAGACAGCGAGTTCCTGGCTTCGCTCGCGACTGAACTGTTCTCACGCAACTTGTACGAGCGGTCGAACGACTGCCGCTGGTGGGCGCTGAATGCCACGCTGTGCCGTGCGCTCACATCGCGCGACGGCGCGGATCACAAGGCTGCGGCTGCCGTGCTCCGCCAGATCCACTCGCTTTATCCGGCGTATCACAGCATCGTGCTGTTCGACGCCGCACGGCGGGTGGTGGCGGTCTCGCGCGAGGATCAGGCTCACCTGGTCGGCGCGCAGATCGACGAGCCCTGGGCGGACGAGACCCTCGGACTGCTCGATTCGCAGAGCTACTGCGTCTCGCCTCATCGGCCGAGCCTCTTCTGCGAACAACCTACGCTGATCTACAGCGCCGCGGTGCGCGCGAGGGACCGACGCGTGGCGGGCGGCGTGGCGGTGGTGTTCGACGCCGCGCGACAGCTCGAGTCCATGCTTCGTGAATGCCTGCCGCACAATGAGCGCGGTGAGCCGCTTGCGGGCGCGCTTGCGATCTTCATCGATCGTGACGGCGAGATCATGAGCTCCGCGGGCGCGACACCGGATGCCTCCGGCACGCTCGTGGAGCACATCCGCGATCACCTCACCCGCGAAGGCTCTCACGCGATCCGCATTGGCAACGAGTACTACGCGCTCGGCGTGAAGAAGGACCCGGGCTACCGTGAGTACCCGGGCCTCGCCGCACGCGCGGCAGTGCTTCTGCCTCTGGGCACGGTGCTCGAGCGGGGTGCCGATCTGCGGCGCCCCCTGCCCCAGTGCGCGGCCACGCGCGATCACGCGCGACACGATGTGCACGAGTTCACGACCTTCGCCGCGGGGAGCGCGTGGTATGCGCTGCCGACCTCCTGCGTGCTCGAGGCGGTGGACGCGCGCGCTCTGCAAACGATCACGACCGCCGGCCCGCCGTGGGCCGGCGTCATCATGCACGGGGACGAGGCGGTTCCCGTGGTGGACCTCGCTACGCTTCTGGAACGGCCCTCCGCAGAGCCGCCGTCCGTGGTCATTCTGCTGCGGCTCGAAGGGCGCTCGCGCGCGATCGGCCTCCTCGTCGAGGCGCTCGGGGACAATCCTGAAGTGCCCCGCGACAGGCTCATGGCCATCAGCCTGCTCGAGCAGAGCGCGGCGGCATTGCTCGTCGAGCAGGCGATCCAGCCGGTGAATCCGCTGGATGGACTCGTGCTGGTACTGAATACGAAGCAGCTCGCCGGAACGCTGTTCGGAACCCCTGCCGCCCCGGTCGCATCTGGAGAACGGGCCGCCGCGCACCTTCAGCGCCAGCGCGTCGCGTAGGCTTCGCGGCGTCGAAGCCGCGGCGCTACTCTACGCCCCCGTTTGCAAAGAGGCATGCACCATGGCAAGCGAAACGCGACCTCCCCTTCCCCCCTTCACGCATGAGACTGCGGTAGCGAAAGTGCGCGCCGCCGAGGACGCCTGGAACGGCCGCAACCCCGCGAAGGTGGCTCTCGCTTACACGGAAGACAGCGTGTGGCGCAACCGCGCGGAGTTCTTCCAGGGGCGGCAGGCGATCGAGGCGTTCCTCGCGCGCAAGTGGGCCCGGGAGCTCGATTACCGGCTCATCAAGGAACTGTGGACGTTCAACGGCAACCGCATCGCCGTGCGCTTCTGCTACGAGTGGCACGACGACTCGAACAACTGGTTCCGCTCCTACGGCAACGAGAACTGGGAATTCGACGAGCGCGGCCTCATGCGCCGGCGCATCGCCTCCATCAACGACCTGCCGATTGCCGCCGCAGAGCGCAAGTTCCACTGGCCCGCGCCGGGGCCGCGTCCGGCGGACCATCCGGGGCTCAGCGACCTCGGGTTGTGAGCGCACCGCGCAGGGCGCGCACCGGCGAACGCGGATGCCGCTGAGCAGCGGCGAGTCCAGTACACTGCGCCGCAATCCACGCAAGCGTGAGGTCCCATGAGCGCGTTCCTGCGTCAGTTCTTCGCCGTGCAGCCGGTGAACACGTCCGCCAACACCGGCGACGGCCGCCTCAAGCGTGCGCTCGGGCCGTGGGCCCTCACGGCCATCGGGCTCGGCGCCACGATCGGCAGCGGCATCTTCGTGCTCACGGGGACGGTGGCCGCGAACCACTCGGGCCCCGCCCTCACGCTTTCCCTGCTCATCGCCGCGTTCGGATGCGGGCTGGCGGCACTCTGCTACTCGGAGTTCGCGTCCTTCCTGCCCGTATCCGGCAGTGCCTACAGCTATGCGTACGCGACCCTCGGAGAAGGCATCGCGTGGTTCATCGGGTGGAACCTGATGCTGGAGTACATGCTCTCGGCGTCCGCCGTGGCTGTGGGTTGGGGCGGGTATGTCACCAACCTGCTCGCGGATGCCGGCATTCACCTGCCCTCCCAGCTCGTGAACGCGCCGTTCGGGAAGCTGGAAAACGGGCACCTCGGCCTCACCGGCGCGGTGATCAATGTGCCGGCGGTTCTCATCGTGGCGCTGATGAGCGCGCTGCTGTACATCGGCGTGAAACAGTCTTCCGCGGTGAACACGCTCATGGTGATGCTGAAGGTCGGCATCATCGTGGTCTTCGTGCTCGCGGGGCTGTCGTTCGTGGACACGTCGCTGTGGCACCCGTATGTCCCGCCGAACACCGGAACGCGCGGACACTTCGGCTGGAGCGGGGTTCTGAGCGGCGCCGCCATCATCTTCTTTTCCTACATCGGTTTCGATACGGCCTCGACCACGGCGCTCGAGGCCCGCCGGCCGCAAAGGGACGTGCCGCTCGGCATCCTGGGTGCGCTCGTCATTTCGGCGGTGCTCTACGTGGCCATGGCGGCCGTGCTCACCGGCATGGTGCCCTTCCAGAAGCTCGACGTGGATGCGCCCGTGGCGGTCGCGCTCGATGCGCACCCGCAGCTCAGCTGGCTGGGCACGCTCGTGAAGCTCGGCGCCATCATCGGCATGACGTCCGTGATTCTCATGTCGCTGCTCGGGCAGCCGCGCATCCTGCTCGCCATGGCGGACGACGGCCTTCTGCCGCCGGCGATGAGCCGCTGCCATCCGCGGTTCAAGACGCCACACGTGGCAACGGTGGTCACCGGCGTGCTCGCTGCCCTGATCGGCGGCCTGTTTCCGCTGGATGTGCTCGGAGAGCTGATCTCGATCGGCATCCTCCTCGCGTTCACCGTGGTGTGTATTGCCGTTCTCGTTCTGCGCAAAACGCGGCCCGACGCGCCGCGCGCATTCCGCGTGCCGTTCGCGCCGGTGACGTGTGTGCTCGGCGCGATCGTGTGCTTCGGAATGACGTTCTGGCTACCGTGGGATACGTGGGTGCGCCTCGTGTTCTGGACCGCGCTGGGCTATTCGGTGTACGGGTTCTACGGCTACCAGCACAGCCGGCTGCGCGCGAGTGTGCGGGGCGAGGTGGCCCCGGGCACCCCGAGCCGGGTGCCCGAATGAGCGCAGCAGCGTAACCCGGAAGTCGCGGACCCCGCGCTAGCCGAGCCCCTCGCGATGAACACGGCGCCACACGTTCGGCGTCTCGCCCACGAGGCGCCGGAACAGCTTGCAGAAGTGCGCCTGATCCGCCATGCCGCAGGTGGCCGCGATGCGGCTCAGCGGCTCCGACGTGGTAAGCATCAGCCCCTGGGCGAGCTCCACCCGCCGCCGCATCACGTACGCGTGCGCGGGCTGGCCGAAGCTTTCCTTGAAGGCCCGGCAGAAGTGGCTGTGACTCAACTTCACGAGCTTCGCCAGGTCGCTCAGGCGAATGGTGGAGGCGAGATTCGCTTCGATGTGGGCGGCCACGCGCCGCATCTGCCAGGGCGCGAGTCCTCCGCGACGGGTGGCCGGCCTGATCGGCGTCACCCCTGCGGAGGCACGCAGTGGCAGTTTCCCCTTGTGCGCGCGGCTCGCCGACTCGATGACCGGCGCAGCGCCTGCACCTGTGCGAATTCCCGAGGGCTGTAGCATTTTCTTGTGACTCCATCCATCGTTTGAAGGATCAGCGCCGATCCGGATCTCCGCCCGGATTCAGCACCAGGACCCGACGCCCGAACAGACGCGCGTCGAGCGAGCACGCGCCGGGCCCTAGAAGGCCGAGGGCCAGCGCGTTCAGGACCGAGCTCAGTGCAGGCGCCGTGCCAGACGCCGGTGCGTCGGCGAGCGCAGCCATCTCGATGATCGCCGTGAGCAACGCGGCGAGCGGTGTGAGAAACCCGATGACGAGCAGCGCGGACAGCGCGAGCAGCCCCGCGAGCATCCACGCCGAGGAAGGCAGGCTGAAGGCACCCTGCACGTCGCTGTGCAGGCCGAGGGCCGCGGACAGTCGCAGCAGCAGCAGCGCCAGGCCCGGCCATCCCGAAGGGAACATGGTGTACAGCCTTTGCACGGCGCGAAGACTAGTGGCGGGGGGCGTGCGCAAGTACCCAAGACCCGGGTATCGTCACCCCCCTCTTTTGGGGGATTCGCAAAAGACACGGCGGGCGTATCAGGCCCGCGCAACGAGGGGGGAACCGTGCCTTGAAAAGATACGGGCTGTGCCTGCTCGCACTTCTTTTGTGCGCGGCAGCCGGATCCCGCGCGAGCGAACGCGCGCTCACCGAGTTCCGCCACAAGGGCTGGACCGTGGAGGACGGCGCCCCGGGAGATGTCTCCGCGCTCGCACAGTCCTCGGACGGCATGCTCTGGATCGGCAGCTCGGTCGGGCTGTTCCGGTTCGATGGCGTGCGCTTCGTGCGCTACAACGGCCCGCCGGGCGATGAGTTCGTCTCGAACAACATCTCCGCGCTCTGGGCCCCGCCCGAAGGCGGCCTCTGGGTCGGCTTCCGCTTCGGCGGGCTGGCCTTCCTCAATGAGGGCGTGCTTCGCCGCTACACGGTGCGCGATGGTTTGCCCGACGGCACGATCAACGCGCTCGCGCGGGATCTCGACGGAACACTGTGGGTGGCCGCAAGCGCGGGGCTTGCGCGCCTGCACGGAGGTCGATGGGAGATCGTCGGCAAGGAGTGGAACTATCCCGGCGGGTGGAGCTACGCGCTGCTCGTGGACCGTGCCGGCACCCTTTGGGTGCACACGGGTGAGCGGGTGGTGTACCTCCCCAGAGGCACCCGCAAGTTTCAGGAAACCTTCGAGCCCATCGAGCCGGGCCCTCCCGTGGTGCTGCCGCTCGCCGAGGCGCCGGACGGCCAGATCTGGATCGCGCATCCCTCGCATGGCGTGCGGCTGCTGGACGGCATTCGCGAGCCGCGCACGCGGCCGAACCCGTGGCTCCTCGGTCCGGATGCGGGCGGGCCGCTGCTGTTCGACCGCGATGGCAACCTCTGGGTGGGCGGGAACGGCATCCGCCGCATCGCCAATCCGACGGCGCTCGCGCAAGCGCGGCGCGACGACGCGGCCATCGCCGAGCACTTCACCGGCGCACACGGGCTCACGGCCAATTACGTGATCACCCTGTTCGAGGACCGGGAGGGCAACATCTGGGCGGGCACGAATGCGGGGCTCAATCGCTTCACGCGCAGCCGGCTCGTGGGCATCGGGCTGCCGCATGAATCCGTGCTGTTCACGCTGGCCGCGGGAAACGACGGCGCCGTCTGGGTTGCGAGCTGGCTGTCGAACTCCAACCCGCTCTACAGGATCGTGGAAGGCCGCGTCGTCGAAACGATCGACGCGCCGCCGATCACGTGTGCGTATCGGGATCGGGACGGCATGCTCTGGTTCGCGGGCCCCCAGGGGCTGTATCGGCTCGAAGGCAATCGCCTCGTGAAGTCCCCTCTGCCCCCTTCCGCCGCGGGCGTGGACGTTCAGGCGATGGTGCGCGATCGGCGCGGCGCACTGTGGCTCTCTGCGGTGCGACGTGGTGTGTTCCGATATGCAGACGGCGTGTGGACCGCATTCGGCGCCGACACCGTGCTGCCCCGGGAGCCCGCGGTCACGATGATCGAGGACGCAAACGGCCGGCTCCTCTTCGGGTACACGGACAATCGCCTCGCCGTCATCGATGGTGAACGCACGCGGCTCTTCTCCGCCGCCGATGGCCTGCGTGTGGGAAATGTCACCGCGCTGCACGCTCGGGGCCCGCATGTCTGGGTCGGTGGCGAGCGGGGGTTGGCGCGCTTTGATCGCGGGCGGTTCCAGCCCGTCACCGCCACGCAGCCGAATGCGTTCGACGGCGTTTCCGGGGTGATCGAGACGTCGGCCGGGGAGCTCTGGGTGAGCGGCAGCTCAGGGATCGCACGCATTCCGCGCGAGGAGCTCGATCGCTGGCTCAAGGAACCCGCCCGTTCCGTGAGCCCGGAACTGCTCAACTATCACGATGGCCTGCCCGGTGTGATCCAGCAGCTGCGACCGCTGCCTTCCGCAATCGAGAGCGCGGACGGCCGCCTGTGGTTCGCCGCGACGAATGGCGTCGTGTGGGTGGATCCGGCCCACATCCGGCGCAATCCCCTGCCGCCGCCGGTGGCCATCTGGTCCGTAACGGCGGGCGGACGCACCTATGCGCCGGTGGGTCGCGAGCTGCGCCTGCCCGTGGGCACCTCGCAGATGGAAATCGGCTACACGGCGGCGAGTTTCACGGTCCCGGAGCGGGTTCGGTTCCGCTATCGCCTGGAGGGCCTGGACAAGGACTGGCAGGACGTCGGCGATCGTCGCGAGGCGTTCTACACGAACCTGCCGCCAGGCCAGTACCGCTTCCGCGTGATCGCCGCGAACAACGATGGCGTGTGGAACACGACGGGCGCCTCGTTTGCCGTCGTCATCCCGCCTGCGTTCCATCAGACCCTGTGGTTCTACGCGCTGTGCGCCGTGCTGACCTTCGTCGTGCTGCTGCTCCTGTATCAATTCCGGATGCGTCAGGTGAGCATGGCCGTACGCGGCCGCCTCGAGGAACGCATCGTCGAACGCGAGCGCATCGCACGTGAGCTGCACGACACGCTGCTGCAGGGGTTTCAGGGGCTGATCCTTCGCTTCCAGGCGGTGGCCGAGCGCATCCCGCCTCGCGAGCCGGCAAGGGAAATGATGGAGCGGGCGCTCGAGCGCGCGGACCAGGTGATGGTGGAAGGCCGCGATCGCGTGAAGGAGCTGCGCTCGACCAGCGACACGCTGCACGACCTGCCGCAGGCCTTCGCGAATGTGGGCGAGCAGTTCGCGCTGGACCAGGGTTGCGAGTTCCGCGTCGCGGTCGAAGGTACGCAGCGGGAGCTCCATCCCATTCTGCGCGAAGAAATCTTCCTCATCGGGCGCGAGGCCATCATCAATGCGTTCCACCACGCGCGGGCCGGCAAGATCGAAGTGGACGTGGCCTACGGCCGCACGGAGCTGCGCGTGAGTGTGCGCGACGACGGGTGCGGCATCGACGCGGCGGTGCTGCGCGCCGGCGGCCGGCCCGGTCACTGGGGACTCGCGGGCATGCGGGAACGGGCGAAGAAGATCAGCGCGCACCTCGAGATCTGGAGCCGCGCGGGCGCAGGCACGGAAGTCCAGTTGCGCGTGCCCGGCTCGCTGGCGTATCGAAGCGCGATCACCAGCGGGCGCTGGTCGTGGCTGCGGCGCGGTCTGCGCGCGCGAAGCGATGCCGAGCCCGTCGAGGCCAGCGCGGAACAGCGCGAGGTGCTTGTGGAATCACGCCATTCTCAGCAGGAGGATGCATGAACGCTCCGGACCCGACCACGCGGGCGATCCGCGTTCTGACGGTGGACGATCACCCGCTGTTGCGGGAAGGCATCGCGGCGGTGATCGAAGGGCAGCCTGACATGGTGCTCGCCGGCGAAGCGACGAACGGCCGCGAGGCGATCGAGTGCTACCGCCGGCTGCGACCGGACGTGACGCTCATGGACCTGCGCATGCCCGACATGAACGGCATCGAGGCCATCAGTGCCATCCGCGCCGAGTTTCCGAATGCGCGCATCATCGTGCTCACCACCTACACGGGCGACGCTCAGGCGCTCGGCGCGCTGAAAGCCGGCGCGTCGGCGTATCTGCTCAAGAACATGCTTCGCAAGGATCTGCTCGACACCATTCGCACCGTGCATGCGGGCAAGCGGCGCATTCCGCCGGAGATCGCCACGGAAATCGCCGAGCACGCAACCGACGATGCGCTGACGGAACGCGAGATCGAAGTGCTGAGGCGCGTCGCCGTGGGCAATTCGAACAAGCAGATCGCGGCGCAGCTCGCCATTTCGGAAGGCACGGTGAAGGCGCACATGAAGAGCATCCTGCCGAAGCTCTCGGCGCGGGACCGGACGCATGCGGTGATGATTGCGGTGAAGCGCGGGATTCTGGACCTTTGAATCCCTGCGGGGCCTGCTGAAAACACACCGCGCGTTCTCAGCAGGCCTCCGGCAGGGATCAGGTGGCGTTGCCGACCCAGAAGTCTTCCATGCGCTTGCGCATGGCGGCGTCGGGGAGACGGCCGCGGGCCGCGCGCTGGTTGTCCTCGAGATGGGACACCTTGGTGGTGCCGGGGATCGCAGCCGTCACCGCGGGATGCGACACCACGTACTTCAGGAAGAACTGCGCCCAGCTCGTGATATCCGCCTCGGCCGCCCACTTCGGAAGCTCGCGGCCCTTCACCTTGCCAAAGAGATTGCCGCCGCGGCGCCCGCCGAACGGCACGTTGATGAGCACGCCCATGCCCTTGCTGGCCGCAAGCGGCAGCACTTCCGCTTCGGCGGAGCGGTTCTCGATGGAGTAGTCGACCTGCACGAAGTCGAAGGGATGCTTCTTCATCGCTTCGACGAGCTGCGGATACTGATTGTCCACCGACGTGGTGATGCCGACGTAGCGGATGCGACCCGCCTTCTTCTGCTCGAGCAGCGCCGGGAGCAGCGCATCCACACCGTACACGTTGTGGATCTGCATGAGATCGATCTTGTCCGTGCGCAGGTTTTTGAACGAGCGCTCGATGACTTCCTCCGCATTCGCCACGTCCCCGGCGAGCGGCGTCTTCGTGGCGAGAAAGAGCTTCGAGCGGTTGCCGATCTCGGCGACCTGCGCACCGATGACCGATTCCGATGTGCCGTAGGCCTGCGCGGTATCCACGACGCTGCCACCGAGCTCCGGCAGGCGCTTCAGCACATCACGCCGGGCCGCCACTTCAGCGGGATCGCTCACGCCGAAGGCATTCGTGCCGATGCCCACCACCGGCAAGCGTTCCTTGCTCGAAGGAATGGCCTTCGTGATGAGGGGCAGCGATTTGTCCTGCCCCAGCGCCAGACCACCAACGGTGAGACCCACCGTTGCGAGCACGCCGGACTGCAGGATCACACGCCGGGAAACAGTCGACCCATCGGATGCAGACATCACAGTCTCCGTTCGAATTGTCTGGGGTTCACGGAAAGACCGGACTTAACCGTGCGTCCTTGCGATTGTCCAGCGCCGCGCCGATGACGCGCGCAGCGTGAGCGGACCTGGCGTGGGCTCATAACCGGTCTGCATGCCTGCGCTGCGCAAGCCTCTTCTTGCAAATGCGAATGGTTCGCATCTACACTCACAACTCCGGCTTGGCCTGAGCCGACTCCGAACACATCGCATCGAACCCAGGGAATCACGCTCCATGACGAACGCACCGATGTTCCGCCGCACGCCTGTCGCCGCCGCCGTGTTCGCCGCGCTGCACGCCGCCGCCGGGCATGCCCAGACCGGATCCGTACAGCCGACGCAGCTTCCGCGTATCTCCGTGAGCGGCGAAGGCGAGGACACGAACACCTACAAGCCCGAGCGCGCGCAATCGCCCAAGTTCACCGAGCCGCTTCTCGATACGCCGCAAACCGTGCTCGTCATTCGCAAGGAAGTGTTCACCCAGCAGGGCGCGCTCAGCCTCACCGACACGCTGCGGAACACGCCGGGCATCACGTTTCAGCTCGGCGAGAACGGCAACACGCAAAGTGGCGACACCCTCTTCATGCGCGGCTTCGACGCGCAGAACGCCATCTTCGTCGATGGCATCCGCGACCTCGGCGCGGCCGTGCGCGATGTCTTCAACGTCGAGCAGGTGGAGATCTTCAAGGGGCCCGCGGGCGCGGACAACGGCCGGGGTGCCACCTCGGGCTATGTGAACCTCGCGAGCAAGGTGCCAGGCCTCACCGATGCATTCAGCGGGTCGCTGGCCTACGGCACTGAAGAGCGCCGTCGCCTCACCACGGACTGGAACCATGCGCTCGATTCCGTGGGCGGCGCGGCTTTCCGCCTGAATCTCGTGGGCCAGGACGGCGGCGTCGCCGGGCGCGACTTCATCGAACGGGAGAGCTGGGGCGTGGCGCCGTCGTTCGCGCTCGGCCTCGGCACCGACACGCGGTTCTACGCTTACAGCCAGCACGTGAGGCAGGACAACGTGCCGGACGGCGCCGTCCCCACGATCGGCATTGCGGACTACCGGAACGCGGCGCTGGACGATGCGGGCATCGTCGCTCCACGCGTGGACGATGAGGGCTACTACGGCCTCGCGAGCGACTACGAGGACATCGAGGCGGACATGTTCACGTTGCGCTTCGAGCACGACTTCTCGGAAGACGTGACGTTGCGCAACACCGCCCGCTACGGGCGTAGCGAACAGGAACGCGTTCTCACGGCACCTCTGCGCGCTCCCATCGTTTCAGACGACGTTGGCGGCACTACCGTCGTGCGCACCGACCCCGCCACCTGGCAGCTCAATCGCACTCGCCACGCGAGCTTCCGCGAAAACGAGATCGTCACCAATCAGACGAACGTGACAGCGAGTTTCGCCACGGGCGGTATCCAGCACTCGCTGAGCACGGGCGTGGAGATCATCCACGAAAGTCAGTTCTCGCCCACATACACCAGTGTCAGCCTGCCACCCACGAGCCTGTACAACCCGGATCGCTCGCTCGAGCTGTCTCCCGTTGCGCCCAACGGCGCCTATTCCGATGGCCGCACGACCACCGGCGCGCTCTATGCCTTCGACACCTGGAAGCTGACGCCGCGCTGGCAACTGAGCACCGGACTGCGCTGGGAGCATTACCGCACCGAAACGCGCGGCGTTCAGATTCAGGGCAACAATCCGCCGGTGAACGTTTCCCTCGAGGATTCGGATGATGCGCTGAGCTACAAGATCGGCGTGCTGTTCAAGCCGGCCGATGAGGGCAGCGTGTATGTCGCGTTCGCGAACTCCATCAAGCCGCCGGGAGCGGACAATTTCGCGCTGAATGCCACGGCAACCAACGTCAACAACCCGAACCTCGACCCCCAAAAGGCTACGCACGTCGAGCTCGGCACCAAGTGGGACCTGCTCGACCGCCGGCTCGCCGTCACCGGAGCGCTCTTCAGAAGCCGCAACAAGAACGATCTCGCGCGCACCGATCCCAGCAATCCGGACGCCGTCATCCAGTATGGCGAGCGCGAAGTCGAAGGGCTGGAACTGGGCGTGGTGGGCCAGATCACGCCCGCATGGCAGATCAGCGCGGGCCTGACGCGTCAGAACACGGAAGTGCTCGAAGGCAGGGTGTCGGCCGATGGCAGCCCTTCCACACAGACGGGCGCGAACATCAACTTCTCGCCAAAGTTCAGCGCAACGCTGTGGACCTCATACCGGCTGCCTTACCGCATCACGGTGGGCGGCGGCGTGCGGCATCAGTCCACGCAGGCGCGGTCGGTGTCCAACGTGCCGGCGAGCACTGGGGTGTTCGAGGTGCCCAGTTACACGGTAGTGGACCTGTTCGCGGCATACGACGTGACGGACAACGTCGGCCTGCAACTGAATGCCTACAACGTCGGCGATGAAGACTATGTGGCCGCGATCAACAACTCCGGCGAGCGCTATCTGCCGGGCATCCCGCGCTCCTGGCTCCTGACCGTCAACTTCAGACTCTGAAGAGAACGCATGCTGGTACAAGTGCCGGACATCCTTGCGGCGGACGAGGTGGCTCATTTCCGGGCCACGCTCGACCGCGCGGAGTGGGGCGACGGCCGTTCCACGGCCGGCCCGCAGGCCGCGCAGGTGAAGAACAATCTGCAGCTCTCGGAAGACCATCCCGTCGCGCGCGAGCTCGGCGAGATCATTCTTCGCAAGCTGGCGCGCCATCCGCTGTTCACCTCCGCCGCGCTGCCCCTCAAGGTGTTCCCTCCCCTCTTCAACCGCTACGAAGGTGGCGCCAGCTTCGGTATGCACATCGACACCGCCGTGCGCTACACCAGCCTGCCGCCGCATCGGGTCCGAACGGACCTGTCGGCCACGCTGTTCCTCTCCGACCCACAGGAGTACGACGGTGGCGAGCTCACCGTCGAGGACACTTACGGCGTACACAAGGTGAAGCTGCCTGCGGGCCATCTGATCCTGTATCCCGCCAGCAGCCTGCACGCCGTCACGCCTGTTACGCGCGGCGCGCGCATTGCCGCGTTCTTCTGGGTGCAGAGCATGATCCGCGAGGATGCGCGGCGCACGTTGCTGTTCGACATGGACTGCGCGATCCAGCGCCTGAACCGCGACGTGCCGAATCACCCCTCGCTTGTTCAGCTGACTGGCGTTTATCACAACCTGCTGCGCGCGTGGGCGGAGCTGTAAGCAGGCGGGAACTCCTGGGCGCGATCGCGCGAAAGCGCGTGGCGCAAATTCGACGCACAGCCCCGGTGCGGCGGGCTCGAGCCGAGCGCTGGCGCAGGCTCGAGGCGCCGCGCCGGCCGTAGATCCAATGCGGAGCGTCCGTCCGAAGACTTCGCGACCCACCACGTGCCTAGCGCATGTTGCGCGGGGTAATCATCCTCGACGTTTCGCTTCTTCTCTCCTCTCCGCAACTTCCGCTCTTTGCTTCCTTTCCAGGTTTCCTTCCTCTGCTTCTCTTCCTCCATTCTTGCTCTTCAGCCGCAGTGGCGACGTCGCCCTGGGCGACGGGGCCCGATGGGCGCAGTGCCTCAATGACTTTCAGATGAGGTTTCGCGAAGGAGTTGCGCGCTTCGTTGATGGCGTTGCGCGAGATCGGGCACAGCAGCTTCGTTCGGCTCGTGCAGAGGCGCGCGCTGCCGCCTGCACGGAGACGAGCATGTGCCGCCTGGGTGAAAGGTGCACGTTTCAGGCACAGGTTTCCGCGGGAACGGCCGGCACGTATTCCACGCGCACCGCTTGCAACGCGGGCTCCCCCTCCCTGGAGGTTCCGGTTCTTCCTTTCGTTCTTTCATCTTCATTCTTCAGCCGAAATGGCGACGTCGCCGGAGGCGACGGGGCCCGATGGGCGCAGTGCCTCGATGAATGCAGATGAGGTTTGGCGAATGGGATGTGCGGTTGGTCGGTGGCGTCGCGCGAGATCGTGCGCAGCAACTTCGTTCGGCCCCCGAGTGAAGAGGCGCGCGCTGCCGCCGGCACGGATTCGCGCATGTACCGGCGCGGGCGGAAGGTGCACGTCGCAGGCACATGGTGCGAGCCCCGCCCTGCGCATCGGGCAATTGCTGTCGCCGACCGTCAACCAGACACGCGACCCAAGCGTGTGCCGGCCCGGGCAGAAATGCAGGCGTCAAGCGCTCGTTCCCGCGGGAACGAGCGGCGCAGATCCCACGCGCAGCGCGTGCTGCCCGGCCCTCATTCTCCGCGACCTTCCGACCCTTCTTTCTCTCTTCCATTGTTCCGCTTCTTCCCCTTTCGTTCTTTCATTCTTCAACCGCAATGGCGACGTGCGCGAGTCGGCCGAGAATTCCTCACGCATCGTGTACACGCCAATAAGGCGTACGTTCCGCATACATCGCGCACCTCGTACAACTCGCGTCGCTTCAGATCGCATGTATTGAAGTAGATACCTGCGTTTGAAAAGGCTATAATTCGCCTGTCTTCCACGTATCGGGAGTTAGTTCCATGGACGGAAAACCTCAGGATCAGTCCGCGCGAACCCTCGCGCAGCTCGAGGCGGAAATCACCGAGCTCGCCGGTCACCTCAACGCGGCCCAGCACCGCTGGCTCGTGCTGATCGCCGAGTTCGATCGGCGCAACGGGTGGGCCGAGGCGGGGTGTCTCTCCTGTGCCCACTGGCTCAACTTCAAGTGCGGGATCGCACTCGGCGCAGCGCGCGAGAAGGTGCGCGTGGCGCATGCACTGGAACAGCTCCCGAAAATCTCGGCCGCCATGTCACGCGGTGAGCTGAGCTACTCGAAGGTTCGCGCGCTTACGCGCATCGCCTGCCCCGAAACGGAAGACACCCTCCTGATGATCGCCCTGCACGGCACGGCCCATCACGTGGAGCGGATCGTGCAGCAGTTCCGCCGGGCCAAGGAGGCCGAGGAGCTCTCACGCGAGGCGCAGCAGTACGCCGGGCGCTGTCTCAGCTACATTCATGACAGCGACGGGTCGCTGGTCCTCAAGGCGCGCCTGCCGGCGGAGGTCGGCGCGCTCGTGATCAAGGCGCTGGATGCGGCCGTGAACGAGATGAACGCGCCGAGCGTTCCCGCTGAAACAGCCGCTGCC
>JADGHX010000049.1 GCA_019683695.1 Steroidobacteraceae bacterium
CACCTGACCCTGGGGGGTCGTTTTGAGCGATTCGCTGCGCCGGCAGCAGGGTGCCGGCGTGATCTGTCTGTATGGCGAGCTCTGGCGCGTCGCACGCGGTAGCCGCCACCTGCTCGCCGGCGCATGCACCCTGCTCGTCGGCGCCCAGATCATCCTTCTCGCTGCCCCGTGGTTCGCCTCGCAAGCGATCAATGTCCTGCAGGTGCAGGGCGCGGACGGCCTTGCGCGTGCGGGCCTCTGGCTCTCGGGCGTGCTGCTGCTCGCCGCGGCGAGCTGGCTGCTGCACGGTCCCGGCCGCATCCTCGAGCGCACCGTTTCGCTTCGCGTCCGCCAGCGCGTATCCATGTCGCTGGTTGAGAAGCTCATGCAGCTGCCGCTCGCGTGGCATGAGAGCCACCACTCCGGTGCCACGGCACATCGCGTCCAGCAGAGCAGTCACGCGCTCACGGGCTTTGCACAGAGCCAGTTCATCTATCTGAACAGCGCGGTGCGGCTGATCGGGCCCGTTGCCGCGCTGTGGTGGATCGAGCCCACGGTGGGTCTGGCCGCGGTGGCCGGCTTCGCAGTGATCAGCATCTCCGTGGCCGGATTCGATCGCGCGATGATCCGGCTCGCGCGCCTCGAAAACGATGCCGAGCGGGGTTATGCCGCGGCGATGGTCGATGCGCTCGGCAACACGACCACCCTCTTCGCACTTCGTCAGGCGCGCGGCGTCTGCGCGCTGCTCGAGAAGCGGTTGCTGCAGGTATTCGAGCCGCTCCGCCGCTCGATCCTCCTCAACGAGCTGAAGTGGTGCACGGTGGATCTCGCCACGCGCGCGTTGAGCTGCGGTCTCGTGGCGTTCTTCGCGTGGCGTGCTTCGCGCGGAGGATCCGCATCCCAGGGCGCATCGTCCGCGCTGATGCTCGGTAGCCTGTACATGGTGTGGGAGTATGCAATGCAGGCCGGCGGAGTCGTCGCGGCCGTGGCCCAGCACTTCCAGGCATTCGCGCGCCAGCATGCGGACTACACGAGCGCCGATATCATCCGCGAAGCCTCGCCAGCGCATTTCGCCACCGCGCCTGCTCTCGGAACCGAGGCGCAATGGAAGCAACTGGACGTGCATGACGTTACGTTTCGGCACACGTCCAGCCGAACGGAAGCACCCACTCTCGACCATGTGTCGCTGTCTCTGCAGCGTGGCAAGCGCTACGCGCTGATCGGCGGCAGCGGCTCGGGCAAGAGCACACTGTTGCGTGCCCTTGCCGGCCTGTACCCGTGCGACCGGGCAACCGTGAAGCGCGACGACGGCGTGGTGATCGCAACGCCGGTTGAAAGCGCGCGATTCCTCCGTTCGGTGGCGACGCTCATTCCGCAGGATGCGGAGGTGTTTGCCGGAACGCTCGCTGAAAACCTCGGGCTGTGCGAATCCGTGCAAGGCCCGCCCGATGTCGCACAGTTCGCGCACGCCCTGCGCGTGGCGTCGGCGGATTCATTCGTCGACACGAGCCCGGAGGGGCTCGAAATGCCCGTCGCCGAGCGCGCCGCAAACTGGTCCGGCGGGCAGCGCAGCCGCATCGCCCTCGCCAGAGGTGTGCTCGCGGCCGCAGGCAGCGGACTCGTGCTGCTCGATGAGCCGACCGCGCATCTCGATCCGGCAACCGAGGCGCGAGTTTACGAGCGCCTCTTCGAAACATTTTCCGACGCCTGCGTCGTCTCGTCGGTGCATCGCCTGAACCTGCTCGACCGGTTCGACGAGGTGATCCTGCTCGACTCCGGACGCCTCGTGGCACAGGGCACGCCGGCAGACCTCGAGGCGCGCAGCGCCGAGTTCCGGCAGTTGCTGAGCACCTATCGACGGTCGTTCGAGGAGCCACCGCCCGCGGTTGCTGCGTAGCGCTCGATCCAAACGCGTGTTTGCACGCGCCGCCGGCAGACGGAACGCATTGCACGGCTGCGCGTTGGACTGCGGTTGAGTCACAGCAGGACCCGCAGTCATGGCACGCAAGAAACGCAAGTACAGCCGTAAGGCGTCATCGAAGGTGGAAAGCGCTATGCGCGAGCGTAAACAAGGAACGCTGCGCAGCGGGCGATCGGGCAGGAAGGTGAAAAGCCGCAAGCAGGCCGTTGCGATCGGGTTGTCCGAAGCGCGCCGGGCCGGCGCGCGGGTGCCCTCGAAGAAGTCCGCCTCCGGTAACGGACGGCGCCGCAAATCCGCGAACGGACGTCGCCGGAAGTCGAGCAACGGACGCCGCGCACGCCGCAAATAGCCCGGCTCAAAGCTCCAGCCGAACGCCCAGGTTGAACGTGCGGCCGGTCAGCGGCGCCCAGACGCTGGTGATCGGCTCACCGCCGAGGCCCGGTGCCGGCCGCAACAACGGGTGATAGTCGCGCTGGCGCACGTTCGTGAGATTCAGCGCATTGAGAAAGATGGCGGCGCTGCCCACCCTCACCTCACCGAGGGCGTTCACTTCGAGATACGGGCTGCTGATGCTGCGATAGGGATTGTCGTGGAGGTGCTGCCGCCCGGTGTACTGCACCTCCACGCCGATGCGGCCGAGCTCCTCGTCCTCCAGAATCCACGCGACCTCCGCAGAAAACCGCGGCACGAGCTCCGCCACGCGCCGGCCGCCGTCCGACGCGCCTTCGGTGACGTCCAGGTAAGTGGCGTTCGCCAGCACGTGCAGCGCGCTTGTGGAAAACCCGATGAGCAGCTCCGAGCCGCGTGCGCGGAGCGGCTGCTCGTCATTCACCAGCTCGAGCCGGCCCGCATCAGCCGCGAGCACGTCGAGCGGGTGCCGGATCTCGGACGCGAACACGCTCACGTTCACATCCCACGGCCTGACGGCCCACTTCGCGTCGATCGACACGCTCGACGCGCGCTCGGCTCGCAAGCCTCGCAATGGATTCAGCAAGCCGAGGCTGCGTGCCTGCACGTCCTCAACGAGTGGGGTCGGGGCCGAAAAGCCCGTTCCCATCGAGGCACGAACCGACCAATGGTCCTGTGGGCGAAAGAGCGCGGAAAATCTCGGGCTCACGAAGGTGCCATAGTCACTGTGCGCGTCCACGCGCGCACTGGCCGCCAGCGAAAGCCATCGAACGGGCGTGAACTCGTCCTGCACGAACACGGCGGGAACGGTGTAGTCGTAACTCACCCCGGTCACGTCCGCGGTGTGCAGGCGCTCGTACTGCAGAGCCGCGCCGAGAATCCAGTCGTGCTCACCCGCCTCGCCCGCGAGCGTCGCCTCCGCGAACACGTTCGCCGATCGGTCCTCGACGCGCATGGCTCCGAACTCCCGATCGTGATCGGTCATGTTCGCCGCCCAGCGCGTACTCAAGGTGCGCGTCCCGCCCGCCGCGAAATGCGCGACCGCCCCCGCGTCCACCCGCCGGGTGTGCAGCGCTTCGGCAAACGGATCACCGGAGGGCAGCGTCCGTCCGGCCAACGTGCCGCCCCTGCGGTCCTCCTGCATGTACCCGAACGTGGCGAAGATCCTGCGCGAGGACTCTTCGCCCCAGAAGAACCGCGGGCGCAAGGTCACGCGCGTGTAACCCGGCACATCCGCCCAGCCGTCGTGATCGAGGTCGTCGCGAGACTGGTAGTGCACCCCGCCGGTCACCGTGTATCCGAAGGATTCGCGGGGCGCGCGCGCGACGAACGCCGCGGCGTCCGTCCCGCCGATGGATGTCTGGTTGAGCAGCAGTTCCGATTGCTTCTCCTCCGGCGAGCGGGAGACCAGATTCAGTACACCGGCGAGGGCCGATCCGCCATAGAACGCCGACGCCACCCCCTTGATCACCTCCGCACGTGCGAGATCGAGCGGCGGCGTCTGCATGAGACTGAAGGAGTCCGTCTGCGCACCGCCGAGCGGCAGGCCGTCCGACAGGATCTGCGCATGCCGGCCCGGCAGCCCGCGAAGCTGCAATGCCGTGCCGCCGAGCCCCGGCGCCGAGGACTGCATGCGCACCCCCGCCAGCTCGTTCAGCAGGTTCGTGAGATTGCCGGGCGCGACGGTGAGGTTTTCCTCGATCTCGGCATCGGGTACGACTTCGACGCGGATCGGCTGGTCGCGCACGAGCTGGCCGGAGCGCACGGCGGTGACCACGATGGACTCGATGCTGCCTTCGTCCTCTTCGTCCCCGGCACATGCGGGCCCGCCGAGCGCCAGGCCGAGTGGCACCGCAGTCAGCCAGATCATCGAGGGCCTTCGCCGACTCGCCACCACGGGTGTGCAACCTCCTCACAGGTTGTGGAAATACCTCAAACCCGCGCGCGGACCTCTATAATCCGCGCCAATGACCCCTCCCCTCCCGGCTCTCGCCACGCGGCTGTCGATAGCAAGCTACATACTCATGGGCGTCGGGCTGGTGCTGGTCCTGCACCTGCATCTGCTGTCTGCCCTGCTTGCGGGGCTGCTCGTGTATTCGCTCGTGAGTGCGCTCGCTCCGGGCCTGCAACGGCATCTGCCGGGCACGCGGGCACACTGGGTGGTGGTGGCACTGATCGCAGTGCTGATCGTAGGCGTTCTCACGCTCGTGATCGTTGCTGGCATCGCCTTTCTCAATTCCGAGCGCGGCAACCCCACCGCAATGTTCGAGCGGCTCATGCCACTCATCGATCGCGCCCGCGCGCAGCTGCCACCCATCGTGGTCCAGAACCTGCCGGACAACGTGGAGGAAATCCGGGCAGCCACGATCCACTGGCTGCGCGAGCACGCCGCGCAGCTTCAGTTCGCGGGGAAGCAGGCCGCGCGCGTCATCGTTCAGCTGCTGATCGGCATCGTGCTGGGCGCGATGCTCGCAATTCATCGCGCCCGCGCGCAAGCCGCCGGGGGGCCGCTCACGGTCGTACTGAATACTCGGTGTGCCAATCTCGTGACAGGCTTTCGCGACGTGGTCTTCGCGCAGGTGAAGATCTCCGCGGTGAACACTGTGCTCACCGGCATTTTCCTGCTGATCGTGCTGCCGATTTTCGGCGTCAATCTGCCGCTCGCGAAAACGCTGGTCGCCGTCACCTTCGTGGTGGGCCTGCTCCCGGTGATCGGCAACCTGATCTCGAACACGCTGATCTTCATCGTGGGCCTTTCGGTGTCGCTCGGTGTCGCGATCACCGCGCTGGCCTATCTGGTGCTGATCCACAAGCTGGAGTACTTTTTGAACGCCCGGATCATCGGCACGCAGATCCGCTCGCGCGCCTGGGAGCTGCTCATTGCGATGCTGCTGATGGAGGCGCTGTTCGGCGTTCCCGGCCTGATCGCCGCGCCGATCTACTATGCATACCTCAAACGTGAGCTGGAAGCCGCGCACCTGATCTGACGCCCGGCTTCCCCTCGCACGGGGTGCAGGCAGGTCGCTGGCTTGCTTGCCGTCATCAGGAAACTCGTCGTACGGAGGGTGCTTGCAATGCGGAATGCTACCCTGATGCGATTGCGGTACACGGGTCGGGCCAACCCCGGCGCAACCCGTGCCCGGAACACGCCCGGCTGGTGCATGGCACGTCGGATTCTGCTGGTCGCCGCGCTCGCCGTGTCATTCGGCACGGTGGCGATTGCGGCCGAGGACTCGCCAGTCCCGATTGCGGTGCTGGACTTCGGGTTCATCGACAGCTCCGGCGAGCCGCAGGATCAAAGCGCACGCCACCGTGCGCTGCTGAGTGACTTCATGGCCTCCGTGCGTCGCGATCTCGAGCGAGGTGGCCGCTTCCGCGTGGTCGATCTCACCTGCGGCGACAAACCCTGCTCGCTCGACTCCACACAGATGCAGGACGTGCTGGACGTTGCGAGGCGTGCCGGAGCGCGCTTCGTGCTCGTGGGAGGCATCCACAAGGTGAGCACGCTCATTCAGGAAGGCCAGGCGCAGGTGGTGGACGTGCAAACGGAGCGCCTCGTCTTCAGCCGCGGGCTCAGTTTCAGGGGAGACAACGAGCAGGCCTGGCAGCGCGCCCAGGCCTTCGTGGCTAACGAGCTGCTCGACGCCCGTTTCGAAGACACACCACACGCGGCAGGCAAGTAGCCTCCGGCCCTTTGCCTTTCCCGGCACCTCCCACGCACGGGTTCAGGAACCACTCAGGAACGCGGTGCGAAAGTGCGCCCCGCGAACTGAGGAAGGAGTTCCTGTATGAAACGCGTGGCAATCGGTGCGCTCTGTCTCTCGCTGCTGGCTGGCTCGGTCGCGATGGCGGGCCAGGGTTTCCGTGGCGCGCCGGATCACCGGGTCGAACACGGCGCCAGACACGATCGCCATCACACAAGCTGGCACGACCACCCTCATCACCACCGGCCCCCGGTTCACGTGCATTGGTCGAGCCCGCCGCGCTATCACCTCGGCGTGTATCACAGGCCTGTCAACTACTACCCGCACCACTGGCGCCGCGGGGAGCGTCTGCCCCGACACTACTACGCACCGCGCTACGTGATCGTGGATTACCACGCCTGTGGTCTGCGCCGCCCGCCGCATGGGCACCACTGGGTACGTGTGGACGGGGACGCGGTGCTTGCCGCGATCGCCACCGGCGTGGTGCTGGACGTGATCTATAACCGCTTCTACTGAAGCACCGACCATCCGACCGGACCCAGCCGCGGTTCCCGACTCGGGGACCGCGGCTTTTTGGGGTGCTCTATCTCGGAGCCGGTGCTTCGAGCACCTCCGCGGCGGCGGCAAAAGCCTCCACGCCCGCCGGAATGCCCGCGTACACCGCGGTGTGCAGCAGGATCTCGCGAATCTCCTCCCGCGTAACGCCGTTCTTCAGCGCGCCGCGGATATGCACCTTGAGCTGATTGGGCCGCACCATCGCCGTGAGCGCCGCAAGCGTGATCATGCTGCGCGTCTTGCGGTCGAGCCCCGGCCGCGACCACGTCTCACCGAAGCAGTAGCGCGTGACCACATCTTCCAGCGGACGGTTCAGATCCGTGGCCTGCGCATAGCGCTCCTCGGCGCCAGCGGGCCCGAACATCTCGCGGCGAATCTGCATCCCCGTGCGAAACGAATCGTCTTGCTCGCCCATGTCGCTCCTCTTGCGGTCACGAAACCGCGCTCGGCCAATGACTGTATGAAAGCACAGCGCCCCTTCGCGGCCGCGAAATCGCCGCCGGCATGAAGGTGTAACGGCCCCGAGCGTACCGAATCGCCCCCTTCGGATGCGCAGCGCATCTCCCTCTCCACCGAGGCATGCGCAGCTCCGGGCAAGTGCGATAGTGTTCGCGGCCGCATGACGCCCATCCTCACGATCACGAACCTCACCAAGTCTTATGCCTCGGGACTGCAGGCCCTGAAGCGCATCGACCTGGAGATCCACAAGGGCGAGATCTTCGCCCTGCTGGGGCCGAACGGTGCGGGCAAGACCACGCTCATCAGCATCGTGTGCGGAATCGTCACGCCCACGACCGGAACCGTGATCGCGGCCGGTTACGACATCGTCCGGGACTATCGGGCCGCCCGTTTCAGGATCGGGCTCGTCCCTCAGGAGTTGCACACCGATACGTTCGAATCGGTGTGGGCCACGGTCAATTTCAGCCGTGGGCTGTTCGGCCGGCCGCCCAACCCTGCATTCGTGGAGAAGGTGCTGCGGGATCTTTCGCTCTGGGAGAAGCGCAAGGACAAGATCATGACGCTCTCCGGTGGCATGAAGCGCCGGGTCATGATCGCGAAGGCGCTCGCGCACGAGCCCGAGATCCTGTTTCTGGACGAGCCGACCGCGGGCGTGGACGTGGAGCTGCGGCGGGACATGTGGAACCTCGTTCGCGGCCTGCGCGAGCGCGGCGTCACCATCATCCTCACCACGCACTACATCGAGGAAGCCGAGGAAATGGCGGACCGCGTCGGCGTGATCAACAAGGGCGAGCTCATCGTCGTGGAAGACAAGACCACGCTCATGAAGAAGCTCGGCAAGCGCCAGCTCACGCTCCACCTGCAGGAGCGCATGACCGCCATTCCGCCCGCGCTCGCGAGCTGGCCGCTCGAGCTGAATGGCGACGGAACAGAGCTCGTCTACACCTTCGATGCGCATCAGGCCGAGTCCATCTCGGGGCTGCTGCGCCGGCTCGTGGAGCTCGGCATCGCGTTCAAGGACCTGAATACGCGCGAGAGTTCCCTCGAAGACATCTTCGTCAGCCTCGTGAGCGCACGCGCATGAGCACCCGGGCGAAGGACGTGGCACACCCCCGCGCGCCGGCGGCGCGCGAAGCGCAACCGCTGGCGTTCAACCGCTACGGCGTGTGGGCGATCTACAAGTTCGAGATGGCGCGCGCGCTGCGCACCATCTGGCAGAGCCTCGTCACACCGGTGATCACCACGTCCCTGTACTTCGTGGTGTTCGGCTCGGCCATCGGCTCGCGCATGGCCGCGGTGGATGGCGTCGATTACGGCGCGTTCATCGTGCCGGGCCTGATCATGCTGTCCCTGTTCACGGAGAGCATCTTCAACGCCTCCTTCGGCATCTTCTTCCCGAAGTTCACGGGCACGATCTACGAGTTGCTCTCGGCGCCCATCTCCTATGCCGAAACCGTGCTCGCCTACGTCGGCGCGGCGGCGACGAAGTCCATCGTGCTGGGGCTCATCATCCTGGCCACGGCCTCGCTCTTCGTGCCGATCCAGATCCTGCATCCGCTCTGGATGATCGCCTTCCTGGTGCTCACGGCGACGACGTTCAGCCTCTTCGGCTTCATCATCGGCATCTGGGCGAAGGGGTTCGAGCACCTGCAGTTCATCCCGATGCTCATCGTCACGCCGCTCACGTTCCTGGGCGGCGCGTTCTATTCGATCGACATGCTGCCGCCGGCGTGGCGCACGTTCAGTCTGTTCAATCCGGTGGTGTACCTCATCAGCGGCTTCCGCTGGAGCTTCTACGGCACATCGGACGTGAGTGTCGGCGTGAGTCTCGCCATGACGCTCGGGTTCTTTTTCATCTGCCTTGCCGTGGTCGCCTGGATCTTCCGCACCGGGTACCGGCTGAAGAACTGAAATCGCCGCCAGCGGCCCTGCCGGCGTGCCAGTCAGCGGACAAGGCACGTCCGGCTGTCGGCCAACCCCACCGCAGGCGTGAGCGCGGCCGTCGCCAGATGCAGACAGGTTTCGCGCCGGCGGTGCTAGACTTCCCGCCCCCAAGACAAGAGCGCCACGCCCGTAAACGCCGATTCAGTGTCCGCCGAACGCCTGCCCATCCATATCCTGGCCGCTGGCGAGCGGGCCGTGGAGCTTGCCAGGAAGTCCTCCGAGGTGGACGGTGACGTCGTCGTCAGCGTCATCAGCCTCACGGACGAGAACATGAGCCGCATCGCCGATCTCGCGCCCGACGTCATCGTCGTGGATGCGGATACGCGCGAGCCCGGTCTGAACCTCTGTCGCGCGCTCAAGGAGCATCCGCGCACCCTGCTCTTTCCCGTCGTGGTGCTCGGCCGGAGCTCGCGTGGCCGGGCCGCTGCACTGGCAGCCGGCGCAGACGACTTCATGTCGGGCGACATCACCCGGGAGCTGCTGCGTGCGCGCATCGAGACGCTCGTGCGGGCAAGCGCGGCGCGGCGCGAGCTCGCCTCCACACAACTGGGTGAGGAGATCCGCCGCCGCGAAGCGCTGCGCGAGATGTTCCGGCGCTATCTTTCACCGCGTCTCGCGGACCGCATACTCGGCGACGCGGAGTTGCGCAGCACCCTGCTCGCGGGATACGACCTGCGCGCCCATGCCGTCGTGCTGTTCGCGGACTTGCGCGGCTTCACGAGCATCGCCGAGCGCCTGAGCCCGGATGCCGTCGTCACCCTGCTCAACGAGTACTTCACACTGCTCACCGAGATCACCTTTCACTACGACGGCACGATCTTCCACATGGCCGGCGACTGCCTCATGGTGGGCTTTGGCGTGCCCGTGGCGCAGCCGGATGCGGCCGAACGCGCGGTGTACACCGCGCGGGAAATGCTCGACCGCTTCAGCGACCTGGCGCACACCTGGAAAGCGCAGCACGACATCGAGGCCGGCCTCGGCATCGGCATCAACGAAGGCGACGTCATTGCCGGCAACGTGGATTCGGCCGCATACATGAACTACACCATCATCGGCGACACAGTGAACGTCGCCTCCCGGCTCTGCCAGCGCGCACGCGCCGGGGAGATCCTGTTTTCGAGCTCCTTCAAGCGTTCGCTGGACGAGCGCGGTGTCGACGTGGGCGCACTCGAGCTGCCGCCGATGACACTGCGCGGCCGCAAGACGCCCATCGACATCTACTGCGTGCCGCTCTCCAAGCGCCTCGACACCGGGTTCACCGCGGCGGAATGAGGCGCGGCTCGCTCGTGTGCACGCGCGGGTGCCCACGCGGCGGGAACCCGCGGCAGCTCACACCGTTGTTGAGGCGTCAGCATCTGCGGCGATCAGACGGTGGCCTCGCGCAAACTCGCCAAGTACCGCTCGAAGCGGGATTTCACCAAGACCGCGGAGCCGAGCGGCTCCACGCCCGTGCGTTCCGCGTCGCGCCTGAGATTCGTCATCCAGAAGCACGCCGCGCGACGGCTGCACTACGACCTGCGCCTCGAACTGGGTGGCGTGTTCAAATCCTGGGCCGTGACCAAGGGGCCCTCGCTGGACCCCGCGGACAAGCGCCTCGCCGTGGAAGTCGAGGATCACCCGCTCGAGTACGGGGACTTCGAAGGCACCATCCCCAAGGGCGAGTACGGCGGCGGCACCATCATGATCTGGGACCGCGGGTGCTGGGAGCCGCGGGGCGACAAGCCGCCCGAGCAGCAACTGCGTGAGGGTGAGCTCAAGGTATACCTCGAAGGCGAAAAGCTGCGGGGCGCGTGGGTGCTCGTGCGCCTGCGCAGCGACCGTTTCGGGGGCAAGCGCACGAACTGGCTCCTGATCAAGCAGCGCGACGAGTCGGTGCGTGCGGGCCAGGGTGACACGGTTCTGTCGGAGGACCGCTCGGTCGCCTCGGGGCGCGACATGGAGCAGATCACGCTCGGCAAGGGCCGCGGTCCCCGGCCCTTCATGCTCGCCACGACGGCTCGCGCGAAGGCCGATGCGGTGTGGCACTCGAATGCGGGGGCCGAAAAAGCTGTCGTGACGGCGCAGCCACGCAGCACGCAGTCACGCATCATTGCGGCTGACCAACGGCGTTCGGCCGCGCGCACCGCTCGCACCCGTGCGAACGGCGGCACGCAAGATGTGCAGCAGTCCGTGGGTCGAGCCGTGCGTGACGCGCGAGCGCAATCGCGCCAGCGCGCCTCCGCCGCTTCTGGCGAACCCGCTGCGCCACGCCGCAAGCCGGGCGCAAAACCGCCGCCGCAGTTCATCCCGCCGCAGCTCGCGCGCCTCGTCGAGCGCGCGCCGGAAGGCGCGGGCTGGGCGCATGAAATCAAGATCGACGGCTACCGCATGCAGCTGCGTGTGGAGGGCGGAGAAGCGCAGCTGCGTACGCGCAAGGGGCTCGACTGGACGCCGAAGTTCCGCGCCATTGCCGCCGCCGCACAGCGGTTTCCCGACTGCATCATCGACGGCGAGGCGGCCGCGTTCGACCGCTCCGGCGTGCTGAGCTTCCAGGCGCTGCAGGAAGCGATCTCCAGTGGCGATGACTCGAAGATGGTGTACTTCGTCTTCGACCTGCTCTTCGAGGCCGGCGAGGACCTGCGTGCGCGCCCGTTGCGCGAGCGCAAGGAGCGGCTGCGAAAGCTGCTCGAACGCTGGAATACGAGCGGCGCGATTCACTACGTCGACCATTTCGAGACCAGCGGCGATGCGATGCTGAAGTCCGCGTGCCGTGTGCATCTCGAAGGCATCATCTCGAAGCAGCTCGACGCGCCGTACACGTCGGGCCGCACGGATGCGTGGACGAAAACGAAGTGCCGCGGCGGCCAGGAAGTGGTGATCGGCGGCTGGACGCAGGAAGGCACGCGCCTGCGCTCAGTGCTCGTGGGGGTCTACCGTGATGGCCGTTTCGCCTATGCTGGCCGCGTGGGAACGGGCTTCGGAGCGGATACGCAGAAGCGCCTGCTGCCCCGGTTGAAAGCCGTGGAGCGGGCCACGAGCCCGTTCGAGGGGCCGGACGCGCCCCGCAAGGAACCGGACGTGCACTGGACCGAGCCGCAACTCGTCGCGGAAATCGAGTTCGCCGGTTGGACGGGGACGGGAATGGTTCGTCAGGCTGCCTTCAAGGGGCTGCGCGAGGACAAGCCGGCCGGTGAGGTCGGTCTCGAGCAGGCCGCGCCCGCGCCAACCCGCACGAAGCGCGCGCCGCACGCGAAGGCATCGCGAGCCGGGCGGAACAGCACATCGCGCAAATCCCGGGATGCGAGCGCCAGCCCCTCACCGACACCCGCACACAGCGCTCGTGCGGACAATCATTCCGTGGTGATGGGCTTCACGATCACACGGCCGGACAAGGTGATGTGGCCCGACGATGGCGCGGGACAACCCGTGACCAAGCTCGATCTGGCGCGCTATCTCGAAGACGTGGGCCCGTGGATGATCGGGCATCTCGCGGGCCGGCCCTGCTCGTTCGTGCGCGCGCCGGATGGCATCGATGGCCAGCACTTCTTCCAGCGCCACGCGATGAAAGGCATGTCGAGTCTCATCACGCTCGTGAAAGTGCGCGGCGACGCCGCTCCCTATGTGCAGATCGATCGGGTGGAGGCGCTCGCCGCGGTGGCCCAGATCGCGGCGCTGGAGCTGCATCCGTGGAACTGCGTGCCGGGCGACCCGGAGCTTCCCGGCCGGCTCGTGTTCGACATCGACCCGGCACCCGATGTGGACTTCGCGCGCGTGATCGAGGCCGCGCATGAGCTGCGCGAACGCATCGAACGCGTCGGGCTCGTCACGTTCTGCAAGACGACCGGCGGAAAGGGCCTGCACGTCGTCTCGCCCATCGGCCAGCCGCGCAACACGAAGATCGACTGGCCGACGGCGAAGACGTTTGCGCAGACGCTCTGCGTGCAGATGGCCGAGGACTCGCCCGACAAATACCTCACCACCATGGCGAAGAAGGACCGCACGGGCCGCATCTTCCTGGACTATCTGCGCAACGACCGCACGGCGACGGCCATCGCACCGCTGTCCACGCGCGCTCGCCCCGGCGCAACGGTCTCGATGCCGCTCACCTGGCAGCAGGTGCGCAAGGGGCTGGACCCGAAACGGTACACTGTGAGCACCGCGGCAGCCCTGCTGAGAAAGAGCAGCGCGTGGGAAGACTACGATGACGCGGGGCGCCCGCTGCAGGAGGCCATTCGCCAGCTCACCGCGCTGGCACGCTCCGTCACCCGCCGCAGGTCAGCGCCCGAGGCGGCTTCAGCGCGCCAGTGACTCCAGCACGTCAGCGAGCCGCACGCGCGCGCGCCATGCCCGCAGCAAGTGAACCGCGGCGTCGCGCAGACATGCGCTCATGCAGATCGCTGATGCAATCGCTGCCGGTGTGCTGGAACGTGAACGGCAACAGCGCGTGCATGAAGCAAGCGAGAGCGCCGCAGAGCATGCGCGCAGAAAAGCCCATGGCCGCGCACAGGTGCTGCAGGTAGCTCTCACCCACCGATGCAGGATGCTCTGTGAACAATCGCCGGATGCTCATGCGGGCAGCGTAGGCAATCTGTGCTGAGATTCGGTTGCGTACTCCGGGAGGGCACGCGGAAAACGCGCAATCCTGTTTCTCTATCTCCGGCTTATCGATAAATTTCGTTGCGCCAGCTTCGCCTTGTGCTGGTGTATTGTTCCACAACAGCGGGCATGGCGCTTACGCGCCCGACGCAAGCAGAGGCGCTGCCCGCAGCTTCTCCGTAGCCCACGAATTCACGATCGCGCCACCGAGGCGCACTTCTGTTGCCGCAGCAAGAGGCCCTGCGACATCATCGTTTCATGGACAAGCTCGACCGGAAGATACTGGATCTGCTCCAGAAGAACGGCGGCCTCACCGCCGCCGAGATCGCCGAGCGCGTGGGCCTCTCGAAAGTGCCCTGCTGGCGCCGCATTCGCCGGCTGCAGGAAACCGGCGTCATCCGCCAGACCGTGGCGCTGCTCGATGCGAAAGCGCTGAACGTGGGCACCACGGTGTTCGTGATGGTGAAAACCGCAAATCACAGCGCCGCGTGGTTCGACCGCTTCGTGAAGGCGGTGCGGGATATCCCCGAGATCACCGAGATCTACAGGATGAGCGGCGAGGTGGACTACCTGATGCGCATCGTCGTGCCGGACATCGATGCGTACGACGCCGTGTACAAGAAGCTGATCGCGTCGATCGAGTTCCTGGATGTGAGTGCGAGCTTCGCACTGGAGACCATCAAGTCCACCACCGCTCTGCCCCTGCATTACGTCAGGGCGGAGTGAGGCGCACGGAGCGTCCCACCCGCTCGCGGCGCGCTCAGCCGAACGGATGGCGCAGGATGATGGTCTCGTCGCGATCCGGCCCGGTGGAGATCATGTCGATGGGCACCTGCACCAGCTCCTGCACGCGCTCGAGATACCGGCGCGCATTCGCGGGGAGCTTGCCGTATTCCCGGATGCCGAGCGTGGATTCGCGCCAGCCCGGCAGGTCCTCGTACACGGGCTCCACATCGGCGTAGCCGTCCACGAAGAGCGGCGGCTCGGCATGCACCTGGCCGTTGATGCGATAACCGACGCAGAGGCTGATGGTGTCGAGCCCATCGAGCACGTCGAGCTTCGTGATGCAAAGACCCGAGACGCTCGAGTGCACCACCGAGCGGCGCAGCGCCACCGAATCGAACCACCCGCAGCGGCGCCGCCGGCCCGTGACCGACCCGTACTCGTGCCCCACGCGGGACAGGTGCTCGCCGTACTGATCGAACAGCTCCGTGGGGAACGGGCCCGCCCCGACGCGCGTCGTGTACGCCTTCACGATGCCGATCACTTCGTCGAACACGCGCGGCCCGAGGCCCGTGCCGGTGGCGGCAAAGCCCGCCGTGGTGTTCGAGGACGTGACGAACGGATAGGTGCCGTGATCCACGTCCAGCATGGCGCCCTGCGCGCCTTCGAACATGACATTCGCGTTCTGCAGGCGCAGGGCGTGCAGCGCCTGCGTGACATCCGCCACGATGGGCTTGATCTTCTCGCCGAGAGCGAGCTGCTCGTCGAGCGTTTGCTGGAAATCGACCGCGGGCTGCTGGAAGTATTTCTGCAGCACGAAGTTGTGGTAATCCAGCACCTCGCCGAGCTTGGCGGCGAAGCGCTCGCGCTGGAACAGATCCGCCACGCGCAGCGCGCGACGCGCCACCTTGTCTTCGTATGCGGGCCCGATGCCGCGGCCCGTGGTGCCGATGGCGTTCGCGCCCCTCGCCTGCTCGCGCGCCTTGTCGAGGAGCACGTGGGAGGGAAGGATGAGCGCACAACTCGGAGACAGGCGCAGCCGCTCGAACACGGGCACGCCCTTCTCGCCGAGCATCTGCGCCTCCTTCAGGAGCGCTTCCAGCGAGATGACGCACCCGTTGCCGATGAAGCATTGCACCTGCTCGCGCAGGATGCCGGCGGGAATGAGCGAAAGGATGGTCTTCTGCCCGCCGATGACGAGCGTGTGACCCGCGTTGTGCCCGCCCTGGAAGCGCGCCACGGCGGCGGCGCGCTCCGTCAGCAGGTCGACAATCTTTCCCTTGCCCTCATCGCCCCATTGCGTGCCGATGACGACGACGAACTTACCCACGTTCCTCCAGACCTTGTGGTTCCGGGTTGGATGGCGCCCGCAGAGCCGACCGGCGCCTAGCGGACGATGAACAGAATGGCGATGCCCACGAGCATGCTGCCGAGGCCCGCGATGCGCAGCTCGCGGTCGCCCAGCGTCAGGAGCTTCTCCAGCGCCCGTTTCATGCCGGCGGGGTTCAGGAACGGAATCATACCTTCAAGCACGAAGAACAGGGCGATCGCGGCCAGGAGGTCGGAGAACTGGAACGGCACGGGCCTGGAACCTTTCTGGAGCGCGCGGCAGGGGCCTGCCCGGCGCGGCGGCGGCGAGGGCCGCCTAGCGCTTGCCGGGGTCCTTGAGATACTTGAAGAACTCGCCTTCGGGGCTCACGACGAGGACATCCCCGTCCTTGCCGAGCGAGCGATCGTAGGCCTGCAGGCTCCGGTAGAAATTGTAGAACTCCGGATACTTCGAGTACGCCTTGGCGTAGATCTGGGCGGCTTGCGCATCGGCCTCGCCGCGCACCGTGAGCGCCTTGCTCTCCGCAGCGGCGATGATCTCGGTGCGACGCTTTTCGGCCTCGGCGCGGATGCGCACGGCCTCACGCGACCCTTCCGCGCGCAGCGTGGCCGCGATCTTGGCGAAGTTCTGCTTCATGCTCTCGTAGACCCGCGTGGCCACGTCCTCGGGCAGGTCGATGCGCTGGATGCGCACGTCGAGCAGATAGATGCCGAGGTTCCTCGCGGCCGTTTCGCGCGCCTGGGCCAGCATCTCGCCAGTGGTCTTGCGGCGATCGGAGCTCACGATGTCTCCGAGTGTGCGCTGGGCCACGACGCCCTTGATGCCGTCCTTCACGATTTCCGCGAGGCGCTCGCTCGCCAGCTCCTCGCGCCCGCCGGTGGCCTGGAAGTAGCGTGAGGGCTCCGCCACGCGCCACTTCACGTAGAAATCGACGATCAGGCCGCGGTTGTCGTTCGTGAGGAAGGTTTCACCCTGGTAGGTCTGCGACAGCACGCGCCGCTCGAACTTGACCACCTGGTCCCACGGAAACTTGAAGTGCAGACCCGGCGGATACGCATCGCCCACAATGGCGCCGAACTGCGTGCGGATGGCGAGCTGCTGTTCCTGCACGGTGAACATGGACGTAAGCGCCACCAGCAGGACGATGGCGCCGAGGATCACGAGCGGAAAGCCACGGGCCGGCATCAGCGCTCTCCCCGCGTGCGGCCATTGACGGTGACCGTCTCCGGCTCGGGCGATACGCGTGCGGAAGCATCCTGCGCTTCCGTCTCGCGCGAGCCGGAACGCTCCATGAGCTTGTCGAGCGGCAGGTACAGGATGTTGCCGCCGCTTGCTCCCGCGCCCTTGTCCACGATCACCTTGTTCGAGCGGCTCAGCACGCTTTCGACCGTTTCAAGATAAAGCCGGCGCCGCGTGACCTCCGGAGCCTGCGCGTAGGCTTCGGCCAGCTGCGAGAAGCGCGACGTCTGACCGAGCGCCTGGGCGATGACCTGGGCGCGATAGGCAAGCGCATCCTGCTCGAGGCGCTCGGCGGCACCCTGCGCCACCGGCAGGATGCCGTTCGCGTAGGCCTGCGCTTCCTTGATGAAGCGCTCCTGATCCGCGAGCGCCTTGTTCGCATCCCGCTGCGAGGGAATCACGGCTTCGGGGACCTGCACGTCCGTGAGATTCACGGTGGATACGACGATGCCGGTGTCGTATTGATCCAGGGTTTCCTGGATGAGCTGCTTCGTGCGCTGGGTGATCTGCGGGCGCGTGGCACCGACCAGCACTTCATCGAGCTTGCTGCGGCCGATCACTTCGCGAATGGCGCTCTCGCTCACCTCGCGCAACGTGCCCGACGGATCGGCCACGCGGAAGAGCACCTTGATCGGGTCCGCGTACCGGTATTGGACGGCGAAACTCAGGTCGACGAGATTGATGTCGGAGGTGAGCACGCGCGATTTGAAATCGCTGCTGTTCACGCTCGCGACGTTCACCTTCGTGACGGTTTCGATGGGCCAGGGCAGATGCCAGCCCCACCCCTCCTGCCGCAGGGGCTCGACGAGCTTGCCGAAACGCTGGATGACGGCGCGTTCCGCCGCCTTCACCTGGAAGAAGCCGCTCGCCAGCCAGAACGCGAGAATGACCAGCCCGACCGTGACCCCCAGCGCGCTGCCCTCGCCGCCCTTGCCGCCGCCCGGACGGAACAGCGACTCGAAACGGCGCTGCCACTCCTTGACCCGCTCATCGAGATTGGAGCCCCCGCCGCCGTTGGGACGACGGCCCCAGGGTTTGTTGTTCTGACCGCCCGGTTGATTCCACGCCATAGTTGAGCGAGCTGCGCCGACTGGGGAAAAAGTAATCAGCGCAACTTGTTCGCGCTCAGAAAGGGCCCCGATTGTAGGAAGCCCTCCGCGGGTGCACAAGGCATATCCCGCTCCGGCACCTCCAGAATCTCCACCCCTGGCGTGCGCGCAAGTGCGACGAGCTCGACATCGGGAAGTTCCACCGCGAGGTCCAGCGTGCCATCGTCCGTTGCATGCTCGCTGCGCACGGCGCCGGCCGCGTACAGCCGCGACCGAAGTGCGCCGGCACTCGCGGGCACGCGCACACGAGCATGACGCGCGAGCCGCGCGAGGCGCTCTGCGATGGCGGTTTCAAGCAGATCCAGCCCCACGCGCTTTTCCGCTGAAATCCACACGGAGAGCGCGCGACCATCGGCGTCCCGATCCACGCGCGGAGCGAGCTCGAGACGATCGATCTTGTTGTACACGAGCACCTGCGGGATGCGATCTGCTCCAATCTCGGCAAGCACGCCGTTCACCTGAGTGATGCGCTCGTCGCGTCGCGGGTCGCTCGCATCCACCACATGCAGCAGAAGCGTGGCTTCGCGCGCTTCGGTGAGCGTGGACTGAAACGCCGCGACCAGCTCGTGCGGCAGATCCCGGATGAACCCGACCGTGTCGGCGACGACGACCTGCGTTCCGCCGGGCAGATGGATGCGGCGTACCGTAGGATCGAGCGTGGCGAAGAGCTGATCCGCGACGTAGGCCTCCGTGCCGGTGAGCGAGCGGAAAAGCGTGGACTTCCCCGCGTTCGTATAGCCCACGAGCGCGATCGATGGCACGGGGATCCCGGCGCGCTGCGCGCGCCCCGTCTCACGCTGCTGCTTGATCTTCTCGAGCCGCCGCGTGAGCACGCGCACGCGCTGACCGATGAGGCGACGGTCCGTCTCGAGCTGCGTCTCGCCGGGGCCGCGCAGGCCGATACCGCCCTTCTGACGCTCGAGGTGCGTCCACCCGCGCACGAGTCGGCTCGAGATGTGCTTGAGCTGCGCGAGCTCCACTTCGAGCTTGCCTTCGTGACTGCGGGCGCGCTGGGCGAAGATGTCCAGGATGAGCGTGTTCCGGTCGAGCACCCGGCGGCCGGTGTGCTTCTCGAGGTTGCGCTCCTGGCTGGGCGTGAGCGCGTGGTCGACGAGGATGACATCCGCCGACTCGCTCGCGGCCACGTCGCGCACCTCGTCCGCCTTGCCGGTGCCCATGAAGAAGCGCGGGTCCGGCCGATCCCGTCGCCCCGTGACGGTGGCGACGGGCTGCGCGCCCGCCGACAGGGCGAGCTGCGCAAACTCCTGCAGATCTTCCGGATCGACCGGTGCGCCTAACCCGAGACGGACGAGAACGGCGCGCTCACCGCTGCGCGGGCGTTCGAACACTCGGTGGCTCCGGGAGGTGGGCCATGAACCGGCGTGGCATTACTCGGCGACGCTCTCCGTGGACGCGCCCGCGTCCTCGCCGGCCTGCAGCCGCACGTTACGGGCGGGCACGACGGTGGAGATCGCGTGCTTGTAGACCATCTGACTGACGCTGTTCTTCAGCAAGACGACGAATTGATCGAAGGAATCAATCTGGCCCTGCAGCTTGATCCCGTTGACGAGATAGATCGACACGGGCACACGCTCTTTGCGCAGGGCGTTCAGAAAGGGATCCTGCAGCGACTGGCCTTTGGCCATCTCGTGTTCTCCTTGTTCTCTCGCGGCTTCTAGTTCTTCAACTATGGTCCGGCGGTGTCTGGCGGTTGGGGGTCGAATTGTTCGGGTGGAATCGAGATTGCGCCTGGCCTCCATGCGGGCAATCCAAGCAAGCTCCGTGCCTCTTGCATGAGGCAACCGGAATCTTAGCATGGCCCTCCACTCATCGCCCAAGCCGGGAGAGGCGTGTCCTAACGGCGACACTCCAGCGCTCGAACGCACCCGGCGCGAACGGATCGACCCACTCAAATTGCGGCTCGGAGCGGATCCACGTCATCTGTCGTTTCGCGAGCTGACGTGTGGCGGCGATGCCGCGACGCACTGCCTCATCCAGCGTCGTTTCGCCGTCGAGGTGTGCCCAGAGTTGACGATATCCCACGGCCCGCATCGAGGGATGAGCGGCCGTCAGGTCACTCCGGCTATGTAGGCCACGCACCTCATCGAGGAAGCCTTGCGCCATCATCTGGCGAAAGCGCTGCTCGAGCCGTGCATGGAGCGCCGTGCGATCCGACGGTACCAGTGCCCAGGCGGCAATGGGTGTTTGACCTAACGCGCTGCGGGTGGACTGCTGCAGCTCGCTGATGGGCCGACCGGTTGTATAGCAGACCTCCAGTGCGCGCTGGATGCGCTGAGGGTCGGTCGGATGGATTCGTGCGGCAGCCCGAGGGTCAAGCCGGGACAACTCGGCATGCAAGGCGGGCCAGCCCTCACGCGCGGCGCGGTCGTCGATGGCTTGCCGCACTTCGGCAGATCCTTGCGGCAAGGGCGCGATGCCTCGAAGCAGCGCGCGAAAGTAGAGAAGCGTGCCGCCCACCAGCATGGGAATGTTGCCGCGCTCGCGAATGGCGACGACGAGCGCGACCGCATCTTCCACGAAACGCCCCGCGGAATACGTTTCCGTGGGCTCGCAGATGTCGATCAGGTGATGCGGCACCCGGCGCAGGAGCGCATCCGGCGGCTTGGCTGTTCCGATATCGAGGCCGCGATACACGAGCGCGGAGTCGACGCTGATGATCTCGATCGGCAGCTCGCCCGCAAGGCGCGCCGCCCAGTCCGTCTTGCCGGTTCCGGTGGGCCCGGTCAGCAGGAGCACGGGCGCATCTTCCCGGCCAGAGCCGGAAGTCGGCGCATCGTCGTGCGCGCCGCTCGCGCCCGGCGCCGCGCCTCGCGTGGTCATCAACGTCCCCGCAGGAAGAGCTGGTCGAGATCCGCCAGGGTGAGGCGCGTCCACGTGGGCCGGCCGTGGTTGCACTGGTTCGCGCGATCCGTCGCTTCCATCTGCCGCAGCAATGCATTCATCTCGGGCAAGGTGAGCCGGCGATGCGCGTGGATGGCCGAGCGGCAGGCCAGTGTGCCCAGAAATTTGTCCGCGGCACCGTCGAGGTGATGCGAGCCGGTGTCGAGGTCCAGATCGCGGATCACGGACTGCACGATCTGGGCAACATTCTGTCCCGCGAGCATGGCAGGAACCGCACGCAGCGCGAGGCGCGTGGGGCCGAGCGCATCGAGGATGAAGCCGGCGCCCTCCCATTCGTCCCGGGACTCGAGGATGGCGTCGAGCTCATGGGCCTTCAGCTCGACCACGATGGGTTCCATCAGGTGCTGCGAAGGCGGGGCGCTGCCCGTGCGCTCGGCCTTGAGTTTCTCGTACAGCACGCGCTCGTGTGCCGCGTGCATGTCCACCAGCACGAGGCCCTCGCGATTCTGCGCAACGATGTAGATGCCGTGCAGCTGCGCGATGGCGACGCCGAGGGGGTGGTCTTCGCCTTCCGGCCCGCAAGCCGGCTCGGGTTCGCGAAGCACGCTCGCGAGATTCCACGGATTGCGTGGATCGTCCCGCAAATCCAGTGCAGATTGCGATGAGGGCCGCGGAAGGTACGCGGAGCGGCTCATGCCTGCAGCACTGCGCTCGCCCGCGCCTGAGCCGAACGCTTCGCTGGCGATTTGAGATCCGGTGAGCGAGGCATTTGCACCTGCATCGGTGCTCGCCTCATTCGCGTCGCGGGTTGCAGAGTCCCCCGCGGCTCCCGAGCCCCCTACGAACGTTGCGCGCGCCGCGGGCGTCGCGGCGTGCGACGGCCTGGTGCTCGCGAGCGTGCGCTCGATCGCGCGGAACACGAAATCGTGAATCTGGCGGCTGTCGCGAAAGCGAACCTCGAGTTTTGCCGGATGGGCGTTCACGTCCACGAGGCGTGGATCCAGCGTGAGATGCAGCACATACATGGCGTGCCGCCCGCCGTAGAGCACGTCCCGATAGGCCAGGCGTGCGGCGTTCATGAGCAGCTTGTCGCGCACACAGCGTCCGTTCACGAACCAGAACTGCTGGTCCGGCTGCGCGCGCGAAGCCGTGGGCAGACCCACCCAACCGGAGAGCGTGACCGTTCCGGCGGAGTGCTGAAGGGGAACGGCGGCGGCGAAGAACTCTTCGCCCAGCACGGCCTTGACGCGGTCCTCCCCCGCATCTTCCGGAGAGCCGTAGGGCATCACGGGCGCATCGAGCAGCACACGCGAACCGTTTCTCAGCCGGAACGCGACATCGGGGCGGGACAACGCGAGCCGTTCGGTGAGCCGCGCAATGTGCCCCACTTCGGTGACGTCACTGCGAACGAACTTGCGCCGCGCGGGCACGTTGAAGAACAGATCGCGGACTTCGACGGTCGTGCCGGCCGGGTGTGCCGCCGGCCTCACCTCCGACACCGAGCCGCCATCCACCCGGATTTCGGAAGCATGCTTCGCATCGGGCGGGTGAGAGACGAGCCGCAGACGTGCGACGGAGCCGATCGAAGGCAACGCCTCGCCACGAAAGCCGAGGGTCGACACGCCTTCGAGGTCTTCGAGCGAGGCGATCTTGCTCGTGGCGTGTCGCGAAATGGCGAGCGGCAGCTCTTCCGCGGGAATGCCTCGCCCATCGTCGCGCACGCGCACAAGTCCGATACCGCCGCGCTCGATGTCGATCTCGATGCGGCGCGCGCCCGCATCCAGACTGTTCTCCACCAGTTCCTTGATGATGGAGGCCGGGCGCTCGATCACCTCGCCGGCGGCAATCTGGTCGACGAGCTCACTGGGCAGAACACGTATGGGCATCAGCAGCGCACCCGCGCGAAACGTGCGCGCAGTATAGGGGATCGCTGCCGCTCACCACGAAACGCCACGTGCCGACAAGCCCAACTTGCAGTTCGGCCACGGGTGAGGAGCCCGCGCAACGATGCGCGGAACGTGCCGGGATTCCGGGTGGTCAGGGCGAAGCAGGCGCGGCCATCACACCCGCCAGCGTGGCGCGACGCTCGCGCGCGAGGCGCGTGCCGGCGGGCGGGTTGTCTTCGAAATACGTGCGAATGCCCGTGAAGATCGCTTCCGCAAGCCGCTCCTGGTACTTCCTGTTCTTCAGCCGGGACTCTTCCTGCGGATTCGAGATGTAACCCGTTTCCACGAGCATGGAGGGAATGTCCGGCGATTTGAGCACGACGAGCTGGGCTTGCTGCACCTGGGACTTGCGCACCCCGAACGAGCGATCGAGCTCCGCCAGGACCAGCTGCGCGGCCGTCATGCTCGCACTGAGACTGGCGGTCTGCGAGAGATCCAGCAGCACGGACGCGAGCGAGGCGTCCTTGTCGTCCAGCGAGACACCGCCCATCAGGTCCGCCGCGTTCTCGCGCTCGGCGAGCCAGCGCGCCGCTTCGCTGCTCGCGCCGCGCTCCGACAGCACATACACGGAGGCGCCGGTGATCGAGCGATCCCGGATCGAGTCCGCATGCACGGAGACGAACAGGTCCGCCTTCGCCTTGCGCGCGCGGCCCATTCGGTCCCGAAGCATGATGAAGTAATCGCCGTCCCGCACCAGCACGGCGCGCATGCCGCGCTCTGCGTCGATGCGCGCGGCAAGTGCCCGCGCGATACCGAGCACGACATCCTTCTCATACGTGCCGTTGCGGCCGATGGCGCCGGGATCCCGCCCGCCATGGCCAGCATCCACCGCGACGATGATGTCGCGATCATCCTCTGCCGGCGCGTGCGCCGGACGGACGACCTTCAGAGGCTCGCTCGCCGCGGGAGCGGATGCATTCGCTGACACGTCTTTTCCGAGCGCGATGACGAACTGCTTGCCCCCGCCCTTCGGCGCAGACTGCCACTCGCCACGCGCCGGCACGGCCGATTTCAGTTCGAGCACGACGCGAAACGCGCCATCGGGGCGCTCACCCGTGCGAATGGTTTCGACGAGCCCCGCGCCTTTGGGCACGCGCAGCGATCGCGCCTTGCGCGTGTGCGCAAGATCGATGACGACGCGATCAGGCTTTTCGAGCGTGAAGAGGTTGTGCGAGGTGGTGCCGGAGGTGTCGAGCGAGACGAGCGCCCCACCCTCCACGACGGTGATGTCGATATCCCGCAGTTCCGTGCGCGCGGCCGCGAGCGCACCGCCTGACCCGGCCACGAGGGCAAGGCCCGCCAGCACGAGCGTGACGACTGCGCGGATCCCCTTCACAAAGATGTTTCTTATCAGACACTTCTAAAGGAATTCTGCTGGCTAATCTACGAGGCGCCCGGTGCGAATTCAAGCGTTCAAACGTTCGAGCCAGGCGATGCCCACCGCGGAAAGCGCCTGCAACTCGATTTCGTGCGCGCCCTCGCGCACCGTGAGGCGCACATGCACATCCGGGGGAGGCAACCACCCCTGCCCCTTCTCCGCCCATTCGATGAGCCAGAGGTGACCCGGCAAGGCGAGATCCCGCAGGCCGAGCTGATCGAGCTCTGCCGGATCCCGCAGGCGATACAAGTCGAGGTGAGCCACGGTCCCGAGCGCGGTCTCGTACGCTTCCAGCAGCGTGTAGGTGGGGCTGCGAATGGGCCCTGTGGTGCCCGCTGCGTGCAGAAAACCTCGAGCGAGCGTCGTTTTGCCCGCGCCCAGATCGCCGGTGAGATACACGACGGTGAAGGACTGACTCCCTGGCGGATAGCGAGAAGCCAGTGTCGCACCGAGCCCTTCCGTGTCGGCTGCGGAGACGCTCCGGAACACCTTCGTGATGGGAGCTACAGGTTCACGCAAGTGCGCAGCTCTTTCGCGACGTCGCCCGCGAGCAGGCCGCGCTCGCCCGTGCGGGCCGCCGCATCCCCGGCCATGGCATGAACGAGCACGCCGACGCGCGCGGCAAGCCACGGATCCCCGCATTGCGCAAGGGTGCCGGCGATGGCGCCCGTGAGCACGTCCCCCATGCCGGCGGTGGCCATGCCGGGGTTGCCTCGTTCGCAGACACCGGGCGTGCGCCCCTGCGTGCCGACGAGAGTGCCGGCGCCTTTGAGGACCACCGTGCCACCGTAGCGCTCGACGAGCTGGCTCAGCGCCGACAGCCTGTCCCGCTGAACGTCCGCGGTAGAGGTGGCCAGCAGGCGCGCGGCCTCGCCCGGATGCGGCGTGAGAATCCAGTTGCGGCGAACGAGCTGGCCCGCTTCGGCGATGAGATTCAGCGCGTCCGCATCCACGACGAGCGGCTTGCCGGATTCGAGCACCACATCGAGCGCACGCCGCGCCCATGCGCTGCGGCCGAGACCCGGACCGATGGCGATGACGTCCGCGCGTTCGATCGGCTCATGCAGCGCCGCCACCTCGGCGAGCGGCAGGCAGATGAGCTCCGGGCGGCCTGCGGCGATCGCGGCGACGTTCTCGGGCGCGACGGCCACCGTCACCAAACCTGCTCCGACTCTCAGACAAGCTTCACCCGCAAGCCGCGTGGCGCCGGGCATGCCCACGCCGCTGCCCACGATGAGCACGCGCCCGAAATCGCCCTTGTGCGCGGCGCGTTTGCGCCGGGGCAATGCGCGAGAGATCTCCGAGTCCAGAATGCGCTCGAGGCGCGGCGTGAAATCCGGCTGGGTCGGCGCAGTGACTTCGAGATCGTCGAAGTACACGGTGCCGGCGAACTCGGGTCCATCCCCGATGAAGAGGCCCGTCTTCAGGCCCACGAAGGTGACGGTGCAGTCCGCGCGCACCGCATCGCCTGCGGGGACGCCGGTGTCACTGTCGAGCCCCGAAGGCACGTCGATGGCGAACACGGGGCGCGCCGCAGCGTTGATGGCCTGCACGATGCGACAAAAGTCTCCCCGCACCGGGCCGCGCGCGCCCGTGCCGAGCAGCGCATCCACAATCACCTCGCCGTCGGCAAGCTGGGCCGCACTGAACGGCTGAACGCGACCGCCGCTCGCCGTGAAATCCTCCCACGCGTGGCGCGCATCGCCCTTGAGGGATTCCGGCGGCACGGCCGCGAGCACGGTGACGGTCAAGCCTGCCGCCTGCGCGAAACGCGCGAGCACATAGCCGTCCCCGCCGTTATTTCCGCCGCCGCAGACGATCACGATGCGATAGGCCGTGGGCCAGCGAGAGCGCAGGTAGCGCAGCGCCGCCTCGCCCGCGCGCTTCATGAGCGTGTAGCCCGGCACACCCAGGGTCTCGATGACGTATTTGTCGAGGGCGCGTACCTGCGCGGCCGAGTACAAGACGGTGGGCAATGCCATGGCGCGATTATACTGAGCGCGCACGACGAGCCGATGTCATGACGTGCACGGCCGGCCGGCGCCCTGCATGAGCCCGCAAGACCACTGGGCCAGACCGGCGGCGACCGCCACACCTTCACCGCAAGCGGGCCGTGCCTTTACATCGCAAACACGCCTGAAGATCTGTGACTGCCCCTACCCCACCGCAAACCATCGACCTGCACGCCGCAAAGCATGCGCTCATGAGTCGTGCGCGCGCGCTCGGGTTCGATGCGGTGGGCATTGCGAAGCTCGATCTCGCGGAAGACGAGCGACATCTCGTGTCATGGCTCGCGGCCGGCTTTCAGGGCGACATGCACTACATGCAACGGCACGGCTCCATGCGCAGCCATCCCGAGGAACTGGCGCCGGGAACGGTGCGCGTGGTGAGCGTGCGCATGAACTACTGGCCCGCGGAAGCGCGCCCCGCAAACGAAGTGCTAAGCGAGCCCGCGACAGCCTATGTTTCGCGATACGCGCTAGGCCGGGATTACCACAAGGTAATGCGTCGCGCGCTGGCCCGGCTCGCCGAGGAGGTCGCCACGGAGTTCGGGCGCTTTGGATATCGCGTGTGCGTGGATAGCGCGCCGGTGCTGGAGAAAGCGCTTGCCCGCAACGCAGGGCTCGGCTGGATCGGCAAGCACACGAACCTGCTGTCGCGGGATGCGGGGTCGTACTTCTTTCTCGGGGAGATCCTGACGGATCTGCCCTTGCCTGAGGATGAGCAGACGACCGCTCACTGCGGCACGTGCACCGCCTGCATCACCGCCTGCCCGACACAAGCGATCCTCGGGCCGTATCGCCTCGATGCGAGGCGATGCATTTCGTATCTCACGATCGAGCACCACGGTGCCATTCCTGCGGAGTTGCGCCGAAGTCTGGGAAATCGCATTTACGGATGCGACGACTGCCAACTGGTCTGCCCGTGGAACAAGTTCGCCCGGGCGGCGACGCATCCGGACTTCAAGGTGCGCCACGGGCTCGATTCGCCGGCACTGACCGAGCTCTTCGCCTGGACCGCGCAGCAGTTCGACGAGCGCATGCGCGGCTCCGCCATCTATCGCATCGGCTATGAGCGCTGGTTGCGCAACATCGCGGTGGCGCTGGGGAACGCGCCCACTTCGCCCGACGTGCTCTCTGCGCTGAACGCAAGACGGAACGACCCATCCGCGCTCGTCCGCGAGCATGTAGCCTGGGCGCTCGCCCAGCACGAGCCGCTACAAAATGCGGCTCAGAGCAGAACCTGAAGATTGTCGATCAGGCGCGCGCGGCCGAGCCCCGCGGCCCCCAGAAACCCCACGTGGGGCGCGA
>JADGHX010000050.1 GCA_019683695.1 Steroidobacteraceae bacterium
CCCTGTAAGATTCTGTGGACGCACCGCCACCCGCCACCCGCCACACGCATGACTGCATCCCCCACGTCCGTTCCCATGATCCGCCGCGCAGTGCCCGCGGATGCGCCCGCGCTTGCCCGGGTAGCCGAGGCCACTTTCGTCGAAACCTTCGGGCACCTGTATCCGCCGGAGGACCTGCAGCAGTACGTCTCCCGCACATACACCCCCGAGAACTGCCGGCGCACGCTCCTCGACCCGACGATGGGCGTCTGGCTTGCGCAGATGAACGATCCGGAGCCGGTGGGCTTCATCGTCGCAGGCCGTTGCAAGCTGCCCGTCGAGCACCTCGAGCCGATGGCGGGCGAGGTCCATCAGTTGTATGTGTTCGCCCGATTTCACAACCTGCGCATCGGATCGCGTCTCATGGATACTGCGCTCGACTGGCTTGCGAGCGAGGGCCGCAGTCCGGTCTACGTGGGCGTCTGGTCCGGGAACTACGGTGCGCAGCGCTTCTACGCGCGTTACGGATTCTCGAAATGCGGCGAGTACGATTTCCCCGTCGGCCGGACGATCGATCGCGAATTCATCATGAAGCGCTGAGCCACCGCGGGGTCGAGCGCGCCACACCGGAGTCCAGGGACATGTCTGCAGTCGTCCGAGAGTTGTACGTGTATCCATTCAAATCCGCACGTGCGGTGCCGAAGCAGCACGTGCGCCTCGGTGCCACGGGCATCGAGTGGGACCGTCACTGGATGGCCGCCAATCGGGACGGCGTCTTCATGAGCCAGCGCACGCAGCCGAGGCTTGCGCGCATCGTCCCTGAAATCGGCGAGGACGCCCTTACTCTGCACGCGCCAGATCTCGAGCCTCTGACGTTGCCCTTGCAGCCGGCAGGCGATGCGCGTCCCGCAAGAGTCTGGGACGACACCGTCACCGCGCTCGACCAGGGCGACACGGCTTCCGCCTGGCTCAGCCGTGCGGTGGGCGAAGAGGCGCGGCTGCTGCGGATTTCGCCGGTGCTCGACCGGCGGGCAAGCGCCCGGTACGCCGGCGCGAATCCGCCACCGGTCACGTTCGTCGATGGCTTCCCGCTTCTCATCGTCAATCTGGCGTCGCTGGACGCGCTGAACGCGCGCATGCCCGATCCCGTGCCCCTCGAACGCTTCCGTCCGAACGTCGTGCTCGAGGGATTGGAGCCGTTTGCGGAAGACCGGATCGACGCCATTCACATCGGACCGGTGACCTTGAGGCTCGTGAAACCCTGTACGCGCTGCGTGATCACCGCCACGGATCAGCGCACAGGCGAGCCCTCCACCAATCCGCTTCCGGTGCTGCGGCAGTTCCGGTTCGACCGCACGCTCAAGGGCGTGAAGTTCGGGGAAAACGCCATCATCACCGCCGGCGTCGGCCAGATCCTCGAGCGAGGCGCGCGCTGTACCGTCGTGTACGACGCCTGACCCTCAGGATCCATCGAGCCCGAAGGCCCCCTTTTCCGTTTTCCACGCGGTGCCGGCGTCGCCTGGGACTTTGGTCGCAGATGGAATTGTGCGCGGCGCACGTTCTTGCCGCACCGCGATACGCCAGACTTCCGCGCATTCCGATGCAGGAAGTGTGAACCAGGTCGCATTGTTCGGGCCTGGCGGTGCGCGCGCGTGTCGCGTACCCAGAACACCAACATCTCATGCAGGCGTCCGGTCTCGAGGCAAGTCTCGTCGTTGGAGGTGCCCTTGGCGGCATCGCGATCGCGTTTCTCTGCGCGCGTCTGCGCCGCTTCGGGAGCGCCACGGCTGCGGCCGCGAATCACTTTCGCGCAGCCATCGAGCAAGCGCCTCAAGGCGTGCTCATCGCAGACGCCACCACGCTGCGCATCCTGAGCGCGAATCGGGCCGCACAGCGTAGCTCCGGCTATTCACTTCGCGAGCTGCGCGGCTTGCGCGTTCCGCAGCTGCTCACCGATGACACGCAGGACCCCGACGCCCTCGTTGCGAAGCTGCGCGCAGCCGATGCCCGCTCGTTGATCTCGATGCGACAGCGCTGCAAGGACGGTTCACTCCTCGATGTGGACGTTGCCGCGAATCACGTGACCAGCGATGCGCGCGAGGTGCTCGCGATCACGATGAGCGACGTCACACTGAGACGGAAGATCGAATCGCAGCTTCTCGAGAAGCAGCAGCATCTGGACCATCTCGCGCATCACGATCAGCTCACCGGCCTGCCGAACCGACACTATCTCGCCGCCCACCTGCCGGAGGCCATCGCCGATGCCCGGCGCACCGGCTCCTCGCTGGCCGTGCTGTTTCTGGATCTGGATCGTTTCAAGCACATCAACGATTCGCGCGGCCACGAGGTTGGCGACCAGTTGCTGAAAACCGTTGCGCAGCGTATTCGAAGCACCGTACGCACCGAAGACGTGGTCGTCCGCATGGGCGGTGACGAGTTCATCGTCGTTCTGAAGAACGTGAAGACGCCCAAGCTCGTGAACGACACCGCAGTCCGCATCAACGAAGCGCTCGCCGCGCCCGTCGTGGTGGACGGCAGGCCGCTCGTGACCACCGTGAGCATTGGTGTGAGCCTGTATCCCCGGGACGGCACTGACATGGGCGAGCTGCTACGCCGCTCGGACACGGCGATGTATCAGGCGAAGGACCGCGGCCGGAACAACTTCCAGCTCTTCAGTCCCGTGATGGATCACAAGCTGAAGGAGCGCATTGCCGTCGAGGCGAGCCTGCGCGCTGCCATCGAGCAGCAGCAGCTCGACGTTCACTATCAGCCGATCATCGATATCGAGTCGCATCGGGTGATGGGACTCGAGGCGCTGCTGCGCTGGAAGCATCCGATGCACGGCTTCGTCGCGCCGGGGCGATTCATCCGGGTGGCAGAGGAGACCGGGCTCATCGTGCCGATCGGCGAGTTTGTTCTCGATCGCGTGATGCAGGACGCGGCCACCTGGCGCCAGATGGGCTGGTCGCTCGTGCCGGTCGCGGTAAACATTTCAGCGGTACAACTGCAGCGGTCGGATCTGCCGGGCACCATCCGCAAGCTTCTGCATCGCCACGGACTGAAGCCGGGCATGCTGCAGGTGGAGCTCACCGAGAGCGCAGTGTTCGAGCACCGCGAGGCCCGCAGCGGCGAATCGAGCGAAGATGCGATCTCGAAATTGCGCCAGCTCGGCGTGCGGATCGCCATCGATGATTTCGGCACGGGCTACTCGAGCCTCTCATACCTGAAGCGCTGGCGAGTGGACTTCGTGAAGATTGATCGCAGCTTCGTGCGCGACCTGGTCACGGACATGAGCGATCTGGCCATCGTGGGCGCCATCATCGCGATGGCGCGCCACCTCAATATCCAGGTCATTGCCGAAGGCATCGAGGGCTGGCAGCAACTCGAGAAGCTTCGCCAGCTTCATTGCGATCAGGCGCAGGGTTTCCTGTTCTCGAAGCCCTTGCCGGCCGCGCAATGCCGGCGATTCCTCAGTGAAGTACCGCTCGATCTCACGGAAGACGAGCTGTTCCAGTCGCTCGATGCGACGGGAAGCTACGGCCGGTGAGATCGAACGCGTGCCGGATGCGCACGCGTCAGTTCGGCTCCTTCCTGCCGCGATGCTGATCCAGCACGGCTTGCAGGTTGCGCAAGGTATCCGCTTCCTGCGCGGGCTTGTCTGTCCGCCAGCGAAGGATGCGCGGAAAGCGTAGTGCGATGCCGGACTTGTGCCGCCTGGAAGCGGCGATCCCTTCGTACGCAAGCTCGAAGACCTGAGAGGGCTCGACCGCGCGCACCGGGCCGAACTTCTCCAGCGTGTGCGACCGGATCCAGCGATCGAGCTCAGCGATCTCCTCATTGCTGAGCCCGGAGTAGGCTTTCGCCACGGGCACGAGCTCGCCGTTGTTCCACACGCCGAAGGTGTAGTCCGTATAGAGATTGGAGCGGCGGCCATGCCCCGGTTGCGCGTACAGCATCACCGCGTCGAACGAATAGGGGTCAATCTTCCACTTCCACCATGCTCCCCGCTGTCGGCCCGTGCCGTAGGGGGATGCTTTCTGCTTGAGCATCAGACCTTCGACGCTTCTCGCGCGAGACTCCTCACGGAGCTTTGCGAGCTCATCCCAGCATGCGGCAGTGACCAGCGGCGAAACGGCAAGAACCTCGGGTGCACCGGCGAGCAGCGCCTCGAGACGCGCGCGCCGCTCCTGCAATGGCTTGCCGCGGAGATCCGCGTGATCGTCTTCAAGAAGATCGTAGGCCACGAAACGCACAGGAACACTTTCGAGTATGGCTGCGGTCAGCTTCTTGCGCCCGATGCGTTGCTGAAGCTGCGCGAAGGGTTGCACCGATCCCTCGCGCCAGGCGACCAGCTCGCCATCGAGGACAACACCGTCGGGCAGCCATTCCATCGCGGCGTCGACCACTTCCGGGAAGCGCTCTGTCACGACGTCCTCGCCGCGTGACCAGATGAAGCATTGCCCGGCACGGCGAATGAGCTGGCCGCGGATGCCGTCCCATTTCCATTCGATCTGCCAGTCCTCGGGCGCACCGAGCGTCTGCACATCAGCGTCGAGCGGCGAGGCGAGATAGAAGGGGTAGGGCGCGGAAGCCTCCTGAACCGGCGCTTCCCCGGACCTGAGCGCCTGCCAGAAGGCGGCGCTCGGCCGCCATTCGCCCATGAACCGGCGCGCCAGCTCCGTGCGCGGCATCCCGAACACGTCCGCCAGAGCGCGCGTGACGAGCAGTTCCGAAACGCCCACGCGCAACTCGCCGGTGAGCAGCTTGTTCAGGAGAAAGCATTCGCGGTAGGGCAGCGTACGCCACCATGTGATGATGGCTTCGCGCTGCTGCGCTTCCTCTGCCTCGCGCAAGGGAAGAAGGCGCTGCTCGATCCAGTCTGCAAGGGGCACGTCCGTGGCCACCTTCGTCGCCTCGGCCGTTTCCATGAGCAGCGCGATCGCTTCCGCGATATCGCCCACTGCGGAGCAGGACTCGGACACGAGCCACTCGGGCAGGCCCGATGCCTCGATCAGCCAGCGCCAGAGCAGCGCCGGCCCGATGAATCGCTTGAGACGCCTTCCGGACAGGATATACGCCGCCCACGCGGCATCCGCCGGCGGTGCCGTGCGGAAGTAGCGAGCCATCGCGTCGACCTTCAGGTTCGTCGACGTGGTGGTGTCGATCTCGTCGTACAGTTCCGCGAAATCGCGCACGGCTACTCATCCGCTCCGTACGCCGTCTGCAGTGCGCTCGCTGACACACCTCTTTCCGTGAGATACCGCGCAAGCGCATCGGAATGTCCGTGGGTCAGCAGCACGCGTCGTGCACCCGTTGCAAGGCATGTCTCAAGGAGTGCGGGCCAATCCGCGTGATCGGAAATCACGAATCCACGATCGTATCCCCGCCGGCGCCGGTCGCCCCGTACGCGCATCCACCCCGAGCAGAATCCGCTCGCGTGCTCCCCGAAGCGACGCATCCAGGGCGTGCCGGCGGCGCTTGGCGGCGCGATGATCAGCGCGCCCCGGTAGTCCGTCTTTTTTTCCGAGGTGACCGTGAGCGTCGGCACCATCTCCACGCCCGCGCGCCGATATACGTCCGTGAGCGCGCCCACGGCGCCATGCACGTAAACAGGCTCATCCGTGAACGCGCGCAGCTCCGCAAGCACACGCTGTGACTTTCCGAGGGCATAGCAGAAGAGGGCGGACGCGATGCCACGGTCGCGATTCGCGCGCCACCAGCGCACGATTTCCTCCACGACCTGCGGCGTGGGCGCCCAACGGTATACGGGCAGCGCGAAGGTGGCTTCGCTGATGAATACGTCACACTGCAGGGGCTCGAACGGCGTGCACGTGGGGTCCGGCTGTCTTTTGTAATCGCCCGAGACGACCCACACTTCACCGGCATGCTCGATGCGCACCTGCGCGGAGCCGAGAACGTGCCCTGCCGGGTGCAGCGATACCCGCGCGGCGCCGACGGTGAACGGCGTTCCGTAATCGACTGCCGTGACAGGCTGACCACTGCCGAGCCGATGCTGCGCGAGAGATGCGCCCGGACGTGCGACAATGTACCGCGCGCTGCCATGGCGGAGATGATCCCCGTGTGCATGCGTGATCACGGCCGTCTGCACCGGCTGCCAGGGGTCGATGTAGAAGTCCCCCGGCGGGCAGTAGAGGCCGCGGTCCGTGCCGACGATGAGCGGTGCGGAGTTCAGCTGAAATCTTTCCCGAAGCTTGGACGGCGCTGCGGGCCATCGGTCCGTCCGCGCCGCTGGAGTCGCGTGTCCGAGTCCGCATTCAACCGTGTTTCGCGCCAGCAGTGCGCAAGCGCCGTGCTCATGATCAGGCCGGCCTGGTTCGATTACAACCCGCAAACCGCCGCCACGAATTCCTTGCAGCAGCGGCTCCCGCCCGCGGCCGCAGGGGCGCCCTCTGCCAACGAGCGTGCCCGACACGAGTTCCAGGAGCTGGTCCGCGCGCTCGAGAGCGAAGGGCTTTCCGTGTGCGTGGTCGATGACACACCTCATCCGCCAAAGCCCGATGCCGTGTTCCCGAACAACTGGGTGAGCTTCCACGCGGATGGCACCGTGGTGCTGTATCCGATGCACGCGGAGAACCGCCGAGCCGAGCGCCGGCGGGAGGTGATCGATGTCGTTCAGGAACGCTGCGGCTTCAGGATGACCCGCCTGCTCGACCTCACGCCTCACGAGCAGCAGGGCCGCTGTCTCGAAGGCACCGGCAGCCTCGTGCTCGATCATGCGAACCGCGTGGCGTACGCAAGCCTTTCGCCGCGCACACATCCGGCTGTGGTGGAGGAATGGGCCCATGCGCTCGGCTACGAGCCCGTGATGTTTCAGGCGCTGGACCGCAAAGGCGCGCCGATCTATCACACAAACGTGCTGCTTTTCATCGGCGAACGCGCGGTTGTCGTGGGCGCGGCGTCGATCGTGCCCGCCGACCGCGAACGTGTGCTCGCGCGGCTCGCCTCCAGCGGGCGGGAGATCATTCAGATCGATCATGCGGGCATCGAGCACTTCGCCGGGAACATGCTCGAGCTCGCGAGCTGGGACGAGGCGCTGGGGGATTGCCGGGTGCTCGTCATGTCTGCTGTCGCACGGCGCGCGCTGTCCCCCGATGCCTACGCGCGGCTCAGCGCCTGCACGGATACGATTCTTCCCGTGCCCGTGCCGACCATCGAAACCCTCGGCGGTGGCAGCGTTCGCTGCATGCTCGCTGAGATATTCTTGCCCGCGTGATCGAGATCGTCTTCAAGGCCCTGGCGAGCTACCTGGTGGGCTCGCTCGTCGGCAGTCTGCTCGTGGGGCGCCTTCGCGGCGGCGTGGACATCCGCACGCTCGGCAGCGGCAACGCGGGTGGCACGAATGCGCTGCGCACGCAGGGCAAGGTATTTGCGTTCTGGGTGATGCTCATCGACATCGCAAAGGGCGTGCTTGCCGTGCGCGTGATCGCGCCGATGTCGCTGGGCTCGGCGGGGTTCATGGGCTCTCCGCCACCGACGGAATCACTGCGCTCGTGGCTGCCGGTCATCTGCGGAGCCGCAGCCATCCTCGGGCACGTGTATCCGATATGGTACGGGTTCCGAGGCGGCAAAGGCGTGGCGACACTCGTCGGTGTGCTGCTGGGGCTCGACTGGGCGCTCCTGCTGGTCGCCCTGCTCGCCTGGGTCTGTATCGGAGTCGCGTTTGGCTATGTCGGGCTCGCCTCCATTGCCAGCGCGGTGGCGGTGCCGCTGTTTGTGCTGGCAACGGGGCTCCAGCCGCAGGCGCCGCTCCTCACGTTCGGAATCGCGGCGGCCGTGCTCGTGCTTTTCACGCATCGGGCGAACATCAGGCGCATGCGCATGGGCACGGAGCCTCGCGCGCGCCGGCTCTGGCTGTTCGGGCGCGGCAGGGCATCGTGAAGTCATGAAGCGTTCGTCCGAGCCACGTCCGGGCGCGATCCAGGCGTCCTCCCCCCTCGTCGCGCGCGTGTTTGCGCGGCTGTCCGACGGCGAATTCCATTCCGGCGAAGAGCTCGCGCAGGCACTTGGCGTCACACGCAGCGCGGTGTGGAAAGCGGCAAATGCGCTGCGTGATCTGGGCACACCCATGGAAGCCATCCGCAATCGCGGCTATCGGCTCATTGGAGCGAGCGAGCCGCTCGGCGCCGCGCGCATCCGGGAGCGGCTGACGCGCGTCGTGCGCGACAGGCTGTTGCGTCTGGATGTTGCGTGGTCCATCGGGTCCACCAATACCGAGCTCGTCCGTCGGCCCAACCCTCCGCTCGGGCGCACGGAAGTGCTGCTGGCCGAGTTCCAGACCGCGGGGCGTGGTCGGCGCGGCCGCAGCTGGCTCGCACCTCCCGGCGGCGCGGTGTGTCTGTCGCTGAGCTGGACGTTCCCGGAAGTGCCTCGCGATGCGGGCGCACTCGGCCTCGCCATCGGCGTGTGCGTGTTGCGCGCGCTAAGCGCGTTCGATGTGCCGGATGTGCGGCTCAAGTGGCCGAACGACGTGCTCGTGAAGGATCGCAAGCTCGGTGGCATTCTCATCGAGCTGCGTGCGGAAACCGCCGGGCCCGCGTGCGCTGTGGTGGGGATCGGCCTGAATGTCGCGCTCGGCGAGGCGCTGCGTGCAAAGATCGCCGCGCTCGGGCTGCAAGCCGTGGATCTCCATTCCGTTGTCGGTGCAACCGTCTCGCGCAACCTGCTCGCGGCACAGCTCATCGAATCGTGCGTACGAGGATTGATGGAATTCGAGCGCGAGGGGCTGCGGCCTTTCATCGAAGAGTGGCGTCATGCGGATGCGCTGCGCGGCCGGCCGGTGACCGTGCACGCAGGCGACGAGTCGGCTCGCGGGCTGGCGCGGAGCATCGATCTCAGTGGCGCGTTGCTCGTCGAGACGCCGCAGGGGCTGCGAAAATTCTTCTCCGGTGAAGTCACGGTGAGGCCTGCGGAGTGAGGGTTCGACGCAAGACCGGCGAGGGCAAGAGCGCGCGCCTGCAGCCGCGTGAGCGCAGTCGCGCCAGTGCGGTGGCTGCGCGCTCCTCGGAGAGAAAAGACAGCGCGCCGGAGTCAGGCGTGTTGCTCGTGGATATCGGGAACACGCGAGTGAAGTGGGCGCGCCTGGAGCGCGGGCGCCTCGGGCGGCAGCGCGCCGCAGTTCATGCGGGCTGGACGCAGGAAGACTACGCGAGGCGCGTCATCGGCCGATCCCGGAATATTCGCCGCATTCTCGCGGTGAGCGTGGCCGGCGAGCGTGTGGACCGGCTCTTTGCCGCCGCGGCGCGTGCGCGCACGGGCGTGGAGCCGGAATTCTTCGTCACACGCCGGCGCGTCGCCGGCGTCACGACCTTGTACGCAGACCCGTGGAGACTCGGTGCAGACCGCCTGGTCGCCGCCATCGGGGCGCATCGCATCGCCCGGGGGCGCGCAGTGTGCGTCGTGGTGGCGGGCACAGCCCTCACGGTGGACCTGGTGGACAGCGAGGGATGCCATCGCGGCGGGATGATCATTCCCGCGCCGGGGCTCATGAAGGAAAGTCTGCTCACCCGCACGAACGGCATCCGCCGCCGGGCGGCGGGCGGCTCCACGCGCGGGAGCCTGTTCGCGCGCAGCACGCGCGCCGGCATCGAGCATGGCACGCGGCACGCGGCGGCGGCCCTGATCGATCGTGCCGTGGAGGAGGCGCGCAACCTGCTCGGCCGCAGGCCGCTCGTGCTGCTGGCAGGCGGGGGCTCACCCGCCCTGCGCCCTCTGCTGCGCACGCCACACGTGTTCGTGCCGGATCTGGTCCTGCGCGGTCTCGCCGTTCTCGCAGCCGAGTCACGCGTGCGGGCGTAGGGCGCGTGCCGTTCGCCCGCGCCGAGGCCGCCTAACCGCGAGGCTTGCTAGAATGCGCGCCCGTGCGCGTTACCTTCTTCGTGCTGCTGGGGTTGAACCTCGTCTATCTGGCGTGGGCTGGATGGGTCGCCGCGCCGGACGCCGAGCCCCTGGTCGCCGAGGCGGACCGCAAGCTCCCGCAACTCGTGCTGGCGAGTGAGGAGCGGCTCACGGGCACTGAGCTGTCCAGGCCGGTGACAACGTCCGCGCCCCCTCCGACGCAGCCCGTCAGCTCTCCGGAAGGCACCACCGTCGCGAGCACGGAATCGAGCAGCCGTTGCGTTTCGGTGGGCCCCTTCAACGATCTGACGCATGCGGCGCGCGGTGCGGCCCTTCTGCGCGAGCGCGGCTTCGACCCCGTGCAGCGCGCAGAGCCGGGCGAAACCTGGGAAGGCTTCTGGGTCTACGTCGGCAACCTCGCGTCCGCGGCAGATGAAACCCGGGTTGTGCAGGCACTGGCTCGTGCAGGTCTGAAGGATGCGCGGCCGATGCCCGCCACCGCCGAGGGGCGCCGGGTGTCGGTAGGCCTTTTCACGGAGCGCGCGCGAGCGGAGCGCCGCGCGCAGACGGTGAAGCAGCTCGGCTTCGCCGCACAGATCGTCGAGCGTCGGCAGCCGGGCACGGTGTACTGGGTGGACATCGAGCTCGAAGACGAGGCTCGCACCGTGCCGATGGAAGGACTCCTTTCGCTTGAAAACGCCGGCACCCGGCTCGAGATTCGCGTGTGCCCGGAGGCGACCTCCTCACCCTCGGTCAGTCCCGCAAGGCCGGCGCCCCTTCCGCGCGACGCACGGCCCGCCGCCACCACCGCTGCAGCCGATGCACTGGCCGGCTGAAGCCTAGCCGCTCAAAGGACGAGTCTTGTTCGATCTCGACGCCTATCTCACTCGCATCGGTCACCACGGCGATCGCTCACCCACACTGGACACACTGCGCGAGGTGCACGCAAAGCACGTCCAGGTCATCACGTTCGAGAACCTGAACCCGCTCGCCGGCTGGCCTGTGTTGCTCGATGTGGATTCCGTGCAGCGCAAGCTCGTGCAGGGCGGCCGCGGCGGCTACTGCTTCGAGCAGAACCTGCTCTTGAGCGAGGCGCTGCGCGCTCTGGGCTTCAGCGTGACCGAGCTGGCCGCTCGCGTGCTCTGGAGCGCGCCGGAAGACTCCATGCCCCCGCGTACGCACATGCTGCTACAGGTGCAGGTTGATGGTGCGCCCTACATCGCGGACGTGGGCTTTGGTGGGCAGACGCTCACCGGTCCGCTTCGCCTGGAACCCGACATCGAACAAACCACTCCCCATGAGCCGTTCCGACTGATTCGCGCCGGAAACGATTTCAAGCTGCAGTCCAAGGTGGGCAAGAACTGGAAGTCGCTTTACCGCTTCGACCTGCAGCCGCAGTTTCCGTCGGACTACGCCGTCGCGAATCATTACTTGTGCACGCACCCGGAATCGCCTTTCCGCACCTCCCTGCGTGTGGCGCGCACGGCGCCCGGCAAGCGCTTTGGCCTGGCGAACAACTATTTGTCGATTCATCACCTGGATGGCCCGTCCGAGAAGCGGGTGTTGAAGAGCGTGGCGGAAGTGCGCCAGACCCTCGAGGAGGTGTTTGGATTGACGCTGCCGCCCGGACCGGAGCTGGACGCCGCCCTCGAGCGGGTGTGCCGTTTTCGCGCTTAGGCGCCCGCCGGCACGTGCGTTACAATCCCGCGCCTCATCCGTGCCGGCTTAGCACAGCTGGTAGTGCGCCTGATTTGTAATCAGGGGGTCGGGGGTTCGAATCCCTCAGCCGGCACCAGTCGAGCCGACTCAGAGCTCGACTCAATCCTTTCTCTTCAGCCCTGATGCGCCTCGACTCGGTGTGCGCGCTCAGTGTGGCAAGCACCACGATTCGCAGCGCGCTTTAGGCGCGCTGGCGAAAGACGCTGTGTGCTCGAGTGCTTAGCTGGCGTGCGCCGTTGCAGGCGTGCGCGCGTTGTAGGCTTCCATCAGCAAGCCCGTACCACCGCGGGAGACGTGCGCCACGATGGCCGTGCGGCGATGGAGTTTCGTGATGGCGCCGAGGTTGATGGCGAAGGCGAGTTCCACTTGCTGACCTTTACGCAGCCCGAGATTGCTCGTTTCGATGAACACGCCGGTGGCACTGAGGTTCACGGCCTTGCAGAGCTTGCGGCGACCGCCGGGGATGGTGATGTAAACGGTGGTGCGGGCGCGGTGCCTGGTATGCAGACGGCGTTCCACGGATCGTGGCCTCGTTATATTTGTTGCAAACGGCGCGGGATCAAACGCGCGCGCGATTATGCCTTCCTTCCCCGCAACCTACGGAGCTGACTCAACTTAATGACGGCGTTCCGCAGGTGCCGAAACATCGTGCGTCGGCTTCCCGGCGGTCGTCAAGCAAGGCCGCATACGCGGACGCAAGTTGATCGATCCGTGGCCGCCACCGCGGCCGTTCATCTCGGGGCGGTGTCCGCGCCCACCCGCACCTGGATCGCGACCGGGCAGTGGTCGGAGAGGCGCGTGCGGCGCGCATCGGTCGGGCTGTAGGTCACGCGCCGGAAGGACCCCGGCACGACCGCGGCACCCAGCCCGCGCGACAGCACGATGTAATCGATATACGACGTATAGGACTGGCCGCGAACGCAATTCCGGAACGGCTGGCCTTCAGCGGCATTCACGAGGTCCGCTTCCGGCGGGTCGCCGTCGTCGAGCGCTGCCCAGAATCCCTCCTCACCGGGGGCACGCCGTTCGCCGAGCAGATCGCGGTTGAAATCGCCCAGCACGGCGAAGCGTCGCCCGGCGCGTGCCTGAGCATCGATCCACGATTCCAGCAAGGGCAGCTGACGCGCGAGCTCGCGGCAGGCCTTGTCTGGCGCGCTGAGCGACTTGCGGCTGCAGCCGGATTTCAGATGCACACTGAGTAGCCGCATCTCGCGCGCGTCGCCGGGGAAGAGGATGACTTCCGTTCCGCGCCGCACCGAATCGCGCAGGGAAAGCGTCTTCACATCCTCGGCGCAGCGGTAGGGCAATCCCGGCCGGATCGCGAATCCATTGTTCTGCACGTGCTTGCGCTTGCTGAAGCAGAACCGGTAACCGGGGAAGACGAGCCGCGCCGCTCTCTCGCCATTCACTTCCTGCAGCGCAATGACGTCTGCATCCAGCGTGCGCGCGTAGCGGGCCAGCGCAGCGAAATCACGCGAGGAGCGCTCGAACCGGTTCGCGACGTCGCAGGGCAATCGATCCGGCTCGTACGGCGCGTGGCGCGGCAGGCAGCGTGACTTCAGCGGCTTGAAATCCTCCGGTGCGATGAGCCACTCGAGATTCCACGTGGCCAGCGTCAGTTGCTTCGGTTGCGCAGCGTCGACCGCGCCGGAGTGGGCGGACGCCAGCCCGCCCCCGCCGAACACGACGCTGGCCAGTGCAGCGACCGCGCCCGCCAGACCCTGCGCCCGGTGGCGCATGTCAGGCGGATCTCACTTCCAGCAGGCGATGTCGCCGAGCGAGCCGGTGACTTTCTGCTGTCCGGTGTCCGTGATCGAGAAGGTGCCGCACTGCGTGTCGTCCTGCTGGCCGCCGCCCGCAACCGGGATGGCGCGCGCAGTGTAGCTCTGACCGTTGGCCCCGAGCTGCACGTCGAGCCGGTAATAGCCGTGCGTGGTCGTGCCCGGCAGACCGAGCCCGGTGGGCGGCGCGTCGGTCACCTTGTCGGTGTACTTGCTGTTCTGGATGTAGAACTTCTCCTGCGCCGCCTGGAGCGCGAGCAATGCGCTCTTCGCATCCGAGCGATTTGCCCTGATCAGGTAGTTGCGATAGCTGGGCACGGCAATGGAGGCCAGTATCGCGAGGACGACCACCACGGTCATCAGCTCGATCAGGGTGACGCCCTTCACATGTGCACGCATGACGCCGTACCTCTCCTGAGCGCTATTTCGCATCCGATCTGCTCCAGAATGTTCGAACTGTCGCGCCTGCCTCGATACATTTGATGGTCGACAGGCCTGTGATGCACACGGGGTTGGTCTTATCGTCCTCGTGCAACATCGCCACGTTGACCTCACCGACGATGCCGCCCTGATTCAGGTCCGTGAACAGGTCGCCGTTGTCCAGTTTGTCCTTCGAGGTGCCGCTGTCGTTGAAGTTGATGGCCGGCTTGCCCGCAAACGTCGTTAGCGCATACGCGCGGTTGATCGTGGCCGGGAAGCAGGGGTTCACGATCGTGGTCGCGGGCTGGAACGTGGTGAACAACACCACGTTGTCCACCGTGGTCGACTCGGCGAGCACTTTCTCACCCGCGCCATTACGCGTCAGCGTCAACTTCCAGCCGGCCGCATCTGCGCCGACGGCGGTGCCCGCCGGGTCGCTCGTGATGTCGACGAGGCTCGTGCTCGTGTCCAGCAGCGGCGTGATGCTGTTGTACTGCTCCTGCGTGTACTGCGCGTACGGCTGCTTGTCACGAATGACGTAAAAGCGCTCTTCGGTCGTGTTGTCGAGGGGATGCCCGCGATATCCCGAGCCGATGGCGATGTTGTAGAACGGACCGACACTGCGGTTCTGGTACAGCGAAACGTCCGGTGCGTTGTAGAAGCGGCGGTTCTGGGAGGCCGCCGGCGTGGGCGAGATGCCGCCCGCGCCGAGTTTCGCGATGACGCCGCCCGTGACCAGCTTGTCCGGCGTGTTGTTGTTGAAGATGTCGAACCGCCAGAGCCGGCCGCCCATGTCGCCCGCATACATGCGGTCGGCAAACTGGTCACCGTTCGTGTCGATCACCGCGATGCGCGCCGGGATGGAATTCGTCATCTCGGCCAGCTTGAGATCGGGCGCCGGTGTGCCCGTGCTGCTCGTGGAGCCGGCGGACCAGAGCAGCTTGCCGGTCTTCGCCTCCACCATGTAGATGCGGTTGCCGACCGTATCCGTGCTGTAGGTTTGCGTTTCCTGCGTCGGGTCGTAGCCGCCCCCGAAGATCAGCACGAACTTCTCCGGATCGGTGTTCTTGCCGCTCACGTTCACGCGCGTGACCACGGGCGGTGACCAGGACTGGCCGATATCCGGCAGCTCAGCCGGGCCGATGCTCCAGAGCAGCTTCGGCTTCTTGCGATCGGTCACGTCCAGTGCGTAGTAGTTGCTGCCTCCGGCTCGCATGCCGAAGAACAGGTACACGTAGTCCGTGTCCGGGTCGATGACGCCGTTCTGGTTCTTGTCGAAGCGCAGCACGCGGATGTCGCCATCGAGGCCGTACGTGTGCGAGTTCTTCTCCGTGGAGCTCAAGGAGGCGAGCCGCGGCAGAAGCTCCGGCGGAATGTAGGCCCACAGCTCCTCGCCGGCATCTGCACCGTCCGACACGCCCGTGATGGCGTGCAGGAAGCCGTCGTTGGTCGGCAGGAAGACGACCGTATCGCTATCGGTTCCCGAGGGGGTCTTGCCGTAGGTGACGACGGCGGGGTGGCCATGGATCGGGTCGCCCATGAAGCGCACCTGCTCGTCGAAATCCTCGTCGTTGTCGAGATCGTTCACGTCCTTGCCGCGCGCCCAGTTCACGGCCTTCTGGCATTCGGTGCCGCATGCGCTGGTGTCGCTGCCCGCGCCCACGAGCGCATCGGTCATGTTCGCAACCGTGACGGCGTTTGCGTCCGCCGTGAGATCCTTCCCGGCGACAGACGTGTAGAGCTTGCGGCTGTCCGGAGCGGGCAGCCGGCCGGCGGCGCCGCCCGCCGTGATGTCGTCACCGTCCGGGGTGTCCGACCAGATGCTCTGGGCGGTGTCGGCGAAGAAGCCGGTGGCATCCACGGCGGGCTTCTCGTTCTTGTCCACGATCTCGCCCTTGAGGAGCATGTACTTCTTCAGGTTGCCGGGCCAATGGCGCGTCTTCCCCACCTTGAAGAGGGAGAAGAACAGATCGTTGTCGGCCTGCGCGCGGTTGAACGCGTTCACCGCAATGGATGGCGTGACGAACGTGCCACTGTCTTCCTGCAGGTCGCTGAAGATCGTCTGCAAGGCTGTGGTGAGCGTGGGCACGTCCCCTGCCGTGTACGCGGCCTTCGTGCCACCGGCTTCGGCGATCGCGTTGAGGTACGGAACGCTCGCCTTGACCGAATCGCCGAAGCCGATCATGTACGTGAGGGCGTTCTGTTTGCCCGGGATGCTGGGTGCGAGGTCGGTTTCCTCGTTCGCCATCCACGCAGCAAGCTCGTCCATGCAGATGCCGCTGCCCTCGACCCAGCCGTTGTCGTGTGTCGGCTCGACCTGGTTCTGGCACGACTTGCCGATCATCGTCTCGATCTTGCTGTTCGCGTCCGTATCAACGGTTGGCGCGCCGTCCGTGAGATAGACGATGTAGTTCTTCTGGCACGAGTACTCGATGGGCGACTTGTAGGTCGAGGTCGGATAGCCGTTCGCATCGAGCACACGAGACGTCCATACGCTGTGGTTCGGCGAGGACCTGCTGCCGTAGTCCCAGGTCTTTCCCTGCAGATACAGCGCGGCTTCGTAGAACGTTTCCGAGAGCGGCGTGCCGTTGTTGCCGTCGTTCGGATCGAAGCTCTTCAGCGTGTTGATGATCGAAGTGCGGTTGGTGGCAATGTTGGCCACCGGCGCCAGGATGTAGCCGCCCTGCGCATCGCTGCTGTACCGCATGAGACCGAGGTTCACGTTCTGGAGCGAGCTGGCCAGATTGATGGCCACGTCACGCACGATCTGCAGCCGCGTCATCGTCGTGCTGCCCGGACCGGCGAGGTAGTTCAGGTAATTCCCGGTGTAGAAGCGATAGTCGTCGCCCGCGCCGCCCGCCCAGAGGTTGTACTGGGTCGAGCTCCACGGGCCATTTCCGCCATTCGCGATGTGCTTCTTGGTGGTCGTACCGTTCTGGCCGTGGATCCCGTCGTCCGCGCGGCACTCGACATCCGCCGAATGCTCGTCATTGTCGAGAGAGCGCCAGGCCCAGTAGCCATCATTCCGGCGGTACTGGGCGGCCTGAGCCCCTGGATTGCCGAGCCCCGGCCACATGCCGCTGCCGCCGATGTTCTTGAGCGCCTCGGCGGCGGCAATGCAATGGAAGTTGCTGCGGTAGATGTAGTTGCGCGTTCCGCAACTGGGGGCCGTGTTGCCGGTGGTGTAGTAAATGCGATCGGCGCTGCACGAGCCCTCGTACTCCACATTCGGATCGTACGGAGCCGGCGTCACCTGCACGTCGGTATCCATGCTTCCCGAGGTGTCCAGGATGAACAGCACATTCGGGCGTGCGCCCACGTTCGGCTGGCTGTGATAGATCTCGAGATCGTCGGCCACCACCGGCGCGCCCACGAACATCGCGAGCAGGGTGCCGGCCGCAATGCTACGCACTCGGAAATCGATGCTGAACATGACGATGTCCTCGATGAATTCAGTTCGGGCTGCCGGCGGCGGTCGATGCGGGCAGGTCCGCGGTGATGCTGACGAGCTCGCCGGTGCTCGCGGAGTACTTCACGGTGACGATGAGGCTCGGTTTGCCGATGATCGCGGCCTTCAGCTCCTGCAGCGTCACTTCTTTCCGGCCGAGGAGGTAGCGCGTGGCCGCCGTCGCCGGAAAGGACTTCGGCGGGCATTCCGCACACGGGGCAAAGACCGCTGCGCCGCCGACGCCGGAGGGCAGCGTCAAGGAGCCCGCGGACACTTCGGCGGCGATGTTTGTGTTCTGAAGCACCGCGCCCTGCGCATGGGCGAACGTGATTGCACCGCAGGCCACGGTGGCGAGCAGAACGTGGCGGATGGATGAATTCATGGCTCGTGCTCCTCGTGGATTGCGCGTCACGGGTTGATGGACGAGAACGTTCCGGTGTTACCTGCGTTCTGGATGATGAACGCGCCCTGCGTCTGCACCGAACGCGAGTTCCGCGCGGAAGTGCCGGTGCTGACGATCTCGTAGTGCAGCCCGACGAACTTGCCCGAGCTGAAGCCGGGGATGTTCAGGTCATCTCCCATGTACTGGGTGGTGGTCGTGTACTTGTCCGTGGTGGAGCCCTGCACGGTGGTCTCGGGCACGGTGACGGGGCCCGACTGCGGCACGTTGGGGAGGTCTCCGATCGCGTGCTCGAGCCCGGTGCTGGCGGCCTGGAAGGCGCGCTGCCGGAACTGCTCGTTGCCGGCCATGACCAGCTCGACGGTGGCCGTGTTCATGCCGCTGATCGCGAGGAGGGTGATGATCACCAGCATGATCAGGCCTACCACCAGGGCGGCGCCGTTCTGCCGGGCCGCAAAGTGCGTGCGTGCGTTCATCGGGTTTTCTCAGAGCGTGCGTGAGTTACGCAGCTGGATCGTTCGGGACATGAGTACGCGGCGGAAGTGGTCGTCCACCGCGTACTCGCGGTCGGCGTACTTGTACGTGCGCTTGTCCACGTAGCCGAGCTCGGGGTTTTCAGCACGCAGCAACACCCACACACGCACCGCCACCACCTGGAAGCCGGCAGGCAGCTTGTCCGGATTGACGTAGCGTGTGGCGATGCCGCGCGCGATGTCCGGGATGTTGTCGTTGTCCTCGTCGAGGCCCGGATCGATGGTGCCATCGCCGTCGTAGTCGCCGGTGTCGATGCCGAACTGGACCTGCAGATCCTCCACGCCGCGCATGACTTCCTCGTCGGTGAACCCGGGTCCGTCCGTGAGCGACTTCACCCGAAGCGCCGGCAACCCGGCCGCGTCGGGATTCGTGGAGTCCTTCGAGATGTAGTACGTGCGCACGATGAGATCGCGCATCTGCACCAGGCCCGCTTTCAGTACGGTGCCGCCCGGAAGCGTGCCGTCCGCGAGCACGTACTGGTTCGTGGGGCTCAGGCGGTTCACGAGCAGCTGCAGCCGTCCGGCTTTTGGCACGCCCGGGTCGTTTGCCGGATCCGGCGGGCCGGAGGAGCGGCGGATGGTCAGCGTGTCGGCCTTGTCGGCGGCGCCGCCCGCGAGGGCGGGGCACGACGGCCCCAGTGTGTAACCGTTGTTGGTGCCCTCGACCGTCGCCAGCAGATTCACCGCGTAGTTGTTGCCGCACTTGTGGGTTTCATCGATGCCGTCCACCGCGGCGTCGTCGGCCTGCATGTCGGCTGTCGCCCGACCGCTGGAGGTGGAGCCGCCGCGGATGTACTGGAAGTCCGTCGGCGAGTTCGAGAACCCGTAGTACCCGGCGAGCTGGATATCCGGCTCCAGCACGGAAAAGACATAGCGCCCGTTCTCCTGAAGGCGGGCGATCGTGTCGCTCACCGCGTGCGTATTGCGGGTTTGGGAGAACACATACACGGCACCGGCGATCAGTACCGTGCCGATCGTGAGTGCGACCAGCAGCTCAATGAGACTGAGGCCTCGCTCGCGCGTCTTCATGGCTTCACCGGAATGATCTGCACGTTCGTCTCGAGGCTCGACGGCGCGTTCTGCTGCGAGCCGTCACCGGCGTCCACCCATTCCAGGCGCACGCGGAAGTTGTCGGGCTGGCCAGCCGATGCCGCGGGAGTGAACGTCACGGTCGCAGTCTTGTAATTCGGCAGAGCGGTCTTGACCTCTTCGATCCAGTGATACAGGTCGTCTTCAGCCAGTGCAGCCGAAGAGCAGTTCGTCGTGCCCGCAACGCAGCCCTTGTCCTGCGGGCCGCCGGTGTAGCTCGCGGTGTCGTACGCACCGCGGGCGGGCGCATTCGCCCGAATGCGATCGATGATGTCGTTCACGAGGTATACGGCGTGGGTGCGCGAGAGCGCGTTGCGCTCGGCCTTGAGGCTCGTGACGTAAAGCCCCGCGATGCCGAGCATCCCCGTGCTCAGCACAACGAGTGCAACGAGAGATTCGACCATGGTGAGGCCGCGTTGCCCGCGGCGTGTGTGCGTTGACTGCATGGCTTGCATCCTCAGTCCGGGCAATCGATCGGCCACGTGCCGATCTCGGCCACGTCACGCGTCAGGCGTGCGCGGCCGGTGAGCCCGATCTCGACGCCACGGGCGACTGACAGATTCGTGCCGCTCTGCTTCGTGTTGCCGCGCTCGTCGCAAAAGAGCACGTGCGAGGCGCGCGGCAGGCCCGTGTCCGTGCGCACGAAGCCCGTGGGCGCGAAGGAGATGCAGAAGCCATCCGTCACCGAATTGCGGTGGCTGTTCACCGTGTTGTCGAGATCGATACGGGCGCCGGTGCGGAGCACCACCTCGCGCGCGTCCGACGGGTCACGCCTGCAGTCGTTGTTGGCGTCCACGAAGACGATCCACCCGTTGAAATGGCGGGCGGTATCGGCGGCGCAGGTGGGGTTCGCATCGCCCGGGTTGGTCGAGGGGCACAGCGCCACGCCGCCGGCCGTGACCTGCTGCTTGATGGCTTCGGTGCGCGCCACCTGCACGCCGGCGAGGAAGTCGTTCGCGATGGTCACCATGCGATTGTTCCGGGAGAACTCCCGGAAGCTCGGCACACCGATGCCGAGCACCACGGCGGCGAGCGCCAGGGTGACCATGAGCTCCATCAACGTGAATCCGCGTGATCGGGTTCGCATAGGGCGCGCATCTTCGGGTGTTCGAGCGCCCCGCGTAGCTTCAGCCGACGAACGGCCGCGTTTGCGGGATCATCGGCACGCGAGTGTGAAGTGCGTCACGGATTGCGCATGACTTATCACATTGAAAGAATCGCGTGCCCCGGCTGCTACCCTTGCGGCCCGCATTGGGAGGTCTGGCGATGACGACGACGATCGTGATCCTGGTGGTGCTCGTTCTGGGGGTGTTCTTCCTGATCAGCCAGTACAACCGCCTGGTGTCTGCCCGGAATGCGTTCCGGAACGCCTTCGCCCAGATCGATGTGCAGCTCACACGCCGCTACGACCTCATTCCCAATCTGGTGGAAACCGCCAAGGGGTACCTGCGCCATGAGCGCGAGACGCTCGAGGCGGTGATCAACGCACGCAACACGGCGCTCGCCGGCCTCAAGGCGGCCGCGAGCAATCCCGGCAACGCCGCGGCCGTCACGCAGCTCGCGGGCGCCGAGTCGGCCCTGGGCGGTGCGCTCGGGCGGCTGTTCGCCCTCGCCGAGGCCTATCCCGATCTCAAGGCGAACCAGAACATGATGCAGCTCTCGGAGGAGCTCACCTCCACCGAGAACAAGGTGGCTTTCGCGCGTCAGGCGTACAACGATGCCGTCATGAACTACAACAACGCCCGCGAGATGTTCCCCACCAGCGTGATCGCCGGCCTGTTCAATTTCGCACCGGCGCAGCTCCTCGACATCGGCCGGCCGGAGGCTCGCGAGGCGCCGAAGGTCAGCTTCAGCTGATCGAGCGCGTAGCGCTCACGACCGTCCGTGGACTTCTACAACCGGCAGATCGAAGCCCGCCGACAGACGCGTTGGCTGGTCGCGGCATTCGTGCTCGCCATCACCGCCGTCGTGCTGGCCGTGGATCTCGTGCTGTTTGCGATCTTCGGGTTCTCGCACGCTGCGCGGCCGCTCGACGCGCCGGTCGCCTTCGTCCAGCAGAGGCCCCATGTGGCCGCGTTCTGCACGCTCACGGTGCTCGGCATCATCGGCCTGTCGAGCCTGTTCAAGGCGCTCCAGCTGCGGCAGGGTGGGGGTGTTGTTGCACGGAGCCTTGGCGGCGTGCGCGTGAGCCGGGATACGGCGGATCTGAAGCTCCGGCGGCTGCACAACGTGGTGGAGGAAATGTCCATCGCCTCGGGTGTTCCGATGCCCGAGATCTACGTGCTGGAGCACGAGAGTGGCATCAACGCCTTCGCCGCCGGGCATACGCCAGCCAACGCGGCCATTGCGGTAACTCAGGGTGCGCTGGACAAGCTGAATCGCGACGAGCTGCAGGGCGTGATCGCACACGAGTTCAGCCACGTGCTGAACGGGGACATGCGGCTGAACATGCAGCTCATGGGATGGCTCTTCGGCTTGTTCGTTGTGGCCCTCATCGGCCGCACGCTGTTGCGCTATGCGCCTCGCGGTCGGCGCGCGTCGGGCGGCCTCGTGCTCGCAGCCTTCGCAGTGATGGTGCTCGGCTACATAGGCCTGCTCGCCGGCCGGCTTTTGCAGGCGGCCGTGAGTCGTCAGCGCGAGCGCTTGGCGGATGCGTCCGGAGTGCAGTTCACGCGTAATCCGGAAGGCCTGAAGGGTGCGCTCGTGAAGATCGCCGGGCTCGGCGAAGGCTCGCGTATCGTCGAGGCGGACGCGGAGCAGGCCGCGCACATGTTGTTCGCGCCCGGCGTTTCGCGCTGGTTCAGCACGCACCCGACGCTCGTTGAGCGCATTCGGGAGCTCGACCCAACGTTCGACGTGAAGCGGCTGCAGAACGCGGGAGTGCACGCGCTTTCGACAATTCCCGCGTTCACAGACGCGGAGCTCGTGGAAGCGCAGATCGCAAACGCAGGCGCACTGCGCAGTGCAGCCGCAGGGACCACGCCGATCATCAAGCAGACCATCACCGGGGCGGTGCCGGCGTCTTCACCAGAGACAGGCGAGGCGGCGCCTTCGCGTCAGGCTGCGCCGGTCCCCCTGCACCTCGTCGCGGATCAGGTGGGGACTGTCACGACGGTCCACATCCAGCACGCCGGTGCGTTACGCGTGGCGCTGCCGGAGGCCATTCGCGCGTTCGCCGAATCGGGCGCTCGGGCACGGGCGGTGGTTCTCGCGTTGCTCATCAGTCGCAACGAAGCGATTCGCGAGAGCCAGCTCGCGATGCTGCGAAAAGCGCTTCCCGCGGCAGATTTCGGGATCGTGCAGGACACGCTGCCCATCGCGCAGGGGCTGGATCCGATGCTGCGGCTGCCTGCACTCCAGCAGGTGTTTCCGGCGCTGCGCCGCTTGCCCATTGCGGAACGTCAGGGGCTGGCGAAGCTGGCAGATCGCCTCATCCGCAGCGACGCCAAGATCGACGTCTTCGAGTTCTGCCTCGCCCGGCTGCTCGCCACACTCTTGCGCGACGAGATTGAAGCACGGGTTCCGCACGGAAACGTGTCACTGGCGGACGCGCAGGCGGACATCCACACGCTGTTTGCCGTGCTGGCCCGGTTCGGTGCGCGCGACGAGCGCCTGGCGCGCATGGCCTACGAAGCGGGAATGCACCTCGTGCTGCCGATGCATCGGCCGCCCTATGCGGTGATCGACGACTGGCCCGTGAAGCTGGCCGAGGCCTTGCAACGGCTGGAAAAGCTGCATCCCTTCGCGAAGAAGGCGTTGATCGACGGCATGGCGAAGACCGTGGCGCACGACGCTCAGCTCAACGTGCACGAGGCCGAGCTGCTGCGCACCGTGTGCGCCATACTCCACTGCCCGTTGCCGCCGCTGGACTAGCCCCTCGGAGAAGGCAGCCCGTGCCGACGGGACCGAAGGGGCGGCCCCTCCTTCCCGTCACCCCAGAAACGCGCCGATCTCGTCCCCGAACCGCTTGATGTCGATGAGGAACGAATCGTGCCCCTCGATGCAATCGAGGGGGGCGAAGTGGGTCGGGATGCCCGCACGCGTGAAGTCCTCCGCCAGCGCGCGCTGCTCACGCAAGGCGAAGAGCATGTCGGACTCCACGCCGATGACGAGTGCGCGCTCGATGCCCGAGCGGGCGAGCACCTCTGCGTTCGAGCTGCCGTGCTTCGAAAGATCGAAGCGGTCCATCGCGCGCGAGATGTAGAGGTAGCAATTGGGATCGAACGCGCGCACGAAGCGCCTCGCATGCACCTCGAGGTAGCTCTGGATCGCGAACTCCGGCGCGAAAGGCCCTTCCTCGCGGAGATCGTCGCGCACCGGCTGGCGGCCGAAGCGCTCCACCCATTCGGCGGCCGAGCGGTAGGTCATCATCCCGAGCTTGCGGGCGATGCGCATGCCTGTGGCGGGTGGCCGATCGTCGGTGTAGGCGCCGCCTTGCCAGTCCGGGTCCCGCAGGATCGCTTCACGCTGAATGGAGCGCAGCGCGATGGCGAACGGCGACGCGGCGGCCGTTCCGGAAATGCTCACCAACCGGCGCGTGGCGCCCGGAAACTGCGCGGCGAATGCCAGCACCACCATGCCGCCGAGCGAAGGGCCGATGATGGTGTTCGCGCGCTCGATGCCGAGTGAGCGCAAGGTCTCGTAGCCGCCGCGGGCGATGTCCTCCACGGAAAGGTCCGGGAAGCTGAGCCGATAGGGCGCGCCCGTCGCGGGGTTCGTGGAGGCCGGGCCCGTGGACCCGAAGCAGCTCCCGAGCGAATTCACGCAAACGACGAAGTAGCGGTTCGTGTCGATCGCGAACCCGGGGCCGATCATGCCTTCCCACCAGCCCTCGCTCGGGTCCTCCGGCGAGGACTTCGCGTGGGCCGGCGGCGAGAGCCCGGTGAAGATCAGGATGGCATTGTCCTTCGCCGCGTTCAGCTCGCCCCAGGTTTCATACGCGATGCGCGCGCCGCGCAGCACGCCGCCGCGCCACATCGGGAACGGATCGGGAAGGGGGGCGAAGCGCCGCGCGTCGTGGGTCTCGCGGCGCTCCGTGGGGCGAAGTCGCGTGGCCAAGGGGTCCTCTGAGCCTTCAGTCGTCAGGGTTCACGGCTCCGGGTCGCTGCCGTCCGGAATGCCTTCGAACAGCGCGGTCGAGAGATAGCGCTCGCCCGTGTCCGGCAGCATGGCGAGGATCACGGAGCCCGCCGGCGCTTCCGCGGCCACCTTGCGCGCGGCCGCGAACGTGGCGCCCGAGGAGATGCCGCAGAAGATGCCTTCGCTGCGCGCGAGCGCGCGCGAGGTCTCGATGGCTTCGGCGTCCGTCACGGGAAGGATGCGATGCGGGACTTCCCGGTTGAGCACGCCGGGGATGAAGTCCGGCGTCCAGCCCTGGATCTTGTGCGGGGTGAACTCCTTGCCGGCGAGGAGCGACGCGCCGGCAGGCTCGGAGACGATGATTTTCGTTTCCGGGCGCGCAAGCCGGATCATCTCGCCCGCACCGGTGAGCGTTCCGCCCGTGCCCCAGCCGGTGACGAAGAAATCCAGGCGCTTGCCGGCGAAGTCGCTCAGGATCTCCGCCCCGGTGGTGTTGCGGTGATAGGCCGGGTTCGCCGGATTCTCGAACTGCCGGGCGAGGAACCAGCCGTGCTTCTTCGCGAGCTCCTCGGCCTTGCGCACCATGCCCGTGCCGCGTTCCGCTGCCGGCGTGAGGATCACGCGCGCGCCGAGCATGCGCATGATCTTGCGCCGCTCGACCGAGAAGCTCTCCGCCATGGTGGCGACGAACGGGTAGCCCTTCGCGGCACACACCATGGCCAGCGCGATGCCGGTGTTGCCGGAGGTGGCCTCGACGACCGTCTGGCCCGGCTTCAGTGCGCCGCTTCGCTCGGCGTCCTCGATGATGGCGATCGCAAGGCGGTCCTTCACCGAGGACATCGGATTGAAGAACTCGCACTTGACGTACATGGTGACGTTCGAGGGCGCGAGCCGCTGGATGCGTACGATTGGCGTGCGGCCGATGGTGCCCAGGATACTGTCGTAAATCATTGATGCGCCCTCGCTGGAGTGCTGCGGTTGTCAGATCGCGGCGATGACCGGAAAAGGCTGTCTGCGCCCGGGGGGCGCTACTCTACGGGCTTCGGCATCCGTAGCGAAGCCCGAGCCAGCCTTTGCGGTATACCGTGATGTCATATCGATGTGCGTAAACAGAATGGCGATTTGGCTCAGAAGACGAACTTCAGGCGCACAAGACGCCAACTTGATTGTCGTATCGCGCCGCACCCAGCCCGGCCTGGCAGAAGGGACGCACGCATCTTGAGACGCATCGGTGCGGTTTCGCTTTCGTTGATCGCGCATCGTCGGGCGCCGTCGCTGTCCGCTGAAACCTGCATGTGCCCGCAGTCATGACCACACGCCTGCAGAAGTTGCTGGCCAGCGCGGGCCTGGGTTCACGCCGCGCCATCGAGGAGTGGATTCGCGCGGGCCGCGTCACGGTGAATGGACGCACGGCCCAGCTCGGCGACCGTGCCGCGCCGGGCGACGTCGTGCGGTTGGATGGGAAACCCGTCGCGCTGCCGCCTGCCGGAAGCACCCCGCGGCGCCTGCTTGTCTACCACAAGCCGCTGGACGAGGTGACCACCCGCAGCGATCCGCAGGGCCGCCGTACCGTGTTCGAGAGCCTGCCGGATGCCAGCGGGGGCCGATGGATTTCCATTGGAAGGCTGGATGTGAACACGTCCGGTCTGCTGCTCTTCACCACCGACGGCGAGCTCGCCCATCGGCTCATGCACCCCTCCAGCGAGGTCGAGCGCGAGTACCGGGTGACCGTGCAGGGCCAGCCCTCGGCCGACGTGCTTCGGCGGCTGCGAACCGGCGTGATGCTGGAAGATGGGCCTGCTCGTTTCGACCGGGTGGAATCCGTGCCGCAGGAAGGGCCAAACGCCACCTTCATGGTCGTGCTCCACGAGGGGCGGAACCGGGAGGTGCGGCGCATGTGGAGCGCTGTGGGCCACGAGGTGCTCCGGCTTGCGCGCGTGCGCTATGGCCCGGTGCGGCTTCCGGCGGACCTGCCCCGGGGTCAGTGGCGCGAGATTCCGATCGAGACGCTGGAGGGCGTGGCGCCGCGCCCGGTAGGCAGCGGCTATCCGCGCCCCGGTGCTCCACGCGGGCGCATATATAAGTGACCCCAACCGTCAGCGCCGCTGTCCGGCGGATCCACTTCGAGGGAGCGGCTGCGCCGGAAGCGGACGTCCATGAGCTGCCGCGCCTCAGCTGGACATTCCGCAGCCGGCCCCTTGACGCCCGCCGAGCTTTCCGCCGGAACGGCGTTGACGCAGAATGCGCCCGGGCAAGGTACGGGAGAGGTGGCAGCCGGCCTTCACCCAAGCAAAACGCGCGCCAGTGCGCATTGACACCCCTTGCCCCCGAAATCAGAATACGCGGCTCGTTTTTCCCGGAGGGGTACCCAAGCGGTCAACGGGAACAGACTGTAAATCTGTCGGCTCCGGCCTTCGAAGGTTCGAATCCTTCCCCCTCCACCATTTGCGTGGAGCGGTTCGAGAGGGCAGCGCCGGCGGAGAGCTTCGGGGCGAGTTGGGCGTTGTCTTCGGGCCGACGGTGCGCATCAGCGGGTGTAGTTCAATGGTAGAACCTCAGCCTTCCAAGCTGATGACGTGGGTTCGATTCCCATCACCCGCTCCATCGAACAGTCGCGAGCGAAAGTGAGCGCTTTCGCGAGCAGGTCGAACGTGTGCAGGCATGTTTCGGCGATCGGACAGAGTTGCCTCGCTGACGTAGCTCAGTTGGTAGAGCACGTCCTTGGTAAGGACGAGGTCACCGGTTCAATCCCGGTCGTCAGCTCCAGTTTTTGCGGTTGAGATCGAAGTCGAGAGTCGTAGTGATCCAGGCGCTTGGCGCCGCCTAATTTCCGGGCACGGCCCGTGAGACACACTTTATGAGCAAAGAGAAATTTGAACGCAGCAAGCCGCACGTGAACGTGGGGACGATTGGCCACGTGGACCACGGCAAGACGACGCTGACGGCGGCGCTGACC
>JADGHX010000237.1 GCA_019683695.1 Steroidobacteraceae bacterium
TGCATCCACGGTGCACGTATCTGCGCCTGCGCTGTTCGCCTGCACCGTACGATGTGGGCGAACGAGCATGGGCGGCACTGACGAGGCCCGGTAATGACGGCAACGCGTTCGCATCGAACCCCACTGCAATGTGGATCGACGGCATCCCAATTCAACCCCGGCTTCTGGCGGAGGCACGTTTCGCGCAGGGCAGTGGGGGCTGCCGCGGACGGTTGGGAAGCGCTTTCGCGAGATCTCATCGAGCGATTCATCGACGTGACGTGCTTTGAGCGCGGATTGTCCCGGAGTGCGCGCCGCGGTTACCGGGCGGATCTCATCGCGCTCGATCGATGGCTGGGCGCGCAGGTACCCCCCCGGAGTCTGGTCGGTGCGCGCGGCGCGGACCTTCGGGCGTTCTTCAGACAGCGAGTGTCGGAACGATGGGAGCCGCGCTTGCTCGATCGTCTGCTGGCGAGCATGCACGCCTTCTATCGGTATGCGAGCGAATCAGGATGCCGCGAGGACAATCCGGCCAAACGGCTGCCGCTCACGTTCGCGCAGTCCGTCGAGTCGTCACGCCCTCCCCTCGAGCAGCTGTTCATTCGCGCTCGGCGCTGAGTCGGCTCGTGCCGCCTGCGCGCGCCCCAGGAGATGAAGAGGGTGTGCGAAGTGTTCCGAAGAATCTCCACCCTGGAGTCATTTGCGTTCAGGCTGGATGCAATTTCCCTTCCGATACGTGCACGCGCACGCTGTTCCCGACGACGGCAGTCTCTACATTGAGCCGCGCTCGGCGAGTTGCGGCATTAGCACCAGGAATAGCAGCACGTTGACGCGAGGATCGAGAGGAAGACGCAGTGACACGACACGAACCGAAGATCATCCCTCAGTTGGAGGCTGCGTGCTGCGAGCCTGAAAAAAACGGCACGGTCGTGCTCGACCCCGTGGCGTTTGAGGGTTGGGCGCCCGGGCTGCGCAAGAGCGCTTGGGTTCTCACGAATGGTCGCGAAACTATTGCGCTCGGCAGTGACGGCAATGCGCGAATGGCGATAGAGCTGGGCGCCTCGCGCTACCTTCTCGCAGGCGCGAACGGCCATTCCTCCATTCAGGCCGCGATCGACGCGGCGCAGGGTGGCGAGATCATCCTCATCGCTCCGGGCACGTACGAAGAGCGGTGCGAGTTCACGATGGACGAAGACGGCTCTGCTGTGCTGCGCAGCGATGCGTGCGGGCTTGTAATCAGCAAGTCCGTAACGCTGCAGGGTGTCACGGATGATGGGGCGCCAATCCTCGATGCGGATGATGTGGTCGCCACGGTGGTTGCGACGTGTGCATCTGCGAACGGGGTCAGTTTCGCGATCACGGCTGACAACGTGACGATACAGGGACTCGCGCTCATTCCCGCGAGCGCACCCGATGTTGCGGACGGCGGGCGCGAAGTCGGAAAAGTGCTGGACGTGCGAGGAGCCGCGTTCACCTTGCGCTGCTGCGTGATCAAATCCAAGGCGCCACACCGCGTCTTGAGCGCAGTGAGCTTCAGCGGGTCCGATTTGGGTGCCGGCAGCGTCGTTTCGGGTAACCGCCTCTACGGCACGATCACACTGCCTGCCGGTGCGGGGTTGCGCGCCAGTGCGTCGCCGACGCTTCTCGTCTCGGACAACGAGACCAGGGACATTCCTGTCGCGAACGGCAGCCCAAAGGCGCCAGAGGTCACGGCCCTGGTGGCGCTTGATGACAATGCGCGGCACACGGTTGAAGACAGCGACGGCGGGTTGATCATCGAGGACCACGATATCGATGAACGAAGCGCCACACCGACGCAGCACAGTCTTGATGCCTATATCGTTCGTCTGCTCAGGAACCATTCGGGCGTCGGCGCAGCCGTGTTGGATGCCGCTGGTCACGTACGAAAGGGCGTAACCGGCGTCTCGGAAGACGGGGCGGGGCTGCGTGAAACATATGTGTACCGCTCCATCCAGGCCGCAATCGACGCTGCCGGGAATGGCGATACCGTTTTGATATCCCCCGGAACCTATGTCGAAGCGCTCACCATCGAGCGCAAGTCGATCACGTTGCGCGCGGCCGATGGAGAGAAAGTCACGATCGCGCCAATGGACGCCGATGCCGTTGCGCTCACTGTGCGCGGCTCGTTCGACGCCGAGGACTCGCCGGGCCGGATCGTCGTTGAGGGCATCACATTCAAGTCGTGTGCGTGTGGCATCCACGTCACGGAAGACACGAAGCTCGACACACTGCTGGTCAGGGATGCGCAGTTCACGGGTATTCGCAGACAGGCGATCTACGTCGGCGAGGGCCCGGCCGCCGCGAATGGGGCCAGCGGGCTGGCCAAGCTCATCGTGCAGGACTCAGATTTTTCGGGCAGTGGATTCGCGCTCGAGGAGGGGGGTGTGCTCGAGTTGCGGCGCTACGGGGGCGACCTGGAGGTCGTGCGGAGCACATTCGCTGGTGGCACGCACCCTGGCGCTGCGCCAGCTAATGTCATCGAGCTGTACGGTTCCCGAGGCGCACGATCGTGGCCGCTCGGCCGCGTCCGTTTGAGTGGCGTGGTGGTAACGGGTCATTTCGCCGGCAGCGTCCTCAGGATTCGTCATTTCAGCGACGTATGCGGACTTGCGATCACGCCGGATAGCGATCTGGCAGGACTGGACCTCACGGACGCGGTGCCGGGCAGTGGGCGTGCCCTCGACATTCAAGGTTTCGACGCAGCGTACGATGCGTCGGGCTACTCGCTGCTTTATCCGTTTCAGGCCGACAGTCTCCCCGTGCCTGTTGGGCGCACCCCGCAGGCAGCGGAACGGATCAGCCGGGATGCCGGGATCGAGCGCGCCGTATTCAGCGGCCGCCGCGCGGATTACGAGATCACCCTGGTCGGGCAGGATCTGCTTATCAACAGCGGAGACGAAGGATTACAGGGGCTGTCCGACATACGCGTTCTCAGTTTCAGGGACTGTATCGTCGATCTGACGCGACCCGTCTGGCTGGTCGATACGCGTGGCTGCCTGAAGAGCACCTATGGCGACATCCAGAGCGCTCTCGATGCCGCACAGGAGGGTGAGCGGCTTGTCGTTGGCGCCGGCACGTACGAGCAGAACCTCCGCATCGTCAAGGCCGTAACGCTTAGCGGAGCCAATGTGGCACTGACCGGCACGGCGCGTGACCGCAAGGACGAAACAGTGCTTCGTGGCCACATTACCGTCGGCCCCGAAGCGGAGAGCGCCGTGGTCGATGGATTCACGATCATCGGCAGCATCACGACCGGGCTGTCGCCTGGCGCCCGACAGCGATTCGTCATCCAGAACAGCGTCATTGATGGCAGCGGCACCGGCGCGGCCATCTCACTGATGAATGGCGCGACGGCCACGATCGCCAATAACCGGATCATTGGCGGCGCGGACGAAGCGATTTACGTGCCCTACGGCTTCGGCGATCTTGCGATCACGGGAAATCGCATTGAGGCCGCCGTGGGCAGCGCTGCGATTGCCCTCGGGGGCGGATCAGGTGTCGATCGCGTGCACGTGCTCGGGAACACGATCATGGGCGGCGACTATGGCGTGCTGATAGAAGTCAGCAGCGGCTTCGCGCAGGCAGGCGATGCCATTCACATCGCAGGCAACACGTTCGGTGATCCCGTGGAGCGGTGCGCGCCCGCGGTCGCCTGCGTTTATGCGGACGACTTCGTGCCCGAGTCACTGCGTCCGTCACTAGGTGTCTCTGTCTCGCTGAATACGTACTTCGTCACGGCTCCGGCAGTGGAGGAGGACGTTCACTTCGAGACCCTGCTGAGTGATGAGCTGAGTCCAGGCGCGGTCATGAGGCTCCTGTGTGATGCGAGCGCACCGAATCCCAACCCTGATGAGCAGCCGTCGGGTGATCGCGCGGAAGAAGCCTCACCACCGGCCCTGGAGCCTTACGGACCGGCATGCACGATCGCAAGGACCGGCCGATGAAGAAGTGTTCACGCAACACCGTGCGCAGAACAGTTCCGGCCCTGGCATGCGTTGTGCTGTCCCTTGCAGCGGCGCCCGGCAGGGCTCAGGTCAGCAAGCCCGATCGCTTCGACGAGTCGTTCATTCATCTGATCGCGGCGGGAGTGCGTCGCCAACCGGATCAATACACAGCGCAGCTCCGTGACTCAGGCGCGCGGCTCGCTCGCGGAAGCCCGGGCAGAGTTCTTTCCGCGTGTGCAGCTTCTGGTGGACTCCGGCGAAGACCGCAATGTGCGAGGGGACAACAATCACGCACAGTCGCGAGCGCGGCCAGATCAATCCGCAGGTCGCGTTGACTCAGCTGCTCTATGACGGCGGAGCGGCGTGGGGGCGTGTTCGCGCCGCCCGGGAGCGAGTCGCGGCCGCCTCGCTCGGTATAGAGGTTGCGGCCAACAACCTGGCGCTGCAGGCCGTGCAGATCTACTTCACGGTGCTTCGCCAGCGTGAAGCCGTGAAGATCGCCGAGGAGAATCTCCGCAAAGTGCAGAGCGTGCGTGACAAGGTGGAAGGTCGTGCCGCTGAGGGTCGCGATCCCCGCAGCTAGCTATCGCGGCTCGACAGTCGTGTACTCGAGGCCCGCAGCCAACTGACGGATGCGCAGCGCAGTCTCGAAGATGCCGTCGCCATGTACGAGGAGTTCTTCGGAAGTGCACCGGACCAGCTGCGCGTTCCACAAACGTACCCGCTCCGCCGCGAAAATGTGGAAGAGGCGCTTGTATACGCGCGCGCACAATCCAGAACTGCTCGCGCTTCGCAGGGAGCTGGAGGCGAGCACCGCGGACGCGGAGTCCGCGCGCGCCAGCATGCTGTGGCCCAGGCTATCGCTGGAAGCAAGTGGCACGGCGTACGACGCGTTTGGAGATGAAGGCATCGAGAATCGCGATACCTACATTGGATTGCGCGTCGCTTATGACGTTTTCAGCGGCGGAGCGAATGTCGGCCGCGCACGGCAGGCCAGCGGCCGTCATCAGGCAGCGCGCTATGCGCTCGGACGCGCCGAGCGCGCACTGGAGCGCAGATTGCGGCAGGCCTACGCAGCTGTGGAGACGCGCGAAAGCCAGGTGGCCACGGTTGCGGATCGCATGAACCGGGATCGCGGCGCAATCGACGACTATGAAGAGCTTTTTCTCGCCGGTCGCCGCTCACTCAACGACCTCATCGTCGCACAGCGCGACTACTTCACGTCGGCAACCTTGTTCCTGGATGTGCAGCTCGACCTGAACGTGCAGCGGTATTCGGTGCCCGCGCTGACGGGGGAGTTGGCGCAGTACTTCGGCATCGAGGCGCCGCAAACGGCTTTCGAGAGTAGCAATCCATGAGCGTAGTGTCTTTTCCCAAAGGCGGCGATTCCATTCCATCGACGGAGAGACGCGCCCCGATCGAGGCGGCGCGCGTGCCGGCGCAGGGTAGCGTTGCGAATCCGGGGGGCGCGGGCGGAATGCTCAACGCGCCATCGGCTGCAGATGGCCCCGCGGCAGGCGCCGCCGAGAAACCGTCCAATGCTCTTGAACGGATTCTTATATATGCGAGCGAACAACTGGGCCGGCCATCGTCCCTGGCCGTACTGCGCGCGGCGCTGCCCGACACGGCACGGCAGGTCGAAGCCCAGCATCTGCCGTCCCTGTTTGCGCAACTGGGTATTGCGGCTCGCGAGATTTCGCTGGCACGAGCCGATCTGGATCTGTCGAGTTTGCCCGTGCTCGTGCTCGCCGACGACGGTCGCGCAACCGTTATTACGGAGGTCGTAGACGCCGCGAAGGTTCTCGTTGCGAGCGCCGACGCGAAGGAGTCGGCACCGCCGAAACCGGTGCCAATGTCTCGACGCGATCTCACGGCGGTGACGGGTTGCACGGCTTACGCCCTTCGTGCGGCAGCGCCCGACGCAACCCGCCAACCCGGTTGGCGGGAGCGCCACGCATGGCTTGTCGAGCCGCTGGCCGAGAACTGGTGGTTTCGCCTATCCGGGCCAGACGGGCAAGGCGCTCGAGGGGGTCTCGTTCACCATCGAGCCCGGGGAGCGGGTCGCAATTCTGGGGCGTATTGGTTCCGGCAAGAGCAACGTGCTGCGGCTCATCACGGGGCTGCATGAGCCGGAAGCAGGCTCCGTGCTCGTCGACGACACGGACCTGCGACAGATCGATCCGCTGGACCTGCGTGCGGCGGTGGGCGCGGTGCTGCAGGACAACTGGCTGTTCTCCGGCAGCGTGCGAGAGAACATCGCCATCGATCCCCACGGCGTGCCGGATGAGGATGTTCTCTGGGCCCGCGGCGACAGCGGGTGTGCACGATTTCATCGGCTCGCACCCGCGCGGCTACGACCTCAAGCTGGCCGAGCGGGGCGAAGGCCTCTCGGGCGGTCAGCGTCAGTCCATCTGCATCGCGCGCGCTGGCGCGCAAGCCAAGTGTGC
>JADGHX010000051.1 GCA_019683695.1 Steroidobacteraceae bacterium
CTTCCGGCACAGTCTATCCCGGCTTCCCATCAACACGCGGACTCGTGAGGATCGGAGCGTAGACCACCAGAAACAGCACGAACGCCGCAGTCCACAGCGCGCCAGAGATCGTGAGCATCGGCAGATACGCCGTCGGCACGATCGATGGCGCGAACACGCGCACGAGCGCGCCCAACGACAAAAGCACATAGGCCACCGCGATGCTCGGCTTCACGTGCAATTCCCGCCCCGTGTGACCGAGCGCCACACGCGTCATCACACCGAGGATCATGGTCCCGAGCGCGCCAACGGCATGCGCGTGCAGCCAGTGCACCGCCCAGTCGCTTCCGTTGAGCAGCCAAAACGCCTTCAGCGCAAACCCGATCGGCAACCACGCGTAGGCGACATGCAGCACCCAGAGGATGGCATCGTTGCGCGTGCGAAAACCGCCCCAGCCACTCAGGCGAAGCGCGTGCGCCACAGCGGCGATCGCCGCGAGGATGCCCGAAAGCGTGGAATCCGGACGCCACGCGCCCACGAGAATCACCGCAACCATCGTCGGCACGATGAGGGTCTCGAGCCACTTGCGGCTCGTGATGCGGACCTCCTCGCCACGCCGTCGCAGAGCATTCGCGGTGAAGGACGGAACAATACGCCCGCCGATCACGGTCACGAGTGTGAGGACGATATCGATGGCAACGCGCAGCACACGTGAAGCGAGCAACGGGTCCTGACGGAACAGAGCGACAAGGAAGATCCCATCCGCCAACCAAAGCGCAGCCAGCACAGCGAGCATCGGTGTGTTGCGATTCTTTGCACGCACGAGCGGCGGCGCCAGAACGAGCGCCAGCGCAGGCAGGAAGATCATGTCAAGTGCTGCAACCGCCCACGCCGGCAGCGTGCCTGCCATCGCGAAGGCGAGCCGCCCGAGAAGCCACGCAGCACTGAGGAGCACGAGCGGAAGCCCCGCAAACCCTCGCGCCCCCGTCCAGCTCGGCACGGCAGTCAGCAGAAAGCCGGCGATCGCGGCAGTCAGAAAGCCGAACACCATCTCATGCGCATGCCAATACTGCGGAGGCATGTCGGGCAACGGCTGCACGCCGGCGCTGTACATGAGCAACCAGGCGGGCACAGCGAGCACCGCGAACAACCCGGCGAGCAGAAAGAATGGCCGGAAGCCGTATGCGAACAACATTCGGGGAGCAGCGGTCGCGCCGTGCGCTGGCGCGCTTGCAAATCTGGCCATCGACTTATTCATCATGTCTCACTCGAGCATTACCCATCGCAACGCGCCGGCCGGGTCGTGCGCCCGGGCGATCGTAATGATCACGCCGTAGACGAGCACCGCGGCGATCGAGCATGCCAAACGTATCGCGGGCGTTGGACCGCGCTTGAGCGCGAAGCTGCCGAGCACGATGTAAACGATCACGAGCAGTATCTTGACCGTGAGCCAGCTATGCACGAACGGGTACTGCTGGAGCACGCTCATCAGCATCAGCGCGGAGGTCAGGAGCACCGTGTCGATGCTGTAGCTCAGATAGCGCACCGGCGCCGCCATGGCCCAGGGCCACCGCCGTTGGACGGCGATGGCCCGAATCAGAAACAGGACTCCACTTGCGAGGATGGAGACGATGTGAACGAGCTTGATCTGTGGATAGAACTCGATCATGAGCCGTGTGATGCGCGGGCCCCCATCATGGTTCCTGCGCCGTAGGGCGTGAGCCCACGGGCAGTGCGGCCTCCCCGCCAGGCCGCATCCACAGCCCGGCGACGAACCACGCGAGCAGCAGCGCCCCGATGCTGAAGATCGTGTCTCCGGGCACACGCAGCCACACGAGCATTTCCATGAGCGGCTGATGCATGAACTCCGCCGAGCGCGCGTACCAGTAGCCGTGCTCTATCGACGCGAGCACCTGAAGCGTGCCCATCGGCAACAACGTGAGCAGCGCCATCAACGCCAGCCCGATATTGAGCGCCCAGAACACGCCCTTCAGAAGACGGGTGTTCCACACGACACCGGGCTTGAGACCGCGCAGACAGAACAACATGAGCCCGATGCCCAGCATGCCGTACACGCCGAACAGCGCCGTATGGCCGTGAAGCGGCGTCAGATTCAGGCCCTGCATGAAGTACAGCGACAGCGGCGGATTGATGAGAAACCCGAACAGCCCGGCGCCCACCAGATTCCAGAAGGCCACGGCGATGAAAAACATCAGCGGCCAATGGTACCGGGCCATCCAGGCCGTGGAGCGCCCCAGCTTGTACGTGTGGTATGCCTCGTAGCCGATGTACGCGAGCGGCACAACCTCCAGCGCAGAGAAGCTCGCACCCACCGCCAGCACCGGAGTCGGCGTCCCCGCGAAGTAGAGGTGGTGCAACGTCCCGAGCACGCCGCCTGCCATGAACACAATGGTGGCGAAGAGCACGGCGACCGTGGCGCTACGCTCCGCCAGCAGCCCGAGCCGCGTGAACAGGAAAGCGATCACCGCGGTGGCGAAGACCTCGAAGAAGCCCTCATCAAACAGGTGCACCAGCCACCATCTCCAGTACTCGACCATCGACAGTGACGTGTGCTCGTTCCAGAGCAGCGCCGCGCCGTAGAAGAGTCCGATCGCGACCGCGGACAGGAACAGCAGCCCCACGATCGACTTCCCATCCCCGCCGCGGCGAATCGCCGGCCAGAGCGCGCGCCCCACCAGCACCAGCCAGAGCATCAGGCCAATGAACAGGAACCACTGCCAGAAGCGACCGATGTCGGCGTATTCCCACCCCTGATGGCCGAACCAGAAGTTTCGCTCGAGCCCGAGCCGCTGCATCACGGCGAGCCACTGGCCCGCGAACGCGCCCACCACGATGACGATCAGGCACACCCAGAGCACATTCACTCCGAGCCGCTGATACTTCGGCTCGTGACCTGAAACCGCTGGCCCGATATAGAGGCCTGTGCCGAGCCATGCGGTGGCAATCCAGAGCACGGCAAGCTGCGTGTGCCACGTGCGCGTGAGCGAGTACGGCAGCACTTCCGCGATCGGCACCCCGTAGAGCTCCTGCCCTTCCACGGCGAAGTGCGCAGTGATGGCACCGAGCAGAATCTGAACCAGAAACAATGCGAGCAAGAGCCAGAAGTACTTCGCCGTCGCGCGCATCGAGGGCGTGACGCGCACCATCGCGAGCGGATCTGTCTCGGGCAAACGGGCTGGCACGTCCTCGCGGCCGTGCGACACGGCATGATGCCAGCCTAGCAACGCGATTCCCGCAATCAGGAACAGCACGCTGAACACCGACCACAGGTACGTGCCGCCCGTTGGATGGTTGCCGACGAGCGGTTCGCTCGGCCAGTTGTTCGTGTACGTCACACGGGCGCCCGGCCGCTCCGTCGTGGCCGCCCATGCAGTCCACCAGAAAAAGGCCGCTAGCGCTCGCCGGTGCGCTGCCTCGGGGACCGTGTTGTCCTTCATCGCGTAATCGGCCCTGAGATCCGCCATCTCGGGGTCGTTTCCGAAGAGCCGGTCGTAGTGAGCCGCGACCGCCGCAATCGCCGCCGCGCGGTCTGCATCCACCGTGATGGTTCCATTCGCGGCGTCGTAAGTATTCCGGCGCAGGTGCACCTTCAGGCGTTCACGCAGGCCGGCCTTGCGCTCCTCCGGGAGTGCGTCGTAGCCGGAGTCGCCATACTCCCGCACGGCCCACGCGTGCAGGAGTGTGAGTGCTTCACGATGCAGCCAGTCCGCACTCCAGTCCGGCGCGACATACCCTCCGTGACCCCAGATCGAGCCGAGCTGCATGCCGCCCATCGACTGCCACACCTGGCGTCCCCGCTCGATGTCCGCGCGCTCATAGAGGACCTCGCCGCGCGGCGTGACGACCCGCTCCGGAACGGGGGGTGCCTGCTCGTCGATCTTCGCGCCCATCCACAGCAGCACCCCGAACGACGTGGCCAGCAGTCCAGCCAGTCCGATCCAGAGCTTTCGAGTGGTGTTCATGGTTCTCGTCCCGTTGAGAAGTCCGACGTTCAGATCGCCTTCGACCAGACGCGACCGCTGACCCCGCAGGCATCAAAGACCATTGCAACAATCCGCATGAGAAGCCTGCCCATCGGAGTGAGACGGATGGTGTTGCCGCGGACATAGATGAGCCCGTCCGCCTGCAGCTCCTGAAGACGCTCGAGCTCGGCGCGGAAATAGCGCTTGAAGTCAATTCCGAATCTCTGGCTGATGGCGGTGCAGTCGATGCACTCGTAGCACATGAGGCTCTGGATCACCGCGGCACGCACGAGGTCGTCCGGGCCGAGCCACACGCCGCGTCCGATCGCGAGCTCGCCCGAATCGATGGCGCGGTAGTAATCGTCGAGCTGCTTGAAGTTCTGGGCGTACGCCCGGCCCACCCGGCCAATCGCGCTCACGCCGAGCCCCACGAGATCGGAATCGGCATGCGTGGAATAGCCCTGGAAGTTCCGCTGCAGCGTTCCCTCGCGCTTTGCGGCGACGAGGTCGTCCGTTGGCAACGCGAAGTGATCCATTCCGATGTAGACGTAGCCCGCCGCGGTCAGCTTGCGAATGGCCAGCTCGAGCAGCGCGAGCCGCGTGGGCGCGTCGGGCAGACGATGTGCTTCCAGACGGCGCTGGGCTCTGAACATCTGCGGAAGGTGCGCGTATGCGTAAACGGCCAACCGCTCCGGCCGAGCCTCGAGAACGGTGTCCAGCGTGTGCGAGAACGTTTCCACGCTCTGCTCCGGCAACCCGTAGATGAGATCGAAGTTGATGGAGCGAACTCCCGCGTCCCGCATCGCCGCCACGATGCGATGTGTCTCCTCGGGCGTCTGCACGCGATTGATCGCCTCCTGCACGTGCGGATCGTAGTCCTGCACGCCGACACTCATCCGGTTGAAGCCGATGGCCGTGAGCTCGTGGATCGATTCCGGGCTGACGGTGCGGGGGTCGATCTCGATCGAATACTCCCGGTCCGGCGAATCCGTCAGCTCGAACCGCTGGCGCAGATGCTCGACCATGCCCGCCAAATCGGGCGTGGGCAGGAAGGTCGGCGTTCCGCCGCCGAAATGCATCTGCTCAATGCGACCGGCATCCGTGAAGCACTCCGCCTGCATGTCGATCTCTTTATGCAGTCGGGCGAGATATCCACGCGCTCGGTCGAGACTCCGCGTGATGATGCGGTTGCAAGCGCAGTAGAAGCACGGGCTCGCGCAGAACGGGATGTGCACATACAGGGCAAGCGGACGCACAACTTCCGCTTCCTTGCGCTCCCGCGCGGCCCGACGGTAGTCGTCCGGCCCAAAATCCGTACGAAAGTGAGCTGCAGTCGGATAGGAGGTGTATCGCGGCCCTGCGCAGTCGTATTTCCGGATCAGTTCCGCGTCGAATTCGAAGTCGCCCATCTGCTACGTTTCTCCGGGGTGAACCGTCACGCGCGGAAACGGTGCTGCAGTTCCGCGCGGTGGCCCAGACGTGCGGCCCGGACGCGGGCGATGGGATCGAGTGCTGAAGTCATGTGCGTCCTCATCAACGAGCGCGCCGTCCGAGTTGCTGCATCCTGATGAGGCAGCGTCCGCGGGACTCGGTGCTTCGCGCCTCGACCATGCCGATGAGCGTTTCGCGAATCGGCCCGATGCCTGCGAACGACAGCACGCTGCGCTCGAGACTCTTCAGTCCGTGCGCGCCGAAGTAGAAGCGGAAAGCCAGTGCCGGCATGCCCATGGTCACCACGATGCGCGCGGACTTGCCTTTCAGCAGACGTTTCCAGCCCGAGCGCGTGAACTGCACGGCGAAGCCCTCGCGGAACACCTGCTCCAGAAAGCCCTTGAGCAGCGCCGGCAACATGCCGAGCCACAAGGGATAGATGAAAACGAGGTGGTCGGCCCATTGAATGGTCGCCTGCGCGTCGCGGATCGATTGAGGGACCTCGCCGCGGAACTCTTCCTGCGTACGCAGGAGCGGGAAATCGAGTCGCGCGACCGTGATCATCTCCACTTCGTGGCCCTCGCCTCGGGCGCCTGCGGCATACGCCTGCGCGAGCGCATCGCAGAAGTGCCTGCCGCTCTCATCCGGATGACCCTGAATGATGGCAATGCGCCTTTTCACGTACTTCTCCATGGGTCGTCAGACGGGTTCGCGTCCGTGGATTCAGGCGACTCAGTCGTGCGCTCGCGCGAGGCGGCTCGCGGAGTGTCAATCGCGGTCGGAACCGGTCTTTTCAGCGCGCCCTCTTCCCCACAAACCTTTGGAGGCTTCCTCTTTGGCGTGCTGCGCGCGAGAACCGCTGGCCAACCAGAGCAGCCAGAGAACTGCGCCGATATTGAGCAGGGTCGGAACGGTCGTCAGGGCGCTCGTGAGAGAGTTCATGGAAGTCACTCCTTCAACGTAGAGCGCATGATCCGCGGAGCCGCCTCCGCAGACGAGCCGCACGAGTCCATACCGGCTTGCGGAGTTCTACGTAAGCGACGATCGAGCGGGCAGCTCGGGCGCCCCTTTCCAGCCGCGGCGGGGCGCAATGCCGCCGGGACACGGGCCAGGCGGAATGCGCGCGCCTGCGTACGCCCTCAGTGAAATTGCGTAACCTGGGGGCCCAGCTCACCGGCCATAATGCTTTGGTATGACGTCCACTGAATTGCAGGCAGTGATGGATGCTGCCGTCGACGCCGTCATCGTCATCGACGATCGCGGGACCGTCATTGCCTTCAACCGGTCCGCGGAACGGCTGTTCGGCTATGCCGCGGCCGAGATCGTCGGGCGCAACGTGCACGAGCTCATGCCCGAACCCTACCGGGGCACGCACAACGACTATCTCGCGCGCTACGCCGAATCCGGCGTCCCACACATCATCGGGATCGGGCGTGAAGTGCAGGCCTTGCGCAAGGATGGCACCGTGTTTCCGGCGTTTCTCTCCGTGGGTGAGATCGCTGGCTCTGAACCGCGGCGGTTCGTGGGTCTCTTGCGCGACATCACGGTCGAACGGCAAGCGATGGCCATGCTGCAAGCCGAGCGAGACCGCGCACAGGCGGAACACGCGGCAGCCGAGGAGGCGCGCCGGCTGCAGGAACGCATGACCCACGTCTCCCGCATGGTGACGCTCGGCGAAATGGTGGCCGGTATCGCGCACGAGCTGAATCAGCCCCTCAGCGCCATCAGCACGTACGCCCGGGCGTGTGAACGCTTTCTGAGCTCACCGCAGCCGGATCTCGAAGAGACGATGTCCGCGCTTCGCGAGATCGCGCAGGAGGCCATGCGCGCCGGGGGCATCATCCGGCGCCTGCGCCAGATCGTGAAGAGCCGTGCCGCCGAGCAGACGCGGGTCGACCTGAACGCGCTGATCGACGATGTCGCAGTGCTCATCGAGGCGGATACGAGAGCCCACCAGACCTCGCTCCATCTCGAGCTCGCACCCAACCTGCCACGCATCACGGGCGATCCCGCACAGCTGCAGCACATGATCGTCAACCTGGCGCGCAACGCCATCGAGGCCCTGGAACAGCAGCCGCCAGGCTCACGCGAGCTGACGCTCCGTACGTCGCGGTGCGGTGAGGCTGAGGTCGAGCTCGCCGTCTGCGACAATGGCCCGGGCGTCGCGCCGGACATGATCGACCGATTGTTCATGCCCTTCGCGACGACCAAGGCGGAGGGCACGGGCCTGGGGTTGTCGATCAGCCAGACCATCGCCCGATCGCACGGCGGCACACTGAGTTACCATCCGGCGAACGGCGGCGGCGCCTGTTTCGTCGTTCGCCTTCCGGCACGAGAGCGTTTCGAATGAGAGACCCGATTCCTACGGTCTACATCGTCGATGATGACAGCGGCGTCCGGTCGTCCATCCGCGTACTGCTGAAGTCCGTGGGGCTGCCCGCGACGACCTTCGCATCGGCCCAGGAGTTTCTGGCGGCGTATCAGCCGAGCCAGCCCGGGTGCATCGTGCTCGATATCCGCATGCCCGGGATGAGCGGGCTCGAGCTGCAGGAAGAGCTGAACGAGCGCGGCGCGGTGATCCCCGTCATCTTCATCACCGGTCACGGGGATGTGCCGATGGCGGTCGAAGCCATGCGGCACGGCGCATTCGACTTTCTGCAGAAGCCCTTCCGCGACCAGGACCTCATCGATCGCGTGCAGCAGGCATTGGCCCGGGATCGTGAGACGCGCGAAGCCCTGAAGGAGCACGACCGCATTCGCGCGCGCATCGCCTCACTCACTCCGCGCGAGCGCGAGGTGCTGGAGCTGCTCACCGCCGGCAAGGCGAACAAGATGATGGCGCAGGACCTGGGGCTCAGCCAGCGCACCGTGGAGATTCACCGCGCGCACGTGATGGAGAAGATGGGCGCGAAGTCGGTGGCACAGCTGGTTCGCATGGTGATGGAGCTGGAGCTCCGCAAGACGCCCCAGCCGCGAGCGCCGTAAGAAAGTCCTACTGATCGCAGCCCACTGCGCGCACGGACCGCTGCGCGAGCCTCTCGACTCACCAAAGGCGTGGGCCGAGCGCTCTTCGTCGCGTGGCGTGCCGTAAAAACAAAACAGCTTTCAAAAAAGGCTGCAGGAGCCGGCTCGCTGCACACGGGGAAGGTGTGCGGGCCGTTCTTCGCGCGCCGTCCGCCTCGCTTTCAGTACCTCAGCGATGGCGTCTACGTATTGCTCCGCAGATGCAGCCCGCGGCCGTGCGGCTAGTCTCTGCAGGGTGTACGTAGCGGATAGCGGATTGGCAATCATGACGTTCCCATTGCAGATCACCTTCCGGCACATGCCGCCCTCCAGAATTTTCGAGAATCGCATACGCGAGCTCGCACGCCGGCTCGAGAGATTCAGCGACCGGATCACGCATTGCCACGTGGTCATCGAGCAACCCCACCAGCACAACACGCAGGGGTCGGTGTTTGACGTTCACATCACCGTAACGGTGCCGGGCGAAGTCATCGCCATTAATCGCTCTCATGCGCAGGACCCTCGGCACACGGACGCGTACGTTGCGCTTCGGGACGCGTTCAGCGCCGCAAAACGCAAGCTGCAGGAGCACGAGCGCTCGTCGCAAGCCTTCGCCCACACCGGGTGATCGCGCGTTCGCAGAAGCGCCCGAGCGCTCAAGGGATGTGCGAATGAGCACACTCCGGAATCGCACTGAATGCCACCGGAGCTCGGATTGGCGGCCAGCGCGCGCTTCGGCGCGGAGCAGGCAACGCGTGGACCGCGCACTTGCCGGGAGGAAACGGCGTGTTCCGTCTGCCCCCGGCTCGCTGCGGCCCGCACGACGCGACACGCGCTCAAGCTTCCGTGCTCAGCGCGATGCGGGTCTTTTCCGACAGCGCTTGAGATGTCCGGCAGCTTCCGGCCCGGCTGCAAGGCAGGCACACGCCCTTTTAAAGGAGGATTCGCTCGATGACCGTGAGAACCCGGTGCATTGGCGCAGATGAAGCTGAAGGCACGGTTCCACCGGTGGCAGGCGCAGCTCCCGCGATGCGCGGTTGAGCTGCGCCAGGATCCGCGATGTCGCGTACCAGCGAGATGCCGCCTGCGGGAGGTGAGCCCCTGACGGAGCGGGGCGGCGGTTCCTGCCGGCCCCTGACGGGCGTTGCGGCCAAGCCCGAAGGGTGCGAGGCTACCGGCAAGTCCTTGTCTCGGCTCGCGGAAGTGCTTTCATCCGAACTGGTTCGCAGTGTTCTCGATTCCGCGCCCGATGCCATGGTGATCATCGATGCGGCCGGCGCCATCGTGTTCGCTAATCGCCAGGTGACCGCGCTCTTCGGCTACGAGCCGCAGGAGATCCTCGGCCAGAGCATCGAATGCCTCGTCCCCGAGCGCTTCCGGGCGCGTCATGTGGTGCATCGGCGCGGCTATGCCGCGGCCGTGCGCGTGCGGCCGATGGGCTCGGGGCTGGACCTTTTCGCCCGGCGGAAGGACGGCACCGAATTCCCGGTCGAGATCAGCCTCAGTCCCGCCGCGGATGGCGCCGGCACGTTCGTGGTTGCAGCGATTCGCGACAGCACGGAGCGGCACAGGATTCAGCGTGAGCTGCACGCTGCCAGAGAGGCGGCCGAGCGGGCCAACCAGGCGAAAAGCCGCTTTCTCGCCACGGCGAGCCACGACCTGCGCCAGCCGCTGCAGGCCCTTTCGCTGCTGAATGGAACGCTTCGGCGCATGGTGCGCGATCCGGACATCGCCGAAGCGCTAGCCCAGGAGGAGCAGGCGATCAACGCGATGGCGCGTCTGCTCAATGCCCTGCTCGACATCAGCAAGCTCGAATCCGGCGCCATCCGGCCCGAGGTGACGGACTTCAAGGTCGCCACGTTGTTCGAGGAGCTGCGCGCCGAGTTCGCCTCGCTCGCGGCCAACAAGGGGCTTCAGCTGCAGGTGGAGGCGAGCACGGATCAGATCCGTTCGGATCCTGCGCTCGTCGGGCAGGTGGTGCGCAACCTCCTTTCGAACGCCATCAAATACACGCGCGCCGGGTGGGTTCGGCTGCGCTGCCTGCGCGAGCTTTCCTCGGTACGCCTGGAAGTGCTCGACACCGGCGTGGGCATTCCGCCGCAAGAGCTGGACCGCATCTTCGATGACTTCTACCAGATCGGCGTGTCCAACAACACGTCTCGGGAAGGATACGGCCTGGGCCTCAGCATCGTGTCGCGCATCGTGAACCTGCTCGGCGCGAAGCTTCACGTTCAATCGGAAGTCGGCCGCGGCAGCACCTTTTCGCTCGAGCTGCCCGCCAGCCCTGCGACGACCGAAACCGCGCCACAGACCACAGCCCCGGAGAAGCCATCAGCAGCTGGAGTGGGCAAGCGTGTGCACGTTCTGTTGGCGGAGGACGACCCGCGCGTGCGCAACGCCACGCGCATGCTGTTGAAGCTCGAAGGCTACGATGTCAGTGTCGCCGGGACGCTGGCCGAGGCCTGCGAGCATGCGGAAAAGTCCCCGGACATCGGGCTTCTGATCACGGACTACCACCTCGCTGCCGGCGAGACCGGGCTGCAGGTGATCGCGGCGGTGCGCGAGCGGCTCGGGGCCACCTTGCCCGCGGTGCTGATCACCGGGGACACGTCCTCCGCGATCCGCGATCTCGAATGCGACGTGAATCTGCGCACCGCCAGCAAGCCGGTGAACCCCGATGAGTTGCTGGCGCTGCTGTCGCAACTACTGTCCGGTGACAAGAGTGGCGGCCGCGGCCAGCCTTAGTTCGGCGCATGAGCTTCGCTTGCTGACGAACAAGGCGGGGCCGAATGCGAGCACCCCTCGTTCCACTCAGCCTCGCGACATGTAGTGGCGCGCCTCTCGGGTATCGGTAAACTTCGCCGGATGAACAAGCCGCACGCGCGTGTGCGCATCGATTTTTCGGAAAGCTGCTCGCTCGGCCCGGGGAAGATCGCCCTGCTCGAAGGCATCGAGCGCACCGGGTCCCTGTCGGCCGCGGCCCGTGCGCTCGGAATGAGCTATCGCCGTGGCTGGCTGCTCCTGCACAGCGTGAACAACGCGTTTGCCGAGCCCGCCGTGGCACTCACTGCGGGCGGCAAGGATGGTGGGGGCGCCAGGCTCACCGAGTTCGGCCGCCGCCTCATCGCGACGTATCGGGATCTCGAGAGTGCCGTGGACGCACTCACCGCGAAGGCGTTCGCTTCGCTACATGCGAAGCGCACCGTGAGTTCGGCCGACACCGCGCCGCGCCGCTCAGTCAGCCGGTCGCTCATCGGCGCTCATTCCAAACGACGCAAGTAGGCCAGGCAGCGCGGGGTGTGCGCTCCGGGGGCGCGTTCCCGTCGCGCCGCGCCGGTCGGTCAGTCGATCGCTGACCGTGGCTCATTCCAAACAACGCAAGTAGACCAAGCAGCCCGGTGTGTGCGCACCAGCCGCGGCGTTCCCGCCGCGCCCCCATGCGTCCTCGCCCCGTCGCGACTTTGATTCCGGAAGCGAGACCACGGCGGGCATGGGCAGCCGTGCAGGGTAGGAGCGTTCCCACACCGTCACGGGAGGCGGACCGCTTTGTTTCCCCATGGCGCGCGATCAAGCTGGCGGCAGGACGTACCCGTCTACAGGAGACGACTATGAATCGGCATTTGATCTCCGCGCTGATCGCAACCTTTGGCATTGCCTCGGCCACGTGCGTTTTCGCTCAGGGCACGACGCCGAGTGAAGGCTCGAGCCAAAGCAGCCAGCAATCCGAAACGCCACCAACGAGCGGAGCCGAGCCCGAATCCGCTTCGTCTCCGCACCAGCGCCAGGCCACGGGCGAGACGGGCGCCTCGCACGAGCAGATGATGAAGGATTGCATCGAGAAGGAACGGGCCAACGACACGAGCATGTCGGAGTCGAAGGCGCGCAAGGCGTGCAAAGAGCAGATGAAGGACGAGATGAAGTCCAGCTCGAAGAAGTACTGATCCGGCATCGATCGACGTCACTGACCGCTCACCGGTTCCAGCGTTGGCGGGAACCGGTGAGTTTGCGTTTGCCCGAAGTTTGTCTCTCGAATGCGAACCTGCTGGCGCGCGTCGGCGAGCTGCTGACAGACGTGGCACGACGGATGGCAGCACTTTGAGGATGTCCAGCAGCTTGCGATCCGGCACTCTCTAGCAGCGCGTCACATCGCTGCTGGCCCATCGCGTGCGGCATTGCCGACATGCTCCCGCTGCGTCACCCCGTGTTGGCCTGCGGCGATCGCCGTGGGTTGCCGCCCGCTGCGAGTAGCTCGCGGACTTCCTCGTCCGTGGTCGGAGAGAAATCCTCGTACCAGAAGCCCACTCCGTAGAAAGGTGTGGGCATGACCAGGCAGACGATCTCATCCGCTTCGGCGCGGAGCGTTTCGCACGTTTCTGGAGGTGCAACAGGCACCGCCACGATGAGCTGCTTTGGCGATTGCCGCCGAACCGCTGCGATCGCGGCACGCATGGTCGCGCCTGTGGCGAGGCCATCGTCCACAAGCAGCACAATGCGGTCAGCGAGAGGCGTCGCAGGCCGATCGCCGCGGTAGCGCCGCTCGCGGTCACTCAGAATGCGTGTTTCATGTTCGACGGCCGCTTCGATGACTTGTTTATCGAGACCCAGTGCGCTCACCACATCGTCGTTGAGCACGCGGATACCACCCGAAGCGACGGCTCCCATCGCGAGCTCCTCGTGGCCCGGAGTGCCAAGCTTGCGAACCAGGAAAACGTCGAGCGGGGCGCCGAGCGCGCGAGCGACTTCATACCCCACCGGCACGCCGCCCCGCGGAAGCGCGAGCACGAGCACGTCCGATCGTCCCGCGTAGGACAGGAACTCCGCCGCGAGCCGCCTGCCCGCTTCCCGCCGGTCCCGAAAGCGAATATCCGTGTACATGAAGCGCACGCCTGGGTACGCGCGCGGTCGCCTGCCATGAGGCGAGCATCATCCATGCCCGCGCCAGCCGCGGGCGAACGGAACTTGCTGGGTACGGAGAGTCCGGGCAGAAGGAGAGTGCATCATGCTGCGGCTCGAAGCGCGTATTCCCGCAGACTCACAAACATTGCATGGCGAGTTGATCATTCCTGGCGACACCACGGGCATCGTGCTGTTCGCTCACGGGAGCGGCAGCAGTCGGCTGAGTCCTCGCAATCTATTGGTGGCCGAGATCATCCGTGCCGCGGGCATCGGTACATTGCTCTTCGACCTGCTCACCCCGGAGGAAGAAGCACGCGACGCGTCCACGGCGGAACTGAGATTCGATATCGGACTGCTCGCCGAACGTCTCGTCGCTGCGTCGGACTGGGCGCGAGATCATGTGCCGGACATGAGACTCGGCTATTTCGGCGCGAGCACCGGGGCCGCGGCTGCACTCGTGGCGGCAGCGGAAACCGGCGACGCGGTGGGGGCCATCGTCTCGCGCGGCGGGCGGCCTGATCTGGCCCGGGAGTGGCTGGCACGCGTGCGGGCGCCCACGCTGCTCATTGTCGGGAGCCTCGATGACGCGGTCATCCCGCTGAATCAGCAGGCTTACCAGGAGCTGGAATGCGAGAAGCAATTCACCATGATCCCGGGTGCGGGGCACCTGTTCGAGGAGCCCGGAACGCTCGAGCAGGTGGCGCACCTCGCGGCGGACTGGTTTCAGAGGCACCTCGGCACGACGTCCGCCGAAGCCATCGCTGATGAAAGACGCGCGCATCGGCTTGCGCATCCGCCGTCCTAAGGCTTGAGTCGAAGTTAGGCCGCGAGTGCGACACGATTCGCTCCCGGCGGAAATCGATTCGCTTCCGGCGGAGATAGAATTTTCTCGTCGCACACCACCGCTGGCGCGCGGGCTAAGACAGGTCCACAAGGGCCGTAGGCCGCCAACGTCAGGGCCCTTGGCCGAACACCTTCGGGAACTTGACGTACCGGGCAGCGCGCCAAGTGGCGGGCAGGTCACCATTCGCCTCCAATGCGTCGAAGATATCTTTGATCATCGGCGTCGTGATCGCCTTTGCGTTCAACAGCGCTTTCAACAGTTCAAAGCCGTGCCACACGCGGATGTCGAACTCCTCCGCGAGCAGGTGCATGCCCAGATCATCGGTCGTGACGATGCAGCCGCGCACGTAGCCATGCGCAAGCACGCGGCAGTCCACTCGCCCTGGGGGAGATCCGCCGCCCTTCATGTATCGCAATGGCTCCGCCAGGACCGCATCGCGCAACACGCTCGCGGCAACGTCGATGCGTTGCCTCTCATCCGGCGTCAATCTGATCCGCGCCGCGAGCCGTTCCTCGGCGAGCGCCTGATCGTCGAACCAAGGAAACTTGAATTGCAGCGTCGCGTTGCGGTGGACCTCGGCCTCAACATCGCTGAGCACGACCAAGGTGTACTTTTTCGGTCCGAACGGGACACCAAGCATGGGCCTGATCCGTTTAGCCAGGCGCAGATAGGCGTTGGTGTCCAGCAGAACTGTTGTCAAACAACGAGCGCCCCATGGATGGACATGGAGTCCTTCAATGGGACATCCAGAACCTGCTGAATGTAGCCGGCACCGACTCCGCGTTCCTTAACCATGCGCTCCAGTGCGACGAAGAAGTCGGACTGGAAGACCGAGCTTGCCACCGAAATATAGCTCGAGGCTTCCGGTGGCAACGGATCGAACAGCGCCTTGCTGACGGTCTGCGCGGGGACGCTGTTGCGCACCCGATGGATGGTCTTGTCATCGACCGGGAGCAGCCGGAGCCGGGCCTGCTCGGCAAAGCGCTTCACCTGCTGATGCACCGTGTTCAACGACACTTGGTGCTTGTGCGCGTAGCGGCTCAGCACTGTGATCGCTGCGCTCTTCGGATGCCCACAGGCCTCGCGATAGGCAGACTCCGCACACTCGTGCGGAAACAGCAGTGCGCCGGCAAACGCATCTGCGAAGTCTTCCCCCTTCTCCGTTCCTGCCAGTTCGGGGGTGTAGACGTGCGCCAATTCGTGCGCCATCCAGAACTTGAAATCCTCGATCCTCACGTCGAGGTTGAGGAAGACGAAGGTCACGTCCTCGTCAGGCAGGCGGATGTGGAGCGCATTCTCGTGATTGCCCTTCTTGCCCCAGAGCACCGGAACCAGGATCGCCGCATTCTTTTTGAACTGGCCGATCAGGTGGCTGTAGGACAGCACCGCATGCTGGCCGATTCCGAGTTCCGAGCGGGTCTGCTCGACGGCCTTCCGAAGCTGCGCATAGTCGCAGCTCGGTGAGGTGATCAGGGTGCGAAGCTGCCTAGTCTCCGGTAGCGCCGAGACCAGCGGCTTCAGCAAATAGCCGATCCCACGAGCCTTGTTGATGTGCTCGTCGGTGGTCTTCGCGCCGGCCTTCTTGCGGAACGCGACAACTGGCTCCGCAGCGTCCCGGGTCTCGACAAGCTTGTCGATCGCCAAGCCGAGGGTAACAGCGAGTTTCAGCAGCGCACGCGGTCGCGGAAAGCTCCCGGCAAGCCAATTCGTAACTGTCTGGTTACTGACGCCGACCGCCTCGGCCAACTGGGCCTGGGTCCAGCCCCGTTCCTGCAGCCGCTGGGTGATCGCCTCGACTCGCAGGGTCCTCGCCATGCCGGGCACAATACGGCAAGGCATCCCTTGAATCAAGTTACATCAAGTTTGGAGGAATGAGACCTCCCGCCCAGGCCTGCTCGGCCTCCTCCTTCGCTCGACGAGCGGACGCATCCGGCCGTCGACAGCGCCGAGGGATCCCCGTCACAGCCGTGCCGCGACCTCGGCCAGACTGGCCACGCCCCGCGCCGTGGGTCGGCCATCTCCCGAAGCGTCGGTCCGGACGCGGCGGCTGGATGCGCCCCGTCACGCGGGCGATGAAAGCGTCGTCGCTCACGACATGTGGCTCGCCCTGAGTGCTCACCTCGAGGAGCTTGGCGATCTGCGAAATATGATCGCGCGCAGCCGAATTCAGCTGCGCCGACGTGCCCTAGCATTTGGCTGATGAGTTTCATGCAGTGTGCCCGGCGCTGCGCGATGACGAGACGACCCTCTGGCTGGAGCTGCCAACGCGTGCTCGCCGTCGCCACGTCATGAGCAATGCCAGAGCGCCAGGCACGACGCCCGCCGCAATGGCGAGCAGCCAATCGTCCACGTGAAGCGGGCTGAGGTGCAGCAGTTCGGCAATCGGAGCGATCTGGACGAGCACCAGCGCCGACGCGACGCTGGCGATCACTGCCACCGCTGCGCTGCGCGTGCGCAGGCCGCTGAGGCCGAGCGTAATGGTTGCGCTGGCCACGACCAGCGCCACCAATGCCATGCTGCGCGCATGCTCCACATGCTGATTCGGCCCGAGGCTCCGGACGTAACCGATCCAGATTGCCGCGGTGACCACGATGCCGATGACACAAATGAGCGCCCATTCCACTGCGTCGAAGAATCGGATGCGGCCGGTGCGCGCTACGGCCCTCAGGTGATCGGATGAGGGCATCTGCGGGAATACCAGCAGCGCAGTCGGATGAATGATGAGCTCCAACCAAACGACGTGCGCGGGTAGATAAAGGAGTGGATAGCCGGCAAGAGGAATGAACGCCGCGGTCAGCACCAGCGGAATGTGCACCGTCAGCAGGTAGGCGAAACTCAGCTTCAGGTTCTCAAAGAGCTGCCGGCCTTCGGAAATGGCGCCGATGATGGTTCGAAAGTTGTCATCGAGCAGCACAATCGACGCCACTTCACGAGCGCTGCGTGTTCCACGCTCGCCCATGGCAATGCCGATGTCCGCGCCTTGCAGGGCTGGCACATCGTTCACGCCGTCTCCTGTCACCGCGACGATTTCGCCGGAGGCTTGCAGCGCCCGAACCAGTTGCAGCTTCTGCGCTGGGGTGCACCGTGCGACGACATCGACGTGATTCAGGTCCACGCTGTTCGCACTCACCTCCCCGGCTAGCTCAGATCCGTCGATCACGCGTGGCGGATCCGCGCCGATACCTGCGTCTCGTGCGATGGCGCGCGCCGTGGCCGGATGATCTCCGGTGACCATGATGACGCGAATGCCTGCAGCTTGCGCCTTCTTCACCGCCTCTGCGGCCGTCGGGCGCACCGGGTCCTCGAACGCGAGCAGGCCCAGCAGGACATAGTTGCGCTCGGGCTCTCCGCCTTCCCAGCTTTCGAGATCACAGCGTGCGCAGGCAATGACCTTGTGGCCGGATGCGGCAAGCTCGGTTGTCTTGCGCAGCCACGCATCACGCTCGGTCTGCGAGATGGCGGTCATGCCGATGATTGTTTCGGGCGCGCCCTTTGCGGCTGCGACAAGACCGCCCTGCTGTTCGCGTACGATGCTCACCTCACGTCGTCGGTCCTCCGTGAACGGAAAGGTCGCCAGGCGTTGCTCCACTGCCGCCGGGGCGCGCTCCTGAACCGCGAGATCCATCGGGTCCGCGCTTTCCGTTCTGGATGCGACGGCAGCCGTATGCAACACCTTCTGCTCCGTGACGCCGGGAGCTGGTAGCACGTGGGTGAGCTGCAGGCGCCCTTCCGTCGACGTGCCGGTCTTGTCCGAGCAGATGCAGGTCACCCGACCGATGTTCTCCACCACGACAGCGCGACGGACGAGCGCTTCGCGCCGCGCCAGTCGATAGATGCCGATGCTGAGAAAGAATGTGAACACGACCGGGAACTCTTCGGGAATCGCCGCCACGGCCAGAGTGACCGCGCTCAGCAGCGCATCGACGACGCCATGACCCTGGAGATAGCGAGTTACGGCGAGCACGAGGCACATCACGACCGCCGCGACCAGCAGTGTCGTGACGAGTGACGTGAGGGCTCGCTGCAGAGGTGTGCGCTCATGCGCGCCCGTTTGCGCGGAGCGCACGATTTCGCCGTAGAGCGTGTCGGCGCCGGTGAACACGACTCGCAGGCGAGCTTCACCAGTCAGCAACCGCGTTCCCGCCGCACCCCAGTGCTCGTTCGAGATTGCACGTTCCTGTGGAATGCTCTGGGTGTGTTCGCTTGCGGACTCTAGCTCAAGTGGATGCTTGCGCACCGGCAGCGACTCACCCGTCAGCGCCGACTCATCCACCTGCAGGTTCGCCGTGCCGCCGATCAGCACACCGTCCGCGGGGAAGAACTGTGATTCGGTGACGATGGCGATGTCGCCCGGCACGATCTCGGTAGAGGGAATGTCGACGAGCGCGCCCTCGCGCAGCACGCGAGCGCGAGCGGCAAGCCGGCCGGCGAGCCCTTCAGTGCTCGCTTGTGTGCGGCGATGAAGATACGCGTCCATGCCAATGATCGGCGCCAGCGCGACCGCGAGAATCGCCGCTTCGATGTAGTCGCCCAGCCATGCGAACAGCAGCGCCGTGCCCGCGAGAAACCAGATCATCGGATCGCGCACTGTGTCGCGGAGCACATCGCGCCAACCGGACGGCGGCGCAACGATGATGTCATTGCTGCCGAAACGGGCTCGGCTTGCTGCGACTTCTGTCGCTGTCAATCCGCGTAGACTGCCGGACAGAACTCCGGCTCTCTCCGCAGGCACTCTGTGGAGCATGCGTGCACGCCGTTCATCCGCAGGAGTGCTCTACTTTACGGTGTGAGGGGCTCTGGTCCACCGACATTTTGTGTGCAGGTCAGGTGGCAGGAAGAATGGCTCAAACGGAAGCACCGCTCGTACCGGAATGACACTGCTGACGAACGCATCTCGGCTTGAGCCAAACGGCAGCTTCGTCGTGTGCTTTGCGACTCATGGACAACGCCGCCAACACCGACACGAGGGGCCGGCGTACTGATGGTGATCCGGCTTGCGCCGGAGGTGCTGCCATCGGGACACGCGATCCGGCAACGCGAGTGAGGTCAGCGTTGCACAGAGCTTCTGGTTCGGTGCTGCATCGAGATCACACGAACGATTCGCACTTCTCGTCAGCCGGATAGTGGCGACCTCCAGGCGATATTCTGCACTTCGGCGTGCCGGCACATCACCGGGAGTAAAGCTACAGGCAAAATCACAATCAGACGGTCACCTGCATCTCGACTGGCTGCACCATATCCAAACTCGAGACCACTCGAGGAACCGTGGATTCTAGGTTCAGCCCAAGCAGGCCCAGAAGTCGTGTTCTGTGCTTGGCCGGGACAACACCGGCAGGAAAGCATCCGCCTGGCGCCTTCCATGCCGCGCATGACCAGCATTGTTCACTCTAGTCAGTCGCCACGCCGTGCGGTGTAAAGACTGTGCAAGCACTTCGCGCGGATCAGCATTTCTGTCACTGATCCCTCCGAATCGGATCACGAGGGTTGCCCCGTCCCGGCAAACGCCAGCCGCGTTCTCCCACACCTGCCGCAGCTGGTCAGCGAACGACTCCGCGCTGCTATGGCTCAGCTGGCCCGGCGTCGAATAGTCGACCGTGTCCGGTCCACCAAGAAACCAGTTCCTGAGCCATTGGTCCTGAAGATAAGTGCGCAGGCCGTAGTAAGGGGGTGACGTAATCACCCATTGGAATGGGCCGCTGGCTGCGAAGGCGGCGGGATCCCGGCTGTCACCGAGAATTACGTCACCAGATCCTTCTGGAAGATTTCCGTTGTAGTAGCGGTCGGCACGGCGCTGAATGATAGCCAAGACGTCCAGGTTGGGCGGCATCATTCGATGTTTCCGCCAATACCGGATCGCGTAGGCCGGCTTTGGCGCATAGGTCCTAGGACACTGGTTGGAGAAATAGCTTGGGAAAGTCTTCTGTAGGGGACCATGAAGCGCGCCGAGAACGATGGCGCGGAGCGCGCGTCGAGTCATTGAAGACCGTCGCTCCAGAAGCCCAGCGCGGAGAGAACAGAGGGATCGAAGGACGTCTGGATGGTAGGCGCGCGACCAGAACTCGCCGTTGGGAATCTCTGGTCGCCGATAGTCCTCGATCATCGACTTCGCCTCCTGCACGACTGCAGCTGGGGTCGTGCGGACCAACTTTGCCGATGTGATCGCGCCGGCAACCGGATTGCTGTCGATTCCCCAAGACTCGAGACCCAAAAGGCGGGCAGCAAAGTTCGTGGTTCCACGCCCGCAGAAAGGGTCAAGCACGCGATCTCGGCGGGACGCACGCCTTCTCAGGATCCCCAGCGGGAAATCCAGTGGAAACATCGTGAAGTACGGGCAGATCGCGTTCAGGGCGACGTTGGCAGTTCGTTGTTGTGTCACTGTCGATGACCAAGCACTCGTACATACATCTTGCCGCCTCGCGCCGGGTTCCTATATGCCTCCCACCCGGTGCGTTGCCGGCCAAAAATCCTATCTAGCGCCTTCGGTACGAGTCGATAAGCAACATTGTCACGGTCATCGAGGTGCTTGGGCAACCTTTCGAGCAGAAATGCTTTCACACTACCCCAGGCAGCGCCCTGCTCGGAGCGGATCTTTTCCAGCATCTCCGGATCGCCGCGCAGCGCCTCTATCGCGCGATCCTCAACATTCTGGAGCACGTCCACCGCCTGGTCCTCATCGTCGACATCTTCCCGTTCTCCCTGGTCGAAAAGCTGACGCACCGAAGTTTGCTGACTCACCGAAGAAGACTGTGGCGAGAGCCAACGGGAGGACGCATTCCCTGTTTCGTTCAGCGCATCGTGCAGCGCGCGCACACAGGTATTGGCCGCGGCCTTCTTGTACTCAGGATCTCGCGCTTGGTAGAGCCGCTCGAATAACAGCGCACGCATGCTGACAGGGTACGGCTTCCCGCCAACGGAGCTCCAGAACACCCCGTGGCCGGCGATCGGCTCATTGAGAAGAGAACTCAGCAGGTCATCGCTGAAGTGTGCATTCGCCTTTTTCAGAGTTACCAAATCCGCTGCCGACAGCAGGTGAAAAACGAACCAGTTGTCGCCCTGGCTCAGTATCTCGACCGGAATGCTTCCAGGTTGTTGCGTAATGAGAAGCGCGCCGAGGTCGTACTTTCGTCCTTCCTTGATCCAGGCAACGTACGGCTCCGACGCACTCGCATTTTCATTCAGGACGGATTGGGCTTCTTCAACCACGGCGATCGTCGGTATTGTGCGAGGCTCCGCATTCGTAAACTCCTGCTGGTTACGGTCGAAGATCCGCCGCAGGATCAACCCTGAGAGAACCAGAGAGCTCGCGCCGCGCATCTGGGATACGTCGACGACGCAAAGCTTTCCGAGTGAGAGAGCATGGATGAGCAGATCCATTAACTGGCTGCTCTTGTCGTGGAGCATGCCAACAATGGCCGTCATGTTGCCACGCGCGGCGAGCGCTTCCGCCTCCTGCTTATCATTCAAATCCAATAGTCTGCTGATCTCGTCGAGCGGCGCCGCATTTCGGTGCTCGTCAATGAGATTGACCAGCTCCCGCCAGCGCTCCTCATTCAGAGCTCGCAGCTTTCGCACGTTTTGCTGCTCCTGCCGCTCCGGACTTAACGCGATTGCGATCACGTCCGACGGCCGGAGTCTGCGAATATCGAGTCTTATTCCGCCAGCGACGAAAGACTGATAGAACGCACTTGGCCCGGAACGCGGAGTAAAAACAACTAATTTGTCTTCTAGCTCCGGGACGTCGCACAGGCCGGGACGACCTTTGTCGTCCGGCCAGAAGTACTCGCCATCCGGATCGAAAATCACGGTTCCGACCGGAACGCGCTTGCCGCCGCGTTTCTCGACGGTAGGCGTTTCCTTGTACAACCGACTGAACAGTAGCTTATTCAGGTTTGACTTGCCGAATCCGGCTCGCGCGAAGATGAAGCTTCGCCGAGAAACGAGCGATTCGACTGGAAATCGGATCGTCACTTCCTGTGGAAGCACCTTCATCCAATTCTGGACGTCGAACTCGGGCCGTGGCCCTGAATATATAAACTCCCCAAATGCAAGATGCCCGATAGTCGCTCCCTTGATGTTGTGACCCGCAATCTCCCTCAGCACGTCTGTCGACGGAAACGCCACAGGGCTACCGACGTGGGGTAATCGCCTATGCGACGCGACAAATGTCAGCGACCGGCCGTTACTCCGCCTAATGACACCAAGCACTCGTATGTTGACGCGGTACTTCAGGTACTGCTCGCGAAGGTCCTCCGGCACTGGCCGGTTCTCACGCGCCGCCCGGATGTTGAACTCCTCGCCCGACCCGAACGAAAGCTTGCCGTCAGAAGAGAAGGAGGTGATGCGTCCTAAAACTGCCTCATCCGGCGTTTCGAGCTGCACGAGCACAAACTGCCCGTGCATCGGAATGTTCTGAAACTCGTTCCGGTAGGGAAGTACCAGATCCGCGTGAAACTCCAGGCCTCCTTGCTGGAACCCCCGGAAGATTCCGACCGTCGAGTTGCGCGGGAACAGATCCAGATCCGGCACTATCCTTCTCCCTTATCCGTAGCGTCTTTGGGCTGGGTCCCCGTCCTGTAATTGGAATGCATCCAATGTCTCAGCCTGAGCGCCGAGGGTTCCTCGAACGCCTTCGTAGATGTAGTCCTGAAGCACGTCGAAATCGAAGTCCACGAGCGCGGCGTTCTCGTGCGCCTTCTGAAGGCAGCGCGGGTAATGAGGCACAGGGAAGCCGTTGATCGTGTCCGCGAGCAGCGAACCCAGAATTGTGGCAGCGTCGTTGGCCTGCGGCGTGAAGATATCGACAGGCCAAACCGGGTCGCGCCGGTGTGAGCCGAACTTCACGAGGAACATCTTGCCGCCGACGAACTTGTTGACCTCCCCGCCGTCTTGGCTGCTCTCATCGTCTCGCGCGAATTCTGGCCATACGTACGCTTTCGCTTCGATTTCGCGTGGCACTTCGACGTAGCAGGGGTAATCCGCCTCCATTACGCCCTCGAGCGCCATAGCAAGACGATAGCGGATGAGTACCTTGCTGTGCTTGGCTACTCCAACCAGATAGATACGACGACGGTTGCGTTCCCACTGCTGATTGATCCGCGCTTCCATAGCCCGCCGCAGGCGCAGAAATAGATCAGCAGCAAAGACCTTGCTGCGCAGGAGACCGTCGCAGACTATGAGCGTATCAGTCCCAAAATCTTTCTTGAGCACGCTGAACAAGACTGCCCACTCGACGAGCTCGCGATAGACCTGAACCCAGCTCGGTGAGGCGGACTTGCCATTCCCCGCGGGACGGATCATGTGAGAGAGCTTGGGCAGAGTATCGACACCCAGAGCCGCCATCATCTCACCGAGGGCCGTGGCGGGTTCACCATTCGCCTTGAACTGCCGAGCACTGAGACGGTCGATCGGCGTCGTCGGGGAAATCGCCTCGAGGCAATGTTGGTTGTTGCTGGAATCGACGACCCGGATGAGCTGAATGAGGAAGGGGTCGAACTGGAGCTGGTTATTCCCCCCATCGGTGGCGACCAACGAGATCGAGGTGGTGACCCGCGGCTGAATGCGCCTGGTTTCGCCCTTCAGTGGCCGTATTTCGGCTCGAAGCGCATCCAGTACCGCTCGATCAGCCTCGATGCACTCGCTGATCGCCTCCTTGAGGTCGCGCTGTGTCGCTGGATCGATCAAGGTACGAGCCCTGCTTCGGGGGCTATCCTGGTAAAAGGCGAGTCCTTGGCAGGGAGACTGTACGCCGTTGAGCGATATTATGGACAGTGGAGGACGTCACACAGTTGGGGCAGCGCGCGCGGAGTCCATCACAGTTCGATGCAAGTCGTCCGAGGTTCCCATTGCTCGAGTCGAGTCCTTCTTGAATGGAATGTGCGGAGAGCGCTGCAAGACCCAACTAGATCCCCCGCGCCTTTTCCGTTCATGTATCCGCCTCTGTCAAGGAGCCAAGTCAGGACAGGACGTCCACGTCTGATCACCTCGCCTCCCCGACTTGCGTGCAATTTTGCGCTTGGGCGACCTCCGATCCGATCCAGTACGTCACGAATTGCTTTGCCGAACGTATGCGATCCACATCGATCTCTCTATGTCTCATGCCAGTGGTATCGAAGTACCCCAGTCGCTTGCTCTCAGCGTCACGATCGCGCCCTCGTCAGGTTTTCGGACACGACCGCGTGTCATACAAAACCTCAGGTCCTCGTGGGCGCCTATCCTGCGTAGTACGAATAGCGTGCCGTTCGCACTCCGCACCTTCCTGGCCACGACAAACAGCTTCAATGGCTTCCTCTTGTGCGCATCGCAGAACTCGGGTGCCGCCTCGATAAGTGCGTTCTCTCTGTAGAGCGTGATAGAGGAACATTCCTCGTTAGAGCGCGCCCGAGGGGGCGAGTAGTTCTTGCGGACTCGCGGCTGAACGTCGGTGCAAGCGTGCTTGGGCCACGGAGGACAGAGTTCGTCGAAAAACACTCTGCTACCGTGTTCGTTCTGATAGTAGAAGACATCAGCGCCGCAGACAGGTCATCTTGCGTTCGGATCGGCAAAGGCGGAGGTAAATCCTGCACGAGCGTGCAGTTCTGCAAGACGAACCAGAGCAAGCCTGTACGATGTCCCGTGTGTCGATCTTGTCCAATCGTCGCGATAGACCTCGGACTTGCTGACCCAATGGAGTACCCGTGCTTGCTCCGTCGCCAGTGACCGCGGCGGGAGCACCACGTCATGGCTACACTCGGAATACCTTCATCACTTCATCCCCGAGGTGATTGATCACCTTCACCGCAATGCGGCCCGACTCCGGTCTATCGAAAGGCCGTGACGTGTCGCTGTGAAGACTTGCGCTCTGCGGAAGCTTTCGCCACTGATCGACATGAGTCCGCAGCTCGTTAATGATCGCGGAATGGTATTGCTGGCGCTCGGATGAAAGGCCGTTGTCGTCCGCAAGCGAAAGTTCCCGCTGCTCGGCCCTGCGCCTCCTCGGCTTCGGAATCGGAGTGATGAAGTCGGCGCGGCGTCGCTCCTCGATGATGCCTTGGGTCGGCTGACCGTCGGCGTCCAATTGCCACGTTTCGGGTACTCGTAAGGTGAGTCGAGAATCGACTGCTTGGGGCGGCGCTTTTCCCCAGCCCGACGTCACCGTCGCATCAATTCACGCTCAATCGACTCAAGATCCCGAAGCGAAAGCAATCCGCCTCGCACCTTCTCCCATAATCTCTGACGCAGCGGCGACGCGGTTGGAAGGAGTTCGCAGAGCTGCGGTACCCACGCGCGAGTCAAGACGTTGTCATCACGCTCAGCGTCCTCGCAGAAAAACAGCACAACCCCAAGAAACCCCAGCCACGCTGGAAAACTCCCCGCCGACGCAATTCGGCCTATGCTCGCGCCAGCGGCGATTCGGGCGATCGCACCCTGATCATCCCGTGGAAAAGGAATTTTCGGTAGCGGATCGCGCTGTCGCACATCTTTTCGTGTGACCCAGTCATCCGCATCCGGATGACGTCCGAGCGCAAGCTCGCGCAAGCCGTAACGGAAATGCATGCACCCGCAGGTGGTGCATCCCAGGTTCCAGCACCAGCGTTCTCGACCCGCCAGCTCGCAGAGCGCCTCGAAGGCATTTCGTTGCTCCAGCGGGCGCGGTCTCCCGCCGCGCTCTCCCGTCATTGTCAGCAGGATCTCATCGTCCGTAGCGTATCGGCAGTTGAGCCAGGCGAGGTATAGCGGCGTGCGGCCGGGAACGCTGGTGCGCGCCAGGGTCCCCGGTTGGATGTCCGCGCCCAAGCGAGCTGCGAAGGCGCAAAAGTCGGCCCAACTGTCGTTCATCTCACGCGGAGTCGAGGTGAAGCGCTGAACCAGCATGATCGCTGCAGCCGCGTGCCAGTCTTCTGCCTCGATCAATGCTGCGGCGGTCCGGTGAAGCAGTTGGTATCGCAGCCCGCCGATGCTGTCGGTGTCGAGCCCCAGTCGTTCCGCCAATGCCTTGAGCCGAGCTTCCCTGCCAGCCGGTGTTCCGCGATCCAGACGACGGCCGGCCGCCAACCACATATCTACCGTTTCACCGAACGGTTCGCGCGCCTTGCCTTCAACCGAGAGGCTGATGAGCCCGCCCGGCGAGCGCAGCAACGCCCAGATATCCGTTTGCGTAGGAAAACCTCTACCCTCAAGCGTCGTTCTGCGCTCGGGAATCGCAAGCTTGAGGGTCGCGCCCGAGAACGCGGGCTCCTGGTCGAGGAGGGCCGCAACGTCGGCAGGGATCCCTCGTTCACTGGTTCGGGACACGAACCAGGACACGGCAAGCTCCATGGCAGAGGCATGTCGCTTCCAGTGCCGCTCGGGATCGCCGAGACGGGCTTGCCAGTCGGCCAGCGTACGGAGTTCGATCAGGTAGCGGCTCATAATTGCGATCCCTTACGCGTTGGTTCTTGTGTTGCGGCGGGCACGGGCGGTATTGGAGCACGTGGCGGTGTCAGAACGTGACACTGGCCGCAGAGATTCGTACAAGCTCCTGCCCCGGCCGTGGCCAGATTGGGCGTCCGGAGACATGAGCCTCACCGAATCCCAAACACCCCCACGCCAAACGTCCTGGACGAATCGGTGACAGCCGCAATCAGTTGCGTCTGTCCGGTCGGGAGCGGATAGACCACGGCAATCCCTGTTACCGTTGCACTCGGAAGTGCACAAGGCGCCGGGCCGAACGTGAGCGAGATGTTGAACACGTTCTTGCCCGACGGCCGTGGCGTAATCGATCCCGTGCTCGTGCAACCGTTGCCCGACGTGGTCACAGAACCGCTGGCAGTGACATTGATGGAGATGCTTTCTCCTGTCGTGCTCACGACATTCCACCTGCCGGCAACTGCGCTCAGCGACGCCGGTGCGTCGTAGTCGTAGAGAGAATCGGGGATCGGCCCTCCCGAGAACTGAACCGTCATCCCCTCCGCGCGAGCCGAGCCGCTGATCGTTTTCGCCGCACTGTTGTACGTCGCGGTCAACGTGCCGGACACCGGTGGAAAGTATCCGAAGTCTCTGACGTCGGAAGCGGTGAACGACCCGTTGTTTCTAT
>JADGHX010000052.1 GCA_019683695.1 Steroidobacteraceae bacterium
CTTCACCACGCTCGAGATCGGCGCGCGCATCCTGGCGACGTTCACGCCAATCAACATCATGTACCGGCCCACGAAGAACGAATGCCTGGCGTACTTTCTCGGCCGCAACCGGGGGCGGCGCGCAAAACGGGCCATTCCTCGCGACGACATTCGCACGCTTGTCACGGCGCTGCGTAACAACGAATGCGTGTGGTACGCGCCGGACCAGTGCTATCGCAAGAAGGGCGCGGAGATGGTGCGCCTGTTCGGCATTCCGGCCGCCACCAACACCGCCACCTCGCGCCTTGCGGCGATGACCAGCGCCGCCGTATTGCCCTACTTCGCGCAGCGCTTGCCTGGCGGGGGCTATCGCGCAGTCATTCATCCTCCGCTGGAGGGCTTTCCGAGCGGCAATCCCGTCGCGGATGCGGAAGCGTTCAGCCGCATGATCGAGCAGCAGGTGCGGCTCGCGCCCGAGCAGTACCTTTGGATCCACAAGCGCTTCAAGGGCCTCACCCAGGACTACCCGGACTACTACGGCTCGCAGGCTCCGGTGAGCCGCGTGACGTGAGCAGCACAACCCGCTAGTTTTCCCGTCACGGCGGTACCCCGTGACGACAGCAGCAGCGAAACCTTACGACGTTCTCGTAGTCGGCGGCGGAATCAACGGCACGGGCATCGCCCGGGATGCCGCGGGGCGCGGGCTTTCCGTGCTTCTGTGCGAGCAGGACGATCTCGCCGCGCACACATCGTCGGCAAGCACCAAGCTCATTCACGGCGGCCTGCGCTACCTCGAAGGCCTTCACTTCGGGCTCGTGCGCAAGTCGCTGCAGGAGCGCGAGGTGTTGCTCGCCTCGGCACCGCACATCATGTGGCCGTTGCGGTTTGTCATGCCGCACGACGCGCATCTGCGGCCGCTCTGGATGATCCGCGCGGGATTGTTCCTGTACGACCATCTCGCCCGCCGGCGGCGCCTCGCCGCCTCGGCGCCGCTCGATCTGCGCCGACACCCGGCTGGCACGCCGCTCGAGCCGCAATTCACGCGCGGCTTCATCTACTCGGATGGCTGGACGGACGATGCGCGCCTGGTCGTGCTGAACGCACTGGATGCCGCGGAACGCGGCGCTACGGTGCTCACGCGCGCACGCTGCATGAAGATCGAAGCGCGAAGCGGCCTGTGGGTTGCCCGGCTCGCTGGCGCGGCGGGCGAGCGCGAGGTTCAGGCGCGCGCAGTGGTCAACGCTACAGGGCCCTGGGCAAGCCGCTTCCTGCACGAATGCACGCCCGCGAGCCCGGAACACAATGTGCGCCTCGTGAAGGGAAGCCACATTGTCGTTCCGAAGCTGTTCGCGCATCGCTTCGCGTACATCTTCCAGAACGTGGATCGACGCATCGTGTTCGCGATCCCGTACGAGGAACATTTCACCCTTATCGGCACCACGGACGTGGATCACCGCGGTGATCCGAAGCACGTTCGCATCGACCCCGCCGAGATCGAGTACCTCTGCAACACGGTGAATCGTTACTTCTCCCGCAAGGTCTCTCCCGTGGACGTGGTGTGGAGCTACTCCGGCATTCGCCCCCTGCTGGACGACAATGAAGGCGACCCCTCGAGCGTCACGCGCGACTACAAGCTGGAAATGGAGCGTGCCGAGGCTCCGCTTCTTTCGGTTTTCGGCGGAAAGATCACCACGTATCGCAAGCTTGCCGAGACCGCAGTGAACAAGGTGGCACGTGCCCTGCGCGCACGCACCCGAGCCTGGACAGCGACGGCGTTACTGCCGGGTGGAGATCTGCCAGGCGGTTCGCTGGCGCGGTTCCTTCGCGCGGTGGAACGCCGCTATCCGTGGCTGCCGGCCCGGCTCCGCACGCGGTACGCCCGCTCTTACGGAACCCGCATTCACAAGCTGCTCGAAGGCGCCCGCGCGTATGCGGACCTGGGCGCGGAAGTGCTGCCGGACCTGTTCGAGCGAGAGATCGACTACCTGTGTCGCGAGGAGTGGGCACTCACCGCGGAAGACATTCTCTGGCGACGGAGTAAGCTCGGGCTGCATCTGCCAGCGGACGCGAGCCCTCGCCTCGCGCAGTGGCTCGAGGCGCGACGCAACCGGAGGGACTGACGTGGCCCGATTCAGCACTTCCCGCACCCGGGCTGGGTCGAGCACGACCCGCAGGATATCTGGCGCAGCCAGTCGGAAACCATCGCGGAAGTGCTCGCCACCGCAAAGGCCTCGCCGCGCGAGCTGGCGGCCGTGGGCATCGCCAACCAGCGCGAGACCACGCTCATGTGGGACAAGCGCACCGGCGAGCCCATCGCGCGAGCCATCGTATGGCAGGACCGGCGCACGGCCGCGCTGTGCGAACGCTTGAAAGCCGACGGACACGAACCCGAGATCACCGCGAGAACCGGCCTCGTGCTGGACCCGTACTTCGCAGGCACCAAGCTCGCCTGGCTGCTCGACAACGTGCCGGGCGCGCGCAGCCGCGCCGAACGGGGCGAGCTGGCATTCGGGACGGTCGACTCCTGGCTCGTGTGGAAACTCTCAGGCGGCACGTTGCACGTGACGGACGCCACGAATGCCAGCCGCACACTGCTTTTCAATCTGCACGCGGGCGACTGGGACCCGGTGTTGCTGTCTCTCTTCCGCGTGCCGCGTGAATGTCTGCCGCAGGTGTGGCCCTCGGAGCTGCCTTCTCAGATCGGCTGCGTTGCGAGCATCGGGAATGTGGACGTGCCCATCAGCGGAATTGCCGGCGATCAGCAGGCCGCGCTCTTCGGGCAATGCTGCTTCGTGCCCGGCATGGCCAAGAACACCTATGGCACCGGCTGCTTTCTCCTCATGAACACTGGCGACCAGGCTCTGCAGTCCCGGCATCGGCTCGTCTCCACGATTGCTTCTAAAAGGGAACGCACCCAGTACGCGCTGGAGGGCAGCGTCTTCGTCGCGGGCGCGGTGGTTCAGTGGGTGCGCGACGAATTGCGGTTCATCGCGCAATCCGCAGACATCGAAGCGCTGGCTGCGAGCGTGCCCGATACGGGCGGCGTGTATCTCGTGCCCGCGTTCACGGGTCTTGGCAGCCCGCATTGGGACCCGCATGCGCGCGGCACCATGGTGGGTCTGTCCCGGGGCACCACGCGCGCTCACATCGCGCGCGCGGCCCTCGAAGCGATTGCGTTCCAGAGTGCGGAGGTGCTCGCGGCCATGGAGAAGGATGCCGCGCGCCCACTCGTGGAGCTGCGGGTCGATGGGGGCGCCTCCGCAAATGACTTGCTCATGCAGTTCCAGGCGGATCTGCTCGGCGTGCCAGTCGTGCGGCCGCGCGTTACCGAAACCACGGCGCTCGGCGCCGCGTACCTCGCCGGACTCGGCGTGAAATTCTGGAACTCTCTCGATGAGCTCTCACGCAACTGGCAAACCGAACGTCGGTTCGAGCCGCAAATGAGTCGCGATGAAGCGACAGCCCGCATGCGCCAATGGTCGCGTGCCGTTCAGCGCGCGCAGGCGTGGGCCGCGGAGGGACCCTGATCGCCTTGTGACGGCCTTCGCAGATTCACAAGCACCGCCTGCGCCCGTCGTCTGCCGCCGCTCGGCCGCGTGATAGCGTTGCGCCCCCGGGAGGGTCGGCATGTCGGATCTGGTGATTGCTGCGCTGATTGCGGCGTCGGCAACGATTACCGCGTCATTCATGCAGCTCAGGGCTGCGTTGGCCAGGGAGATTGCCGGCCGCGCCCCTCCCCCTCCGTCCCGTCGCAAGAGCCGCGTGCCGTTCGTGATCGTGGCGTTCGTGCTGGCCGCGGGTGCCGCCGGCGGCTTCGCGCTCTCGCAGTGGCTCACGGAGCAGGAGCGCATCATGCAGGCGGAGATCCGGCACGCGCTCGAGGCACGCATCAACGAGATGGCGCGCACGGAGACGCAGCTCCAGCAGAGTCGCGCCGATGCCCGCGCCGAAATCGAAGCGGGCGTGCTCCGCCGCCTGGGTCTCGAAGGCGTGGTGGTGGTGGCCACGGTGGGCCCGTGCAGGCCGCCGCTCGTGCTCAGCACCCCGGCGCTGGCGCCGCAGGCCGGCACCAATGCCGCCGCCATGCCGTCCGGCACGGCCCTGCCCTCGCCGCCCGCCTCCACGTGCTCCGAGCACGAGGCGAGCCCCGTTACGCTCTGCGCAACCATTCCCGCCAACGCGAAGGTGGCGGACGTGGAGCTGTTCGTTCGCGCGGCCGATTCGGACACGCCCTGGGAAACGGCGCGCGTCATGCCGGGCATCGAAGTCGACAAGGCCCGGTTCGGCGAGAAGCCGGAGGAAATATCGGATGGATCGGCGACCAAGCAGGTGTGTGAGCGCTTCGTGCACTGGTCCGCCGAGCGCGCCCGCGTGGCGCGCATGCTCGTGCGATACACGCTTTAGGCAGCCGCGACTCAAAAAGCACCTGCGACCTCGAGTGCGGTCGCAGGTCAACACCGCAGAATGACCCTGTTCTTCTCAGCGCGCGACGCTCCGCCTCGACTGCGCGCGGATGCGGCCGGCGCGCAAACGCCGGCCATCGAGCCCTCCCGGAACCCGAACCCCAGCCACCCGTACGCAACCGCTTCCTGTGTTTGCGGTTCACACGCAATGCCGTGCTTCTTGCACCGGCCTGCAGAACGAGACGTGCCAGCTGATTTTTTCCACCACCGCGATCGGGGCGGACCCGATATATTCCGGCGTGATGTCCGCACGCGAAGAACACGTTTCCGGCGAGCTGCCAGCCGGCGCTCGCCTCGGAGCCTGGAAGGTGCTGCGGCTTCTGAGCCGCGGCGGATCGGGCGAGGTCTATCTCGCCGCGCGCGCGGATGGGGCCTATCAGCAGACCGCCGCACTCAAGCTCCTGCAAAGCCACGATGGCGCGGAAGTGCCGCGGTTTCAGGCCGAGCGGGAGATCCTTGCGCGGCTCACGCATCCCGGCATTGCGAGGCTCCTGGACGGCGGCGTCCATCGGGATGGCCGGCCGTACATGGTGGTGGAGTACGTGGACGGCCTCACGCTCACGGAGTTTTGCGAGGCCCGGCGTCTCGATCTGCCGGCCCGCCTGCGGCTGTTCATGGACGTCTGCGAGGTGGTGTCTTTCGCCCACCGCAGCCTCATCGTGCATCGGGACCTCAAGCCGCGAAACATCCTCGTGACCGCGGACGGCCGCGTGAAGCTCCTGGACTTCGGGGTCGCGAAGCGCCTCGACACGCTCGCCCGCCCGCTCGACAGTGAGAAAACCTCCGCGCCGCTGACTCCGGACTACGCCGCTCCCGAGCAACTCACCGGGCAAGCCATCACCACTGCGGCGGACGTCTACGCGCTCGGCGTGCTGCTCTTCGAATTGCTCACGGCACGGAAGCCCTTCCGGCACACCGGCGTTCCGGTTGCGGAGTCCGTGCGCGCCGTCTTGCAGGAGGAAGCGCCCACGCTGAGCCGCGTCGCCCGCTCGGTGAGCCGACCGGCGTTTCCGCCGCGTCTGCTCGAAGGCGACCTCGATGCCATCGTCGCGAAATGCCTGCGGAAGGAACCGGAGCATCGTTACGAGTCCGTCGAAGCGCTGCGGGCCGACGTGCAGCGGTTTCTGAATCTGGAGCCTGTTGCCGCCCGGGAAGGCGCACGCATTTACGTGCTGGGCCGATTCCTGCGCAGGCATCGCTGGATGGCGGCCGCGGGCGCCGCGGTGTTTCTCGCGCTTTCCACAAGCCTCGCGCTCGTGGCGTGGCAAGCGCATCGCGTCGGGCTGGAGCGAGACATCGCGCGGCGAGCCGCAAGCCGTGAAGAGGCCGTTCGCTATTACCTCACGCGCATGTTCCGCGCTTCAGTCGCCGAAGAAGGCTCCGAGCCCACCACGGCGAAGGCGATGCTGGACCGAAGCGCGCGCCGCGTGCTGAGTGAATATCGGGACGATCCGTATCTCGCTGGCAAGGTGGTCGAAACCCTCGCGGATCTCTACGGCGCGCTCGAGGACTTCGAAGGCCAGGTGCCGTTGCTCGAAGGCTTTCTCGCGCAGGCCGGCCCGGAGGCGGACGCCGAGGCCCTCGCGGTCGTGCGCCAGAAGCTCGCGAACGTCGAGCTCCAGCGCGGTAACACGGCGCGCGCGGCCGAGCTGCTCGCGCCGGCCCTGCAGTTCTGGGAAACGGACTTGCGGCGCTATGTCGAGCAGCACCTGGAAGGGCTGGTCGTGAAGGGGCGCCTGCAACGCGCGCTTGGCGACCTCGACGGTGCCATCGCCACGTACCGCGCCGCGCTCGACGAGCGTATCGCGCTTTCCGGCCGCAACCACCCGGAAACCGCAGCCCTGCAGAATTCGCTCGCGATTGCGTACATGAATGCGAACCGCTTCAACGACGCGCTCGCGGCGTATTCGGACGCATTGGCCGTGCAGGACGCTCTCGGCCGCGCGGAGGATCTGGATGCGCTCATCATGCGCGCGAACGTCGGCATCCTCACGTTCCGCTATGGCCGCATCGCCGAAGCGGAGCACCTGCTGCGGAACGCGTTCGAGAAGCAGCGTGCACTCGCGGGAGACTCGGCCGCCGTTGCGTCGGCAATGGGCTACTACGGCTCCATTCTCACCATGCGCGGCCAGTGGGAAGCGGCCATCGACACGTTGACGCATGCAGTAGACATCGCGGGCAAGTTTGCGGGGCCGGCAAGCCCCGTGGCCGTGCTGAATCGCCTGTTCCTTGCCGAGGCGCATGCGGGCGCCGGCAACCTGCAGACTGCAGCGAAGTTGCTGGACGAAAACCTCGAGCTCGGCCGCAAACAACTTGGCGAAGAAAACGTATTCGTCTTGCGTACACATCTCGCCCGATCGCGTCTCGCGCTCGCGTATGGCCGCGCAGAACAGGCGAGTGACGAGCTCGCTGCGTTGATCCCGCGGTTGCGCGCTGCAGGTGTTCCGGCATTGCCGGCACTTGCCCAGGCGCTCGTGGCCCACGGCGAGGCCCTGCTCGAGCAGGGGCGCGCCAGCGCCGCCGTACCGCTGCTGACCGAGGCGGTCGAGCTTCGGGAGCAGCTTCTGTGGGACCAGAGCTGGGAGCTGGCGGAGGCCCGCGCACGACTGGGCGAAGCGCTCGGGCTGCAGAGCGCGCGTGGCAGGGCACTGCTGGCGAGCGCGCTCACGGTGCTCGAATCGCAGCTCGGCCCGGATCACCCGCAGACGCGACGCGTCCGCCGCGTGCTCCCCGGATAGCTCAGCCAACAGGCGAAACAGGGCCTCCGGCGATCTGCGTCGAATCCCGCATGGCGGATCTGCTGACGCTGCGGCATCACAAATTCGGAGCAGGTGGAGACTGAGAACCTATCGAAGCCACCTGCAAAGGTGGCGAGCCGCAGGTCGGCTTCACGCGGACGCAGTCTGCGCGCTTGCGGCCGCAGGCGCCTCCGTGCCGGCCCGGCTGCACGTGAGAGCACGTCGTGCTCGTCCGGCGGCGCTGAGCGCGCCCGTCTCAGAGCAGGGTCTGGCTGCGTGGGTGAGAAGCGGCTCGCGTCCGCGCGTGGCCGCGCCGATCACCGGGAAGCTTCGTCGGCGCGCTCACATTCCGGGCACCCTCCGTGTCGTCTGAGCCCGGGCTCGTTCGTCTTTCAGGCATGCGCCGCCCGGGGTGCGGCGGAAGTGGAGAGGACATGGAACACGATTCAGATCGCCCGTGGACAGCCGGTGGCACCGGCCGCGAGCGCGGCCTCGGCGGGGTGCGCTCATGAGCGGCGTGGGCGCACAGATCGGGCATACTCCCGCGACCTTCGACATCTCCCTGAAAGGGCCGCGAATGCTCTACGCCATCCTTTGCTACAACTCCGAAGCCGTGGTGAACGCCTGGAGCAAGGAGAAGGACGACGCGGTGATGGCGCATCACCAGGGCGTCATGCGAAACCTTGCCGCGAAAGGCAAGCTCGGGCCGGTGGCGCGACTCATGCCTACCACCACCGCCACCACGCTGCGGCCGGGCCGCGAAGCGCTCGTGCTCGACGGCCCCTTCGCAGAGACGAAGGAGCAACTCCTTGGCTTCTACATCGTCGATTGCGAGAGTCTCGAGGAAGCCATCGAGATCGGAAAGCAGTTCATGAACGAAACCGGGGCGATGGAAATCCGCCCCGTGATGTTCTTTGACAAGGGGAGCGCGGCGCAGTGACCGATCTCGCCTGGATCGACGCTGCGCTCACCGCCGCGAGACCCCAGGCCGTGGGCGCGTTGCTGCGCTATTTCCGCGACCTCGACACCGCCGAGGAAGCGTTCCAGGAAGCGTGCCTGCGCGCCCTGCAGCGCTGGCCCGTGAACGGGCCGCCGCGCGACCCGGCCGCCTGGCTCATCATGGTCGGGCGCAACTTCGCGCTCGATGAGGTGCGAAGGCGCAGCAAGCAGCAGGAGCTACCCGACGAGAATGTCATCTCCAACACGGACGATGCCGAAACCCCGCTCGCCGAGCGGCTGGACAACTCGCAGTACCGGGACGACGTGCTGCGGCTGCTGTTCGTCTGTTGTCACCCGGATTTGCCGGCCACCCAGCAGATCGCGCTCGCGCTGCGCATCGTTTCCGGGCTCACGGTGAAGGAGATTGCGCGCGCGTTCCTCGTGAGCGAGGCGGCGATGGAGCAGCGGATCACTCGCGCCAAGCGTCAGGTGGCGAACGCCAACGTACCCTTCGAAGCGCCCGGCGCGCCGGAACGGGCGGAGCGATTGTCGACCGTTGCGTCGATGATCTACCTGCTCTTCAACGAGGGTTACTCCGCAAGCGGAGGAGATGCGCACGTGCGCGTGCCGCTGTGCGAGGAGGCCATTCGTCTCGCGCGGCTGCTGCTGCGGCTCTTCCCCGGCGAGGGCGAGATCATGGGCCTCACCGCCCTGCTCCTTCTGCAGCATGCGCGGGCGCGCGCGCGACTCGATGCGAACGGCAACATCGTGCTGCTCGAGGATCAGGATCGCAGCCTCTGGGATCAGAACCTGATCGCCGAAGGCCTCGCGCTCGTCGAAAAGGCGCTGCGCCTGAGACGCGCGGGTCCGTATCAGATCCAGGCGGCCATCGCCGCGCTGCATGCGCGCGCGAAGCGGCCGGAGGACACGGACTGGGCGCAGATCGATCAGCTCTACGCCATCCTCGAATCTTTCACGGGCTCACCGGTCGTCACGCTGAACCGCGCGGTGGCGGTCTCGAAGGTGAAAGGGCCCGAGGCGGCGCTCGCGATGATCGAGCCGCTCGCCGGCCGACTCAGCGGCTACTTTCACTTCCACGGGTTGCAAGGCGCCCTGCTCGAGCAACTCGGCCGCGCTGCCGAAGCGCGCATCGCGTTCGACAAGGCCATCTCGCTCGCGAACACGCCCGCAGAGGCCGCGCACATCCGCATGCACCTGGATCGGCTTCAGCAGGCCAGCGAGAAGCCGGTTTCGCAGGCGCAGGCGTGAATTCGCGCGTAGCAGCGCATCACAGCGCTGCTCGCCCTCTCGCCCGCCGCATTTGCGGCATGCCCGGACTGCGTGACGATACCGCGGCGGGATTTCGATGCTCATCGCACAGTGACGCCGCTTTCGAAAAGCGATGAGTGCGGCGTCACTGTCCGACACGGGCGAGCAGGCGATCGATGAGGGCTTCGGCCTGCGCGCGGTACCCGCCGCCAAAGAGGTTGAAGTGATTCAGCACGTGATAGAGGTTGTACAGGTCCGTCCGCTCCCGCGCTGAGCTCGATAGCGGCCACACACTCTCGTACGCCGCGTAGAAGCTCGCAGGGAACCCGCCGAACAATCGCGTCATTGCGATATCCGCTTCGCGATCGCCGTAGTACACGGCCGGGTCGAAAAGCACCGGCACACCACTCGCATCCGCCGCGAAGTTGCCGCCCCATAAGTCTCCATGCAGCAGCGACGGTTCGGGCCGATGATCCGCAAAGAAGTCCCCGATCCGCTCGAGCAGGCGGGCGCCGCGCTCCAGCAGGCGAGCCGGCGCGCCGCTCCGCCGCGCCAGATCGAGTTGGTAACGCAGCCGCTGATCACGGAGGAAGGTCGGCCAATCCGATGCGGGCGTATTGATCTGGGGCGTGCTCCCGATGGTGTTGTCTCTGCGCCAGCCAAACTGCGCGGCCGTTTTTCGATGCAACTGCGCGAGTTGCTCGCCGAGCCGTGCGGCCGTGCGGCTGGAGGACGCGCCCAGATCGATCCATTCGAGCGCGAGAAACGCGCGATCCGCCTCACACCCCACGGCGAGCACGCGTGGCACGCGTACCGCACCCGCATCGGCGAGCTCGCGCAGACCTTCGGCCTCGGCCTCGAACATCGATAATCGGTCTGCTCCAGCCACCTTCACGAAGAGCGGACCGGACCGGCTTTCCCAGCGATAGCTGTCGTTGATGCAGCCACCGTGCACGCTGCTGCGCGGGCGCGGATCGACCACGCGCCGCAACGCCTGCCCGAGGCGCACGGCGATCTCGGCAAAGGGATGATCGGGAAGAGGCATTCGCTCTCGCTCTCCTTTCATTGCACCAAACCGGGCCGTGCCATTTTCCGCAGCCGGACACTGAACCGGGCGGCACAGGATGCGTACATGCGCGAGCTCAACGGCCTGTTCCTGCCCGTTCTGGCCGCTTCGCGGCGCACGTGCGCTCGACTTCGCAAGCTGCGGGCAACCGGAGTGCCTGACGGAGCGCGAGCCGCAACGCCCGGGCCCCGGTCAGGATCGCGACCCTGACGAACGTCAGTGTTCTTTCCCCCATGCCGCCGCTACCTCGCCGACGCACCGCACCGTGTGATGACGGCTGGCCGGGACGCGTGGCCGATTTGTCCGGTTTGTTGCACAAATCGCCTTAGTGGCCCGGCACGCCCGCACGTACGGTGCGCGCCCACCGAACACCGCTGAAGGAGTTTGTGCCGTGCCCACTCCACTGCAAATTCTTCTGGATCCGATCACGCTCACCGTCATCGCCATCTATGGCGTTCTGATCGTGTGCGAGGCGTTCTTTCCCGCACGCAGGCTGCCTCACATTCCGTACTGGCGCAGCCGTGCGCTCGGGGTGTTCTTCGTCTACCTGATGATGTCGACCTACCTGCCCTGGCTCTGGGCGGACTGGCTCGCGCCGCTTCGGCTCATCGACCTGACTGCGCTGCCCACGTGGGCGGCCACGGCAACCGGCGTGCTCGTGTACGAAGCCGGTGCGTGGGCGTGGCATCGAAGTCTTCATGGCTCGCAAACGCTGTGGCGATTCTTCCATCAGTGGCACCATAGCGCGGAACGGCTCGATACCTTCGGCGCATTCTGGTTCAGCCCGCTCGATATCGTGGGCTGGACGGCGCTGTCGAGCGTGTGCCTCACGGTCATCGTGGGTCTCGCCCCCGAGGCCGTCGTGCTGGTGACCTACATCGTGACGTTCCTGGCCGTGTTCCAGCACACGAACATTCGCACGCCACGATGGCTGGGCTACATCGTGCAGCGGCCGGAAAGCCACTCGTGGCACCACGCGCGCGGCGTGCATGCGCAGAACTACTCGGATCTGCCGATCTTCGACCTGTTGCTCGGCACGTTCCGCAATCCGCGCGACTTCGCGCCGGAACAGGGCTTCCATCCGGGCGGCTCGAGCCGGCTGCTGGAGATGCTCCGTGGCCGTGACATCTCTCTGCCGAAACAAGGCGAGCGCACCGCCTTTCATGACGCGCTCGCGCCCATGAGCCCGAGTGACGTGTGAACCCCAATCGCCAAGTGCATTCCCCATTCTCCGGAGACACGCATGAGCAAGTATCGCTATCGTCTGCCGCAGCTCAACAGCAGACTCTTTCTCACCGACGGCGGGCTGGAGACGACGCTCGTGTTTCACGAGGGCATCGATCTCCCGTGCTTTGCCGCCTTCGACCTGCTGAAAACGCGGGAAGGGACGGAAACGTTGCGGAAGTACTTCCACGCGTATGTGGACGTGGCGCGTCGGAAGCAGGTGGGCATCGTGCTCGAAACGCCGACGTGGCACGCCAACCCCGACTGGGGCGCGAAGCTTGGCTACGACGCCCGCGCACTGGAAGACGTGAACCGCACGTCCGTCGGGCTGCTGCTGGAAGTGCGCGCGGCGCTCGAGACGTCGCGCACGCCGATTGTCATCAGCGGCAACCTCGGGCCCCGCGGCGACGGCTACAAGCCGGAATCGCGCATGACGGTCGAGCAGGCGGCCGAGTACCACGCTCCGCAGATCCAGACATTCGCCGCCACGGATGCCGACATGGTGGCCGCGTTCACCATGAACTACGTCGAGGAAGCTGCGGGGATCACGCTCGCCGCGCGCGCGGCGCGCATGCCGATCGCCCTCTCCTTCACGCTGGAGACCGATGGCCGGCTGCCTTCGGGCGACACGTTGGCCATGGCGATCTCGCGCGTGGAAACGCTGTCGGATGGCTATCCCGTGTACTACATGATCAATTGCGCGCACCCGACGCATTTCGAGCACGTGCTCTCCGGGCTCGGGCCGCTCGCCAGCCGTGTTCGCGGTTTGCGCGCCAATGCCTCACGGCGCAGCCACGCAGAGCTCGATGCCAGCACCAGCCTGGACATCGGCAACCCGCAGGAGCTGGGGCAGGAGTACCTGCAGTTGCGCAAGCTGTTGCCGGCGCTCACGGTGCTCGGCGGATGCTGCGGAACGGACCACCGGCACGTCGAGGCGATTGCGTACGCGTGCGCGTGACAGGTTGAAGCCAGACAGACTGCCTGCGTCGATCGCGGCGGCAACGTCGCCGCCGTGATCGAGCACTTCGCAACCAGGCTCCGTCCCGGTGACGTTCGATCGGCTCTTCGCGAGCTACATGGCGCGCAGCGCGGTGGCGACAGGCAAACGCGCGGCACGAAGCGCCGGCAGCAAGCCGCCGAACAGTCCCATGATCAATGCCCAGATGATGCCCACGCCGACGAGCTGTGGTGTGACACGGAGCTCTGCCGCCACGGCGCTGCCACTCGGGCTGCCCAACGCAAACGTGCCGCCACTCAGCAGCGCCCACGAGATCGCCGCGCCGGCGAGACCGCCGATCAATGCCAGAACCAACGCCTCCGCCAGCACGGACACCACGACGCTGCTCGCCGGAAAGCCGATGGCACGCAAGGTCGCGATCTCGACCGCTCGCGCGCTGACGGAGGAGTACATCGTGTTCAGCGCACCGAACAGGGCACCTGCGCCCATGATGGCTCCGATCACGTAGCTCAGGGTGATGAACACGCCGCTGAGCTCCGAGCCCCTGGAGTAATACTCGCTCTCTCGCATCACATTGACCGAGAGCGTGGGATCGGAGGTCAACGCGTTCCTGAACGCGTCGAACGCTGCGGGTGAAGTGAGCCGCACCGTCACGCTGCTGAACACATTGCGTCGATACGCCGACATCAGGGTTGCGACGTCTGTGAGCAGCATCGACTCCCACATGTCACCCGTCTCGTAAACGCCGACGATCGTCCACTCGCCGCCGGCAAGCCTCACCCGGTTGCCGAGCTGCAGGCCTTCGAACTGCTCCTGCAACACCCGCCCGACGATGAGCTCACGCAAGCCGAGCGTGAACATGCGGCCGGTCTGGAGCCGGATCTCGCGCCGGACTGCAGCCGCCTGGGGCGACATTCCGCGCACCAGCACACCGGAAAGCGCCCCGTCGAGCTTGCGCGGCAGACTCACGGTCACCAGCACTTCTGTCGATACCGCCGGTTTGCGGTCCGCTGTTCTCGCGACGCCCGGGGCATCCGCAATGCTCTGCGCTTCGGCGGTGAAAATTGCGCTCTCCGCCTCGTGATCCACTCCGTTGCGCAGGACGATCGCCCGGTCTTCCCGCCCAGCGGCACGCATGCTCTCCGCAACGCTCGCTTCCAGGGTCAGCATCGAAATGAGCACGCCAACGACGCCCGCGATACCGATCACGACGACGCTGGCTCTGCCGGGCCGTTGCGGCACGGTGCTGAGCCCCATGGCGGTGACGAGTGCCATCTGCCTGAACGCACGCATGCTCATGCTCCTCACCGCCCCGCAAGCGCATCGACCACATTGAGCCGCCCCAGGCGCCAGAGCGGCGGGAGTGCGATCACGCAGGCGAGCGCGACTGCGATCCCGACGCCCGTCACAACGACACTGGCATCCATCGGCAACGTGCCGATGCGGAAAGCCGCGCCGATGAGCGGGAACAGCACTGTCGCGGCAACCGCGATTCCGATCAGTGCGGAAATGAGGCACAGGGCCGCGGACTCGACCAGGACCAGCGCGGCGATGAGCGCGTCGCTGAAGCCATATGTCTTCAGCACGGCAAACTCCGGGATGCGGTCCACGGTGGATTGCATCATCGTGTTGCCGGTCACGAACAGCAGCGTGAACAGCACCGCGCTCAGAACGACGTCGATGATCAGCTTGATGTCCGTGATCTGGTCGATTTCGGCGCGGATCATGTCGCCCAGGCTCCGGGTGAGCGTTTCATTGGGCGAGTTGGCGAAGCGCCTGTCGATCTCCGCCGCGATGCGCGTCGCCTGGCTCGGATCGGCAATCACCGAGATCACGCCCCCGACGGTGCCCTTGCCGAAGGCGCGCGCCTCGTCGAAGTAGTCGTAATTGACCCACATCTGATCCGCCCGGGCCTGCGTTCCGGTCACGTCGAACGTGCCTACGATGTCGAACACCCAGACGTTCGAGCGATCCTTGCGTATCACGCCGGAGGTGAGTGGCACCCGGTCACCCACTTTCCATCCGTATTTCTCCATGAGCTCGGCGCCAACAATTGCGCCGGTTCGCACACGCCGCATCGCCTCGAGCGCACCGTCGGACACCGTGAAGAACGGTCGCGGATATTTGATGCGACGAGCGACGTCGATGGTCTCCACGCCGACGCCGTTTTTCGGGTCCTGGAAGTAGCTGTTGAAGCCCTGCTGGATGTCCACGGCCAACACGCCCGGGATACGCTCGATCGCCGGCAGAATGCCGATCGGCAAGCCCGCGCTCCGGTCCACACGACTCGCCGTCCAGAGGACCGTGACATCCCCGGTGATCTGTCCGAGCCACCTGTCGAAGCTGACCATCGTGCCGCTCAGTGCCCCGTACAACAGGAACGCCGACACGACCGACATCGACGTCAGGACCGTGCGCGCGGGTTTGCGCCAGAGCCCCGCCCAGACGAGCACCAGGTACTTCATGCCGTCCCCCGGCATCCGTCCGGGGGCGCAGCCCTTCGCCATCTTCCCGATTGAACGGTGTTCGACATGACTACCCCCCTGAAACGGCACATCGTGTTTCCGAAGCGCGATCGTCCGGTTCGTCCGCAACCGCGAGCCTCGGGACACGAGCCCACGCGCCGAAGCCCCATCCCTCGTCACTGACACACGTGTTATCGACGAGGCAACTCCGGGCGAGCGAGTTGTCGAGCAACACACGACGAGCCCTGGAAGTTGCAGGTCGCTGCACATGAACCTCGATGCGATCTCCCGAACGGCGCCGCTCCGCTCGCCATTCATCCGCTGGGCATCCAGCGGCGTGAGCGCTCGGTCTGCCTCGTGGCCAGTGAACCGGGAGTTCGCATCCACGCGGCGAAGCGCGCCTTCGGGCTCACGCTCGTTCGAGCGGATGCGCTTCGCGACGAAGAACGCCACTTGTCCGGGCAACCGCCTCTGAACGCGCCGCCCGCCAGACGCGAAAGCTTTGCCGCCCCGCTCTTGCCAAGCCGTGTTCGCCGAGCGGCCGGCGCGCGTCGACAAACCTCCGGGATGAACTTTGGCCGCGCTCGGGAGTTGATCTCACGGCCGCGATCGAGGCGGCGTGGGACGAACCTCCGGAGTCGCACATGATTCGACTGCGTAACGTGCTCATCGCGCTGTGCGGCGGGCTTGCTCTCGCCGCCTGCAACGGCGATGACGGCGATGAAGCGGCGCTCACACCGGGCGATGGCGGCATGCCGCAGCCGGGCGCGCCGCCGCCGGGCACGCCTCAGCCGGGAACGCTCCTCGAAGCGCCAGCGCTCGTGAAGTCCTACACCGTGAACGACCTGCTCGCCGCGTTGAGCAGCGGCGAGGCCACCCAGTTCATTGCGGATCTGATTACGTCCCCCGTGTGCGGGGTGGACGTGTACCAGATCCGATATCAGACCGTCGGCGCTTCCTCGGAGCCCACAACAGCCTCGGGCGCACTGATGGTGCCGACCGGCGCGGACGCCAGTTGCCAGGGCGCGCGGTCAATCGTGCTGTATGCGCACGGCACGAGCACCGACCGTGCATTCAATATCGCGAACCTGCAGTCGAGCACGGAAGGCGCCGCCATCGGGGCGATGTTCGCGGCGAACGGCTATCTCGTCGTGGCGCCCAACTACGCCGGTTACGACACCTCCTCACTCCCCTATCACCCGTACCTGCTCGCAGACCAGCAAGCCAAGGACATGACCGACGCGCTCACGGCTGCACGCAGCGCATTACCCGTTTCGTCCGCGCCCACAATCGTGGACGACGGGAAGTTGTTCATCACGGGCTACTCGCAGGGCGGGTACGTGGCGATGGCGACGCATCGCGCGATGCAAGCCGTCGGCACAACGGTGACCGCGTCCGCACCACTCTCCGGCCCTTACGCGCTCGCGGCTTTCGGGGATGCGATATTCCAGGGCCGCGTGAATGGCGATGCGCCCGTCAACCTGACGATGCTCGTCACGGCATACCAACGCGCTTACGGCGACATCTACACAAACCCAACCGACGTGTTCGAGGCACGCTATGCCACGGGCATCGAGACGCTACTGCCGAACACGGTGGGCATCGGAGATCTCGTGAGCCAGGGAAAGCTGGCTGAAAATGCGCTGTTCAGCACGACGCCACCCGCGCCGGAGTTCGCGCCACTCACACCTGCCACGGAGCCTGCGGAGCTTGCGCCTGTGTTTGCGCTCGGCTTCGGCCCGGACAACCTCATCACGAACAATTACCGGCTCGCGTACCTGCAGGACACGCAGGTTGCGCCCGACGGAGGCTTCCCTACCGTGACGGACGGCCTGCCTCCAGCCAATCCTTCACAGACGCTACGCCGCGCGCTGAGGGCGAACGACCTGCGCAACTGGACACCGAACGCTCCCGTGCTTCTGTGTGGCGGCGGAAACGATCCGACCGTCTTTTTCTTCAACACCGAGCTGATGCAGAGCTACTGGACGGCGAACCCGCCCGCCGCTCCCGTGACCGTAGTGAACATCGATTCATCCGGGGAACCTTACTCTGACCTGCGCGACAGCTTCGCCGCCGCGAAAGACTCCGTTCGCGTCGGCGCAGTCGTGAGCGGAGAGGATGAAGACGAGGCCGTTCTGAAGGCGTATCACGCCGGGCTCGTGTCGCCGTTTTGTCTCGCAGCGGCGAAGCGCTTCTTCGACGGGCTTTGACTGCGCGGGCACCCGGGTTGCTGCGGAACACAATCCGCTGGCTACTCCGAGGATCCCACATGAACTCGCCCCAGACCCGCCCGCTGGCGATGGTGACCGGCGCATCGAGCGGCATCGGTTACGAGCTTGCCAGGCAATTCGCTCTGCACGGCTACGACCTCATCATCGCCGCGGACGATGCCGGCGAGCTTGTGGGCGCCGCGGACAGGCTGCAGCAGGTGGATTCGGCCATGCGCGTGAAAGCCGTGACCGTGGACCTCTCGGTACCGGAAGGTGTGACCACGCTGTACAACACGGCCGCCGCACTGAAACGCCCCGTTGACGTGCTGGCCGCGAATGCGGGCATCGGCGTGTGGGGAGATTTTGCTCGCGAGACGAGTCTCGAGGCCGAGCTGCGACTCATCAACCTGAATGTGACCTCGCAGGTGCACCTCATCAAGCTCGTGGTGGCGGACATGGTGGATCGCGGATCAGGGAAGGTGCTCATCACGTCTTCCATCGCGTCCCTTGCGCCGGGCCCGAACTACGCCGCGTATGCCGCCAGCAAGGCGTTCCTGCGCTCGTTCGGCCAGGCCATCCGGCAGGAGCTCGAGGATTCAGGAGTGAGCGTCACGGTGCTGATGCCGGGCCCCACCGACACGGAATTCTTCGAGCGCGCGGACATGCTGGAAAGCAAAGCCGCGCAGGGCCCGAAGCAGGACCCGGCGGAAGTCGCCGCGGAAGCATTCGACGCGCTCGAGAAGGACAAGGACCACGTCGTGACCGGCGCGAAGAACAAACTTCAGGCGACCGCTTCGAAACTGGTGCCCGACAAGGTGGGCGCGCGTCTGCACGGCTCGCAGACGAGGCCGGAGCCACGCAACCCGCGTTGAAGCATTGTTGACGGTCGGCCTCGTCGCGGTTCCCTTCAGGATTGCGGCGCATGCTCAATGGCGGGCTCGCTCGAGGCTCATGCCCGGCAGCACCAGGATCAGCGCGCGACGGCGGAGTGGGCGGGCACGGGGCGCCGCCGGCTCACAATGAAGCCCAGCACGCCCGCGAGCAGCATGCTCGCGGCAATCACGAGAAGCCTGGGCGCGTAGCCGTTCGTCCTGTCGCGCAGCCAGCCGATGAGACTCGGGCCGATGTACCCACTCAGATTGCCGATGGAGTTGATGAGTGCGATGCCACCCGCCGCCGCGGAGCCCCCAGCAACGCCGTGGGCAGCGACCAGAAGACCGGCAGCGTGGCGTAGATGCCGACCGCGCCGAGCGTGAAGGCCACAACGGAGAGATACACGTTGTCGGCGAACCCGCCATAAAGGAATCCTGCGGTGCCTGCAAAGGCCGGCAATGCGAGATGCCACATCCGCTCGCCCGTGCGATCCGAGTGGCGCGCCCACAGGTACATCGCAAGGGTCGCCCCGGCATACGGGATCACAAGCACCAGTCCGACTTCCGGGTTGGTGAGCCCGCCGAGCGACTTGATGATCTGCGGCGCCCAGAACCCAAATCCGTACACCCCCATCATGAGCGCGGCGTACAGCGCAGCGAAGCGCCACACGTCCGCGCTCAGGAGGCCAGCGCGCCACGACGAGTGCACGTTCAGGCGCTCGTCCCGTGAGATGGCGTTCTGCAGAACGCGACGTTCCCGCTCGCTGAGCCAGCGCGCGTTCGCCGGCCCGTCACACAGGACGACAAGCACGGCCACGCCGAGGAGCACGGCCGGCAAGCCCTCCACGATGAACATCGTCTGCCACCCGGCGAGTCCGAGCAGGCTCGTGCCAAGCAGCGACGTGGAAAGCGGCGCGCCGATGATCGTGGAGGCCGGGTTCGCAATGATGAAGACGCCCAGGATCGCGGCCCGCACGCTGTTCGGAAACCAGAAGGTGAGGTAAAGGATCATCCCCGGGAAGAAGCCCGCCTCGGCGACGCCCAGCAGAAAACGCAACACCAGGAACGACGTCGGGCCCGTGACGAATGCCATGGCGACCGAGATGAGACCCCACGTCACCATGATGCGCGCGATCCACAGCCGCGCGCCCACGCGCTTCAGCATGAAGTTGCTCGGCACCTCGAAGAGAAAATAGCCGACGAAGAAGATGTCGGCGCCGAGCCCGTAGGCGGTCGCGGAAAGCCCCAGATCCTGGTTCATCGTGAGCGCGGCGAACCCGACGTTCACGCGATCCAGATACGCGATGAAGTAGATGAGGCAGAGAAACGGCAGCAACCGTCACGCCACCTTGCGCACGACCGCCCGCTCTTCCCCCGACAGCGCCGAATGCGCAGTGCTCATTCCCCCTGCCCCCCTCAATCGCAACCGCGAGACTCGCGTGAGACCGCTTGCCGGCGAAACGAAGCCACGTCTGGCGATGGTCGCTCAATTCCGATGCACAGGCCCAGCCGGCAAAAGTTGCGCCTTGTGCCCGCGAAACGAAGCGTACTGTCTCGAAAAGATCGCCAGGCGCGATTCTTTCCAATTAATGATTATGCCGCGGCGTCTTCCCGCAAACGCCCCGGTATTTGAGCGCCAGCTCCATGACGCCGCCCTTGTCGAGCTGACTCACTGTGGCGCGAAAGATCTCCTGCCATGGTGTGGCGCTCGGCGGCACTGGCGGCGGTCCCGCCGCCTTGCGCCGCTCGATCTCCTCGTCCGGCACCAGCATGTCGCAGCGGCCCGCGGCAAGATCGATCCGGACGATGTCGCCGGTGCGCAACCACGCGAGTCCTCCGTCCGCCGCACTCTCGGGCGATGCGTTGAGAATCGAAGGACTGTCGGATGTGCCCGACTGACGCCCGTCACCGATGGTCGGGAGACTCGTGATGCCGCGCTTCAGCAGTGCGTCCGGCGGCTGCATGTTCACGACTTCGGCCGAGCCCGGCCAGCCGAGCGGCCCCGCGCCGCGAATCACGAGAATGCATCGCTCATCGATCTCGAGCGTGGGATCGTTGATGCGCGCGTGATAGTCCTCGGATCCGTCGAACACCACCGCGCGCCCTTCGAACACGTCCGTGCCCGCGAGAAACCGGCGACGGAAGTCCGGCGAGATCACGCTCGTCTTCATGATGGCGAAGTCGAACAGGTTGCCCTTCAGCACGAGAAAACCTGCGCGCTCCTGAAGCGGCACTTCATACGGCGTGATGACATCACGGTCGTTGGACTCGCGCCCCGCAACGTTCTCGCCCAGCGTGCGCCCCGTGACCGTGAGCGTGGAGCCATCCACGCGACCGGCGCGGATCAGCTCGCACAGCACCGCGGGCACACCGCCCGCGCGGTAGAAGCGTTCGCCCAGATACTTGCCTGCGGGCTGCATGTTCACGATCAGCGGAACGTCTCGCCCGTACGTCATCCAGTCGTCCGCCGTCAGCTCGATGCCTGCATGCCGCGCGATCGCCGTGAGATGCGGCTGCGCATTCGTCGAGCCGCCGATGGCCGCAATGGCGGCAATGGCATTCAGAAACGAGCGGCGGCTGAGAACGCGCGAAGGCCTCAGATCCTCGTAAGCCATGGCGACGATGCGCCGCCCCGTCTCGTAGGCCATCTGGCCGCGCTCGCGATACGGCGCGGGAATCGCTGCACAACCCGGCAGCGACAGCCCGAGCACCTCGGCCACGGCATTCATCGTGAACGCCGTGCCCATGGTGTTGCAGTGGCCGAGCGACGGCGCGGAAGCCGCCGCCGCGTCGAGGAACTCGCGCTCGGTGATCTCTCCGGCCGCGAGCTTGCGACGCGAGCGCCAGATCACGGTGCCGGAGCCGACGAGCGCTCCGTCGTACCAGCCATCCAGCATGGGCCCACCGGAGAGCACGATCGCCGGCAGGTCCACGGTGCACGCGGCCATGATCCCCGCGGGTGTCGTCTTGTCGCACCCCGTGGTCAGCACGACGGCGTCGATGGGGTAGCCGTGCAGAATCTCCACAAGCCCGAGGTAGGCGAGATTCCGGTCGAGCGCTGCTGTCGGGCGCCGGCAGTTCTCGAAGATCGGATGCATCGGAAATTCCATCGGGATCCCGCCCGCGTCCCGGATGCCCTCGCGCACGCGCTTCACGGTCTCCAGGTGCACGCGATTGCAGGGTGTGAGGTCCCCGCCGGTCTGGGCGATGCCGATGATCGGCCGGCCGCTCAGCAGCTCATCCGCCGTGAGGCCGTAATTCGTGAATCGCTCGAGATACAGCGCAACCAGATCGAGGTGCGCCGGATCGTCGAACCAGTCGCGTGAGCGAAACCGCGGCGGCGGCTGTGAATCAGAGGCCATGCGCGATGCAGTTCTGAGTGAGCCCGGGCACGTCCACGCGAACGCGGAAGAGCCCGCCCGCAAGCGGCTGCTCTTCCCGCTGCTGCGCGGTAAGACCTTTCCAGGCGGTCGTGACGTACAGGCTGCGCAGGTCGCTGCCGCCGAAGGCTGCTTTCGTCACATTCGCGCAAGGGAATTTCAGCTTGCCCACGAGCTTGCCTCCGGGCTCATAGCGATTGATGCCCCACCCGCCGAAGAGCGCAGACCAGAGTACGCCCTCGGAATCGACCGCGGGTCCATCCGGATGACCATCGCCCTCCCCGATCGTGACGAACACGCGCTTGTTCGTCAGCGTGCCCTCGGGAGCGCGGTCGAAGGTATAGATGACTTTCCGGAGCGTGTCCGTGTGATAGAGCGTGCGACCATCGGGGCTCTCCGCCGGCCCATTCGTGATGACGTAGCCTTCGTCACGCCTTCGGCAGCCCCGATTCGTGAGCTGATACAGGGCACCCGTCGCAGCCTGCTCGTTGTCGTCCATCGAGCCGAACCAGAGATAGCCCTGCGCATCGACGTAACCATCGTTCAGCCGGTTGTTCGGCGCGTGCGGCTCCACCACGTGCAGGAGCCGGAACTCGCCGCTTTCGGGATCGAACTCGTGCAGGCCGGACTTGAGGCCACAGATGAAGAGGCCGTTGCGAGCCGGCAGAACGAAACCCGGCTGCGAGAGCGCGCGCCAGCTTCGCGTGGCGCCGGTCGGCTCGTGATACCGGTGAATGGCCTGACCCTTGATGTCCACGAACCAAACGGCCTGCTCCGCCGCGGACCATACGGGCCCCTCGCCAAGCTGCGCACCGACGGGCCAGACACACTCGACCGTGCTCACGTGAGCGCCCCCTTCAGCGATAGCCGGCATCCACCCAGTAGCTGTGCCCTGTGCAGAGGCGGGCATCGTCGGACGCCAGAAATTGCACCATCGCGCTGATGTCCGCCGGCTCGACGCGCGACTTGATGCATTGCTGGACCAGGATCTTCGCTTCTTCCTCGGGCGTGTGCCACAACGCCATCTGCCTCGCTGTGCGCACGGCACCGGGAATGACGCAGTTCACCCGAATGGCGAACTCGCCCAGATCCCGCGCGAGCGCCCGCGTCATGCCCTCGATGCCCGCCTTGGCGGTTTCGTACAGCACCAGATTCGGCAAGGCGAGATGCCACGAGACCGAGCCGAGATTGATGATGGCCCCGCCGCCCGCACGTTTCATGCCGCGAGCCACCGCCTGCGCAGCGAAGAAGTAGTGGCGCAGATTCACGGCGATGCGCTCATCCCAGTACGCCGGCGTCACGGCTTCCAGCGCATGGCGATCGTCGTTGGCTGCGTTGTTCACGAGCACCGAAATCGAGCCGGCCTGGGCGTGGATGGTGGCGAACGCGGCCTCGAGCGCGGCGAGATCCGTGAGGTCGCATTTGAGGAATTGCGCACGGCCGCCGAGCTCTTCGGCGAGCGCTCGCGATTCGGCTTCCGCGATGTCCAGGAACCAGACACGCGAGTTCTGCCGCGCAAAGCCTCGCACGATTTCCGCGCCGATGCCGGAGCCGCCTCCGGTCACGACGATGGTCTTGTTGGCCAACGAAGGGAAAATGGCAGCCGTCATGTATCAGGCCCAGGAATAGGTCGTCTTGATCTGCGTGTAGAACTCGACGGCCGCGGAACCCTGTTCGCGCGCGCCGTAGCTGGATTTGCGCGTGCCGCCGAACGGCACGTGATAGTCGACGCCGGCGGTGGGCAGATTCGTCATCACCATGCCGGCGCGCACGTGACGGGCGAAGTGACGTGCCGCATGCAGCGACCGCGTGACGATGCCGGCGGACAGCCCGAACTCTCCCGAATTGGCCACACTCAGCGCCTCGTCGTAGTCCCGCACGCGCACGACGGAAGCGATCGGGCCGAAGATCTCCTCGCTGTTGACGCGCATGCCGGGATGCGTGTCCACGATGAGCGCCGGAGCGAGATAGTATCCGGGCTTGTCGAGCGAGAGCCGCTCACCGCCCACGATGCGTCGCCCGCCTTCGCGCGCGGCGATGTCGAGGTACTCCAGGCTCGTGTCGAGCTGCGCCTGACTGGCGAGCGGGCCAATCTGTGTATCCGCCGCAAGCGCATCGCCCACGCGCAGGGACGCAACCCGCGCGGCAAGCGCCTCGACGAACCGGTCGTGAATCCCCTGGGTCACGATGAGCCGGCTCGAGGCGGTGCATCGCTGCCCCGTTGCGAAGTACGCGCCATCGAGCGCGCAGTACACGGCCCGATCCAGATCGCAGTCGTCCAGAACCACGAGCGGGTTCTTGCCGCCCATCTCGAGCTGGATGCGAGCCTGATGACCGAGCGCCGCAGCCGCGACGCGTGCGCCCACAGCCTGTGAGCCCGTGAATGACACGCCATTCACGTCCGGATGCGCCGCGAGCCTGTTTCCCGCGGCCCCTCCACCGAACACCAGGTTGAACACACCTTTCGGCGCTCCGGATTCATGGATGATGGAGGCGAGCGCGGCGGCAATCGCCGGAGTCAGCGAAGCAGGCTTGAGCACCACGGTATTGCCGAACGCGAGCGCCGGAGCGCTTTTCCATGCGGGAATCGCGATCGGAAAATTCCAGGGCGTGATGAGCCCGAAGACACCGAGCGGCTCGCGATAGGTCGCCACGTCGATGCCGGGGCGTGTCGAATCGACGGTGATGCCGGTCCGGCGCAGCGCCTCGCCGGCGAAGAATTTGAAGATGCGGCCGGCTCGCGCCACTTCGCCGATGCCCTCGGGCAGCGTCTTGCCCTCTTCGCGAGACAGCAGGCGCCCGAGCTCCTCCTTGCGCGTGAGCAACGCGGTGCCGACCCGATCCAGCACATCGCTCCGCACCTCCGGGCTTGCGGCGGACCACTCCGGAAAGGCGGATTTCGCGGCTGCAACGGCTGCATCGATCAGGTCGCCTTCATCCGCGGGCACGCGCGCCACGACGTCCCGTGTGTCCGAGGGGTTGAGGCTTTCGAATGACGGCGCGCTTCGCAGCCACTGCCCGTCGATGTAGTGCGAGAGCGTGAGAGTGTCACTCACGAGGCGATCCTTGCGGAACTGAAAGAGATGCGGGTGTCGGCAGAAGCCCGCGCGCCGCCAGATTGCGCATCAGCTCACCGATGCCCATCGTCCAGGGTGGAGCGCGCTCGCAGGTGGTGACCTTGTTCTCGAGCACGCCCAGCCGATCCGACCGCACGCGCACGAGATCGCCCAGCTTGTGCGTGAAGCCGAGGCCCGGCGTGTCGCGGTCCACGATGGGCGCGAACAAGGTTCCGAGGAACAGCGCGAAGCCATCCGGATACTGGTGATTGCGGCCGATGGTCTGCGCGACGAGCTCCGTCGGGTCGCGGCTGATCTCGCTCATCGTGCTGGCGCCTTCGAGGCGAAAGCCGTCCTCGCCTTCGATCTCCAGGCGCACGAGGGCGCCTCGCACGTCATCGAGCGTGAACGCCTCATCGAAGAGGCGGATGAACGGGCCTATCGCGCACGAGGCCGTGTTGTCCTTCGCCTTGCCGAGCAGCAGTGCGCTGCGCCCTTCGATGTCGCGGAGATTGACGTCGTTGCCGAGCGCGGCACCGAGGATGCGTCCAGCGCGATCGCACGCCAGTACGATCTCAGGCTCAGGGTTGTTCCACGCCGAATCGGCACGCACGCCGATCCACGCACCCCAACCCACGGAAGACAAGGGCGGTGCCTTGGTAAAAATCTCGGCGTCCGGCCCAATGGCCACCTCCAGATACTGCGACCACAATCCTTCGGCAATCAGCACGTCCTTCAGCCGGCGGGCCTCTTCGGAGCCGGGCTTCACGGCGCGGATGTCCGCGCCCACCCGCTCGCGCAGGCTCGCGCGCAGGCTTTCCGCACGCGCCGCATCGCCGCGCGCGCGCTCTTCGATCACGCGCTCGATTGCGGACACGGCGAACGTGACACCGCTCGCCTTGATGCACTGAAGATCGAATGGCGAGAGCAGGCGCATTTCCCCGGCGCCATCGAACTCGCGTGCGATGGGCAGCTCCTCGATCGGGCCCAGGTCCTCTCCCGGCGGAAGCTCGCCCGTCCAGGCGTTGAGAAGCTGCGAAACCGTGGGCGCCGCGCGAGACACATCCCTGAGCCGTCCACCCGTCAGCAGAACGGGCGTCGGGCCCTCGCGCGTCTGTATGCGCCCGATGAGGGTGGCGCTGCGCCAGTCCGATGGAAGCGAGGCAATCATCGGTGCGGGCGCGCCCAGAGCTCCTGGATGGCTTCGAGCGTGCGGCCCTTGGTCTCGGGCACGTAACGCAGGACGAACAGCGCCGCGAGCACGCTCATGGCACCGTAGATCCAGTAGGCAAAGCCATGGTTGAAGAGCGTGTTCAGGACCGAGTTGCCGTCGAGCACCTTGAACGACCCGGAGACGAAGACATTCGCGATCCACTGCATGGCAACCGCGAGCGCCATCGCCTTGCCCTTGATGGCGTTCGGGAAGATTTCCGATAGCAGCACCCACACGACGGGGCCCCACGAAAGCGCGAACCCCGCGATGTACGTCACCACGGCCACGAGCGCCGCCGTGCCCACATGGCCTGTGGCGAAGAGCGTTCCCAGCGCGATCATCGAGGCGGCCATCACGAGCGCACCGAGCACGAGCAGCGGTTTGCGGCCCCAGTGATCCACCGTCGCCAACGCCACGAGCGTGAAGACGACATTGGCAACGCCGACGATAACCGTCTGAAGCAATGCGCTATCCGTGGACGCGCCCATGTTGGCGAACATGAGCGGCGCGTAATACAGCACCGCATTGATGCCCACGAACTGCTGGAACACGGAGAGCATCACACCGACGAACACCACGAGCCCGCCGAACGCGAAGAGCTTGCCGCTCGTGTGCGAGAAGGAATTCTCGATCTCGCTGAGCACGATGCGGGCCTCTTCCTCGCTCGAGAGCCGCGCGAGCACCTGCTTCGCCTTCTCCTTGTGCCCCTTCACCACCAGCCAGCGCGGCGTTTCCGGAACGAGCAGCAACAAAAGCAGGAACAAGGCGGCCGGTACGGCACAGGACGCGAGCATGTACCGCCAGCCCATCTGCAGCACCCATTCGTCATCGCCCTGTGCGGCGATCGCCCAGTTGACGAAGTAGACGAGCACCATGCCGCCCACGATGGCGATCTGCTGATACGTGACGAGCCGGCCGCGTTGTGAGGGTGGAGCGATCTCGGCGATGTACAACGGCGAGAGCATCGATGCCGTCCCGATACCGATACCCCCGAGGATGCGATAGAACATGAAGGGCGTGAGCGCTTGCGCCCCCATGCTGCCGACGGGACCGAATCCGAACTCCGGAAACGCCGAGCCAAGCGAGGACACCAGGAACAGCACGGCCGCCACGAGCAGCCCACCGCGCCGCCCCACACGCTGCGACAGCGGCCCTGCGATGGCGGCGCCGATCACGCACCCGAGCGGTGCACAGGAGACCGTCCATCCCGAGAGGCTCCCGGC